>CAVYXS010000142.1:0-45822 GCA_963772205.1 uncultured cyanobacterium
CAGGGGGTCAACGCGGACAGTACCGGTAAAATACTCAGCCAGTCCTTTGGCGGAAGGCTGTGAGCCACTTCTTTTAATGTCCATTTTCTTAATTCCTTCACTTGATGCCGTTTGGGTGGCTGTCCCAATCGTAGAGCTTGAGCATTTAGCGCTTGCTCTATCGGTAGGGATGGATTTTTTAAGACGCAAGGTTAGCCTTGACCCATTTTGGTTGTCAATAGGCGAGTCTCTTGCCCAATTGAAACTGAGTTTTCTCTTAAATAAAAATCCAGAATGTTTATAAGAAGCCGAAATCATTTTTCCTTGCTTTAGCTTCATATTAGGCATTTTCAAGGACAAGCAATAAAACAATCGTCTAAGATTGTTGTACAATCCTGCAAACTTAGAAATGAAAGCTGCCAATATCAATTTAATGAACGACCCGCAGGCAAAGCGCGAGGCAGACAGAGCGCAAGCCCACAGAGACGAACTGACAGAGCGGATTGCCCAGGCGATTCGTCATAATGGCACGATTGAGCCGCTGCAAGGATTGCACTTCAACCGCGCCTCCTCGCCTTCGGAATGCCTGCATAGTGTCTCTATCCCTGCCTTTTGTGCGATCGCTCAGGGCAGCAAAGAAGTTCTTTTGGGCAGCGATCGCTATCAGTACGACCCGATGCATTATCTGCTTGCTACGGTCGAACTGCCAATTATTAGCCAAATTCTGGAAGCGTCCCAGGCGCAACCATACCTGAGCCTTCGCCTCGATCTTGACCCCACCCTCGTTGGCTCAGTGATGGTGGAAGCTGGGTATTCCTCATCACGCAGCCGTGCTGATGTGAAAGCGATCGACGTAAGTCCGTTGAATGCAAATCTGTTGGACGCTGTGGTGCGGCTTGTCAGGCTTTTAGATTCCCCTGCTGAAGCTCATGTTCTCGCACCACTGATTAAGCGGGAAATCATTTACCGACTCCTGATAGGAGAGCAAGGTAATCGGCTCCGTCATATTGCAGTTCTGGGTGGCTATACCTACCACATCGCCAGAGCCATCGAGCGACTTCGTAAAAACTTTAACGAGCCGATCAAGATTGAAAGCATCGCACGAGAGATGGGAATGAGTGTCTCAGGCTTTCACCATCACTTTAAGTCTGTCACTGCAATGAGTCCCTTGCAGTTCCAAAAGCAACTGAGGCTCCAGGAGGCTCGCCGTCTGATGCTGGGGGAAAACCTTGATGCTACCAGTGCTGCCTATCGAGTGGGGTACGACGATGCTTCGCACTTCAACCGCGAGTACAAGCGGCTCTTTGGTGCCCCACCAATGCGCGATGTGGAGCGGCTGCGAGAAGCTGCTAGGGAGACTGCTAGTTTAATATGATCTCCTCAAGATGTCCTAATTTTGCCAGAAATCGTTTCCACGCAAACATCCTTTAACGCCCGCACTTCAGAAATTTTGAAGCATATAGCCGTTCCCTTTCAGATGCGGTACAACATTATATGCTAGCGGTAGGGTGTACCTAACTAGGTCGAGAAACGCTATATCTTCAGCTAAAAGTTTATTTTATGATTCAAATCATACTCCCATTCCAGGCTTAGGCACGAAATTATGCCTTAGTCATATTCTTACTCACCCTAGTCTTACTCCAGTCATATTTGTTTGCTATTACTTAAATACTAGATAGATATCTTAGAAACCAAATGTAACGACCTGACTGTACGGTCTATCAAAGGTTTTCAGGTAAATTATCATTAATTTCTGGAGATTTTTATTAACTTCAGATGATTCCTAATACTCGCTTGATTCAGTTAACACTACTGATGTAAATAAGTGTATATTTCAAGAATTGAGCAAAATTGAACTATACACACATGCTTTTTCAAAAAAATCACCCAAATTCATTAACAATTATCTAAATTTCCATGAAAAAACTTATATATTTAACTACACTCAGTTTAATGGCAGTAACTTCTGTACCTACTGTTTATGCAAATTCTGCTACAGATGTTATTGGCGCCCCACATATCAGCAGTACAACGCAATTTCCTCAAGGTAAATGGGGTCCATTTCGGCATACTTTTCAGTTACAAATTCCTCAAAATAGTAATGCACTTTCCCAACTAAATATCGTTATTCCAGCCGGATTAAGTGTCAAAAATGATATTAATATATTTGATGACGCTGGTAGAAAAATTTCAGCCAATACCTCTGTAAATGACAAAAAAATTACTATTATCTTTCCTCAGCCAATTTCTCCTGGAAACACAATTAGTATTGACTTAAACAAAGTCAACAGAATAGGAACTTCTAATGCTTGGTTATACCGAATATCTGCTAAACTTGTGGGAGTTGATACAGAAATGCCCATCGGTATAGCTCAGTTTCGTCTTGCCTATTAATTAATATATAGGACTAATATTTGAATATTGAAATACACGTAGGGTGGGCATTGCCCACCCTACAGATACTGATATTTTTTCAGAAATCAAATATGATTCCTATATACACATGTTTAGTTACTTATGTCAATGCATAAGTCCTACCTATAGCCCTTTTAACCTGACGCATACAATTTTTGTGTCTTCTCTGCGTTCGCGTGTCGTAGAGAAGACACAAAGTGTTTTTGGCTTGGATAAAAATATATAAATTTATACATCGATTCAGCAATGCCCTTTTTTCAGGGGATCAACTCAAGCGGCGGATCTGATCCGAACCGTATTGGGATACAGCACTTCCGGCAGCTATGAGGTACATCCTCAAAGCTGAAAGCTATGCTAGGAGAGGGGCAAGAAGAAAACTGTATTGCATAATAGCGGGAAGCGCTGTAACAATCACAAATTAAGTAGAACGGCGTGAATAATTCAAGGTTTGTAGTGGGGACTTTAGTCCTCTTTTAAGGGCTAGAGCCGCTGACTACAAGCCAATTCAATTAAATTTTACATTACTTAATGTAGTTTGGTTTTTTTTCACCGACTTACTTACCAAGAATTATTAGTACCAGTATTTTTTATTGACTATTTTTAGCAATAATTTACTAATATCTTGATACTTGAAGTATGGAATATGGGTGTCAATATCCTCTTCGGTAAGGGAATAAATTAGGATTTAGGTACTGTATAAATGAAGCCTTATGCCTACGAATAGCTTCAATGGCTGAATTTTTCACCAATGATGCCAATCTACCAATAAGTCATCAAACCCTGATAAAGTATGAAAGTAATTGCTATAGATTCTTATTCTCATGTATGGTAATACCAGTAGAAAATGCGGCATGTGGGTTACAGATAACTTTCGGTGTATAAGTAAGGGTTCCAATTCATGATGAGTGCTGTTCGCAGTTATTTTTTCATCAGTCCAGCAATTTTCGCGATATTTATTGCCTTAAATTCTTCCAGTCAAGCAGCTGTTCCGACTCAGGCTGTCAAACAGGAATCATCCTGGGACGTAGTTGTAGATACGCAATCTCAGCAATTGGCTCAGGTAAATTCGGCTTCTCAGTCAATGGATGTAAAATCTACAGACTGGGCTTTTCTTGCACTGCAATCTTTGGTAAAAAACTATGGCTGTGGTGGATACCCAAATGAAAAATTTCCGCGTAATCAGGCGATAACGCGTGATGAATTTGCTGTAGCTTTAAATGCTTGTCTGAATCGGGTGAATGAATTGATAGCAACCACAGCTAATTCAGATGCCGTAAAAAAAGAAGATTTAGTCAATATCAAGAAATTGCAACAAGCATTTAAGGTTGAATTAGCAAAACTTTCGGGGGATGATGCTGTGCCAGCAAATCAATCTTCTCCCACAACCAAACCCGATAACTCCAATGCTCACCTTCAGTCTCAGGTAACTAAACTCCCAACACAAATCCCCGAAAAAGAGACAACTGTCGCTCCCATCGAAATTAAGCAACTCCCAGCCAAGACGGAAACCGTGGCAGTACCAGTACCAGGTACAGTTGAGATATCTGCTGGTAAATTACAGCCTAGTTCTCCAACTGCAGACTCACCAGTCTCTCAAGCACCTGCAATTGTACCACCTGCAACCCCGACTCCGGCGAAAAAACGAAAATACCAGTTTAGTTATTTGGGGGTAGGGGTGAACTTCGGAGCTGGTGGTGATACTAGTGCTTTGGGCGGAACTAGCTTTGCCACATTTACCAAATTTGCCCTTAGTCCTTCTTTTTCCCTCCGACCGGCTCTTTTGGTCAACGAAAATACAACGGTTTTGCTCCCCATCACCTATGACTTTCCCCTGGAGGGGCCAGGACATATTGCTCCCTATATTGGTTTGGGAATGCAGTCATCATCGCCATTTTCAGCGGCCTCTACAAAAAGTGATTTGTTGCTCACAGCCGGTATCGACTATCCGATCAATTCTCGCCTCGCGTTCACTGCGGGAGTCAATCTAGGAACATTCAACAGTTCTGGTATTGGTGGTTTACTGGGGCTTGCCTATATTTTCAACAGTACCCCTGGTGCAGAGTCAAATACCACCTCTGCTCAAAAGCCAGGTGCTACGCCTGATCAAGCAGGCAAGGAAGACCATATCACCGAAGACTGGAATTACCATGTTCAGGGAACCTTTATCTACCAGGATAAGCCAGCGTTTAATGCCCTTTATTCAGGTGATAATAGTTTATTGAGAACTATCGAAAACTTTACCTATAGCTACAGTTTCACTGGCTTTTTTGGGGTGCGTCTGTGGCAGGGCGGCGAGTTTTATTTCAACCCAGAAATATCTTCGTCAATACCACCCAGTGGTTTGTTAGGGCTAGGCGGTCTGTCGAATGGCGAGGATCAGAAATCGGGATCAGTACCCCCACTATTATATCTGGCAAGAGCCTTTCTACGCCAAACCTGGAATTTGGGGGGAGAGAAGACATTTGTGGAATCTGGACAAAACCAACTGGCTGAGGATGTATCTAGCCGACGACTGGTTTTGACGGTGGGTAAAGTGGCTGAACCCGATTTATTTGGTCCCAATCGGTTTTCCGGCAGCCCGCGTACTCAATTTTTTAACTATGCCTTTCTTACCTATGGGGCGTTTGACTATGGTTCTGATGCTCGTGGCTATACTGAAGGAGTCGCTTTGGAGTATTTCCTGGATAATTGGACGTTTCGGGTGGGGCGGTTTGCTCTGACGACTACATCCAATGGACCGACCATCGATTGGAATCTGTTAAAGCATTACCATGATGCTATTGAGATCGAACGTTCCTATGTCCTTGGTGGACAACCGGGTAAGCTGCGTATCATGGGTTTTCATGATCACGCCGTTATGGCTTCATTCCAAGATGCTTTGAATCTGTGGCGAGCGAATGGAGAGGTTGGGGTACCTTCAATCGCAGATGTGAGGAATAACGAACAAGACCAGTATGGCTTCGGTATTGGGCTGGAACAAAATCTCGGTAGCGATGTGGGATTTTTTGCGTTCGCTAGTTGGAATGATGGTCACACTGAAAATTACGACTATTCAGATATTCAACGGTCATTAGCTACTGGCTTGAGCATTCGAGGCACCGGCTTGGGCGTATCAGGGGATACCCTGGGTATTGGGTATGCGGTGAATGGTCTCGGCTCATCGTTTCGTCAGTATCTAGAAGCTGGGGGACTCGGCACCTTTATTGGTGATGGACAACTGAACTACAAACCAGAAAATATCTTTGAGACTTATTACAATTTGAGTCTGGGGAAAGTCACCACACTGGGGTTTGACCTACAGTATATCCTCAACCCGGCTTACAATGCTGACCGTGGTCCTGCGTTCTTCTTAGGCACAAGGCTACACTTTGAGTTATGACATTTTTTTAACTGTTGAGTTCCCATTAAACCCCGTCTAGGTTGAAAACCATAGTTTTAAAAGTAGTGGGAGCATCTTGCTCCCTGGGGGTAGTAGCGGGCAAGACTTAAGTGCGGGACGCTACGCGCAGCTTGCTTTTGAGGAGGGGTACGGCGTGAGCGCTCAGTCGAACGCTGCCCGCACTACTCCGGGTTTCAAAATGGACGAGGTTTAACTCTAGATAATCGTCGCTTGGGTGGAGGCATGAAACCCAATATTACTGAACAATTATCCAGCTAAGTGAGCGATCGCCGCATCAGCCAAAACCGCTCTTAGATCTATCTAGAGCGGCTTTGGGGGAATTGTTATTTTTTGGGGCTTCATAGCGCGATCGTGCCCCAGTTTAGGTATAATTGGCTCGGTATGTTATGTTATACAGCCTTTGTTTGGCTGTTTCCGGCAAAATGTGCCAAATTTTTGCTTCAAATTTTCTCATTGGCAGTCGTTTATAAATTTTGTTTCGACAGGGTTTCAATTTGTTGAGTAAAGTAATCTTCTTCATGCTTGAGTTGTTGCGCTAATTCTAAACCTTGTTGAAACGCTGCTCTAGCTTGAGAATATTGTTTACGTCCTAGATAAATTTGCCCGATTTGGTCGTAGGTTTGCATCATGCCATAAAAATTTGTAGTTTTTGCTTCTGCTTGGAGTAAAATTTGACTAGTTTGCAAAGCTTCGTCTATTTGTCCTTGAGAACGGTACAATGCAATTAACTTTTGCAAAGCTTCACTAGCATTAACATATTGCTCCAATTGCCAAGCACTGGTATAAGCTTCTTGATATTTTTGAAATGCTTCTGGTAGTAAACTAGGATTTTCTCGTGCTAGTGATTCATAATTTGAGGCAATCGCTAATTTTAATTCGGGTAATTGAGTCAAATCGTTTTGATTTTGGTAAATTTCTCCCAGTTTATTCAGTATATTTACAGCTTCTTTGTGTTGTTTATCTTGCTCATAAATATAAGCCAACTGTTTGAGATATACTACTTCATTCAAGCTGTCGCCCTTGGTGGAAGCTAAACTTAACAATTCCTGGTAGGTAGCAGCAGCTTTGGTATAATCAAACCAACTCAGATGCACTTCGCCAATGGTATTGAGGGTGGCAAGTTCGGCTGTTGCATCTTGTTGCTGTCGCACGACTGCTAAAATTTGGTCGTAAACTTCGAGAGCCAGTTTAGGCGATCGCACTTTTTGGTAAGCTTGACCTAGCGATCGCCATAGTTCTAAATCAGGTTTGGTTTGAGCTAACGCCTGCTTTTGAATTGCTTGCAATCGCTGAGTGATATATAGTACTTCTGGACGATTGTTTTCATTAGCAGCGATCGCACCCACTCGCGACAGTGCTTGTATCTCAGATAATTGTCCTAAAAATCGCCGTAAGCGCAGTTCCCGGTTCCAAGTCTCAAAGGCTGCTTCTTTATTCCCAGTTTCTAGTTGATCTCCAGCAGCTTGATTCAATTTATCTAGTTCCACCTCTAACTTTTGCAGTTCTTCCAGACTTAACTGGTGTTTGTCTGCCATTGGTGGTAATAGTGGATCGGATGTGATAACTTCCAGGGGACTAGGAGGATATTTATCCGGTTGTTGGGGCTGATGAGTTTTTGCCAGTGTTAACGAACTGCTAAACTGCCAAAGTATAGCGGCAATGATGATCACACTTAAGCGGCGTAACATGAGAATTTTACCTTATTATCAGGGTGCGCGAGAAAACTAGACAACTGATAAGTTGTCTAGTTTTTCAGTATGACGCTAGGGTGTTTACTTTGAGCCTTTTTGGTGGATAAAAATTCATTGGAAGTCGGCGGGAAACTCCATCCCCAGGTGTGTTTCGAGGGACAGTCGCCCGCCGACTTTGGGCGACAGGCGCCGGGCATTGGTGACTTTTCTCTATGCCTCATGCCCCATTCCCTAAAACTTCATCCCGTATACGGGGATGGTTTGGGGGTGGGGTGTTGGGGGACTTTTGCAAGAGGTCTAATATTTACGTAACATTGCAGATAAGGAACTCTGTTTACGAAGATCCATTAAATCTGCCAAAGATTCTGGGCTTTGATTTAGACGATGCTTTTGTTCTGGTGCTAACACAGTCATCAGAGGTTTTGTTTGAGGTGACAGTGATGATGATGGTACAAAAACTGCTCGATTTTTGGCAATCTGTGGTTTCAACTTATGTTGACCGCTTTGTCTCAACTGTACATGATTGTGGTTAATCTGTTTCTGGAGTTTTGGACGCGGCGCTGGAGAATTGAGGAGTCGCAAAATTATTAAGCAACCACTACCACAACTAAGGGCGATCGCCACAACCAACCATAAAGGTGTAGGATTGCTAGTCTCTGAGGACGTATTGCTTGGTTCTTCCAATACATTTGGGACTTCTGGGATGGTTGCTGGTGCTTTCTGCTTTTGAACATACCCAACAGAACCTAGGCTGTACAAAGCAAAAGCAGCACTTCCGAGAAAAACCGCCGACAACCCAATTAAGAATAGCCAAGGATTGTGTGCGAGCATCTGTATCAGAATTTTCGAGCTACTGATTGGTCTCGATTGACTATTTGTCAGCTCTTTTGTCGTCCCTATCGGTTGAGTTGACTTGTTCTGTACACTCTGACTATTTTCCATGATTATTTTCAGATTTGTACCCCTCTAGATCCATGATTGTACTGGAGGAGCCAATAATCAGGTATCCGTAGCCAAACGTCGGATTTGAGTAGCTTTTTTTTGCAGTTTAGGCTACTAAATCCGAATCAAGTCCGACAAAACGGTAGTTTTGGTAAATTGATTACGTATGACTTTATGCGTGAGGGCTGAAGCCCTCGGATGCTTCAGGACTTTAGTCCTGACTACAAATCCGTAAAGATTTGTTGACTGGATGACTAAAGGCTGGCTTGAGCTGGAGAATGCCTTTCTAAAGCGAGTTGAATTAAACGATCCACTAATTCTGGGAAGGGGATACCACTATAAGCCCACAATTGAGGATACATACTAGTTGCTGTAAAACCTGGGAAAGTATTGATTTCGTTAATCAACACTTCTCCTGTAGTTTCGACATAGAAAAAGTCTACTCTTGCTAACCCAGCAGCGTCAACGGCGGTAAAGGCTTGCAAAGCTAAGTCCTGAATTTGACGGGCTGATGGTATCTGGTAGCCTTGCGGGAATGTGTAAATCGGCTCTGCCTTCTGTATATTTAGTTTCGTAATCGTAAAAATCACTGTCAAAAGTAATTTCACCGACGACGGAAGCTTGGGGTAGATCGTTACCTAAAACGGCGCACTCTACTTCTCTAGCGACAACTCCCGCTTCGACTATTATCCGTCGATCATAACTGGCGGCATTATCTAAAGCCGCTTCTAATTCAAAGCGCGATCGCACTTTGGCAATTCCCACCGATGAACCTAAATTAGCAGGTTTGACAAAACAGGGATAGCCTAATTCTGCCTCAATTTCATCACACAGTTTGGGAAATACACAAGGATTTGACCAAACTTGCGCTCTCGTTAAGGCTTTATACTTAACCTGGGGTATTCCCGCTTGAGCAAAGGCTAATTTCATGGCAATTTTATCCATACCCATTGCCGAACCTAACACCCCAGAACCCACAAAGGGGACTTGCATCAAGGTGAGTAAGCCTTGAATTGTACCATCTTCACCGTTTGGTCCGTGGAGAATGGGAATCCAAACATCCACTTCCGCGACTTGTGAGGGAGATTCCCATTTACTCAAGGTGGGATTTTGGGGCTGAGAGGTGAGATTTTGTGCAAGTGAGCTGGAGTTTTGCGATTCTAGCAATGGAATACCAGAACCTAGAACCTGTTGGGGTGCATCCCCCGCTAACCAACGTCCATCTTTTTGGATATAAAAAGGCAGTATTTCGTATTTGCTAGCATTTTGCTCTGCACTCAACGCTTGAGCAATTGCCCGTGCTGAACTGATGGAAACTTCATGCTCTCCAGAACGACCACCAAACAGCAACCCTACCCGCAGTTTACTCATCTTCAGTACCTCTTGACTCCTCACGCAGATAGCCTATCACAACCTGTTTAAATTGCTCTATTTTTCCATGCATTCAGAATTTTTTTGGTAATATAAAAAACATGTGCTAACACTTAGTAAGTTAAAATTGCCAATAATTGTGATTTTCTAATGGTTTTTCTGTTGACAACTGACAATTGATCACCGACTACGAACAAATTATTTTTTTGCTAAGATGCCTGGATGTCAGAAAAACAACACCATTTAAAGACAAAACTCGGATGGTCTTTGGATGAGCGAGATCCAAGATTCATCGAATCACTAATACCGCTGTTGGAGTGGTTATATCACAACTATTTTCGAGTTCAAACTAGTGGCTGGGAGAATATCCCACCCCAAGAAAAAGTCCTATTTGTCGGTTCTCACAATGGGGGACTTGCTGCTCCCGATATGTTGATGATGATGTATGATTGGTTCTTGCGATTTGGTGTAGAGAAACCAGTCTACGGTTTAATGCATCCTACAGCTTGGGAAGTTTTTCCGCCAATAGCGGAATTAGCCGCCAAGTCAGGAGCCATCATCGCTCATCCAAAAATGGCTTATGCTGCGTTGCGCTCAGGTGCTAGCGTGTTGGTTTATCCTGGGGGAGCAGAAGATGTCTTCCGTCCCCATTACCTGCGGAATCAAATATATTTCGCGCAACGCAAAGGGTTTATTAAGCTAGCGCTACGGGAAAATGTCCCAATTGTGCCGGCGATTTCCTGCGGTGCCCACGATACTTTGTTTGTCATAGCAGATATCTACAAAATTGTCGAGCAATTCCATAAATGGGGTTTACCTTGGCTATTTGGGGTTGATCCCATAGTCTTTCCGATTTATCTAGGATTACCTTGGGGATTAGCAATAGGTCCACTACCCAATATCCCATTACCCGCCCCTATCCATACGCGGGTTTGTCCCCCAATTCGGTTTGAACGCTATGGGCGGGAAGCGGCTAGTGATCCTGAGTATGTTAATCAATGCTATGAGTTAGTCAGAAGTCAAATGCAGCAGGAGTTAGACTCCTTAGTTCAACTTAGTTCAGTTCGTTCGTAGTGAGGACTTTAGTCCTCGTATTTTTGAGGACTAAAGTCCTCACTACTAACTTACTAGACTACATTGTCATAATTCCAGCTTGAAAAATCTGTTGTGCAGTCAAATTTAGCTCTGGAAATGTTGGTGATTCAATCCGATCATCACCTCGAAACTTGCTAACCAGATACTCACCTTCTTCACAAGAAAAGTTGTATATTTTTTTATTTGTCAGTCCCTAAATTTAAGGCTAGCCAATATAAATTGTAATATTTAATACCAAACTACTCCAATCATCAGCCAGACTGCACCCACTCATCAGGAGAATTTATCTGGGGATCGCTTGCTGTATTCTTCACAGTTTGTTACAAAAGTACAAAGAACTTCTAGAGACCCAAAACCAAATGTTCGGCGGACTTACTGGTTTACAAGATCCTAAAAGCACAGACTGGGGAGAGCGGATGCTGAACTCAGTCGCTAGCCAAACGATTCGCCATATGTTTACCCAAAGCGAGTCAGTAGAAGTCTTTGTGCGCTGCTATCCCTCCAGCAAGCTCTTGCAAGGCAGCATTGATAGCTTTAAGATGAGTGGTCGTGGCTTGGTGATCAAGAGAGATTTCGCAGTCGAGGAGATGTCCTTTGAAACAGATGCTGTAGCGATTGACTTTGGCTCAGTTTTAAGTGGCAAACTGACTCTTAAGCAACCGACCCAGGCGATCGCTCAAGTAATTTTATCAGAAGCAGGTATCAACCAGGCTTTTAAAGCCCAATTGGTGACAAAGCGGCTGCTTAACCTTGCCCTACCATCTTTAACGGCATTATCTGGGGGTAAACCAGTCTCTTTCCCAGAAATTCAAGTGCAACTATTACCAGAAAATCGCCTACGGATTTTAGCCAAGGCGGATTTAGACAGTGGCGAACTGATACCATTAAACATAATTGTCACCATAGCTGTAGAAAGGCGGCGACGGGTTTCATTTAAAGATCCTCAATTTGAATTTGATTCAATACCAGCAGCGCAACAGGAAATTTCGCGCACCTTGAGCCTAGCACTGGTAGAAATTTTGGATAATATGGTCGATTTAGATCGCTTTGATCTTGATGGAGTGAAAATGCGACTGAACCGTTTAGAAACTGAGGGTAAAACTTTAATTTTCAGTGGATATGCAGAGATTGAACGTATACCAAGTACCTCTTAGGCATCAAGTAAAAATAAGTAGTGCGTTCGCGAGAGCGTGTCCGCATGACAAACATCTTGCTCGCGCGGGCAAGATGCCCGCACTACAAATATTAAATTGTTCAACTTATTTTTACACGACTCCTTAAGGCTCATGCTTTTACGTTCTCCGGGGCACAGCAATGCTGTGCCCCGGAAGTGTGGTATATTTATTCGTAACTAATTATCTTCCAACACCTATGTATTGGAAACCAGCCCGTACCATTGTTTCGGGGTCAAGGAAGTTACGACCATCGATAATCACCGGGTGGCTCATCAATTTTGCCATTTTGACGTAATCGAGATGACTAAACTGTTGCCATTCGGTCACAAGTACCAAAGCATCGCAGCCGTCGGCTAATCGTTCCGCATCGGTTTCTACCAGCACGCCAGACAGACCATGACGCAGACCAGTTTGAGAAACAATTGGGTCGTATGCCTTAACTTTAGCGCCCAATCTGTTGAGTTGTTCAATTAGGTTGAGTGCTGGGGCGTCGCGTAAATCGTCGGTATCTGGCTTGAAGGTCAGACCGAGTAGTCCGATAGTTTTGCCTTTCAGGATTTTCAGGGCTTGTTGGAGTTTTTCTAGAGCAATTAGGCGCTGGCGTTCGTTAACACTAACAGCAGCTTTCATGAGCTGGGCTTCGTAGCCATAGTCATCAGCGGTGTGAATTAACGCGGAGACATCTTTGGGGAAACAGGAACCACCCCAACCAATACCCGCTTGCAAAAACTTGTTACCAATGCGGGAGTCGAGACCAATGCCTTTTGCTACCTGGGTGACATCAGCACCGACGCGATCGCAAATATTCGCAACTTCGTTAATAAAACTAATTTTGGTGGCTAAAAAAGCATTAGCTGCGTATTTGATCATTTCTGCAGAACTGAGGTCTGTTACCAAAACTGGTACAGGAGGTAAAGATTTGTCAGCAGCGTACTGGCGCTCAACAATTGGGGTATACAATTCTTTCATCAAGGCTACTGCTTTTTGACTATTGCCTCCCAAGACAATGCGATCGGGGTTAAAGGTGTCGTAAACCGCCGAACCTTCCCGCAGAAACTCTGGATTGCTGACTACATCAAAATGGGCTGCAATCTCTGGCAATTTGTCATCACTTGACACCCCACCAGCGGGTACAAGTGTTTTTTGGCGTTCAGCGATGCCATCGAGAACAATCATCCGTACCCAGTCACCAGAGCCAATGGGTACTGTTGATTTATTGACGATCACCTTATAACCACCATTGAGATTTTCGCCGATACTACGGGCGACAGCTTCGACGTAACGGGTATCACTTTCACCAGTAGGTAAAGGTGGTGTGCCCACAGCAATAAACAAAATTTCCCCGTGGGCTACTCCGGCGGCGATATCTGTGGTAAATATGATCTTCTCGGTATTAATGGCAGACTGCATAATTTCCGAGAGTCCAGGCTCGAAAATTGGTGACTGCCCAGATTTCATTAATTTGACTTTTTCTTCGTTATTGTCTACGCAAATGACATCATGGCCAATATGAGCCAAACAAGCACCTGTAACTAAACCAACATAACCAGTACCAATTACGCAAACACGCATTATACTTCACTCCTCGTTTTTTGTAAAGTTAGTATTCAAACAAAAGTTGTCACGACAACACTTTAATGAAGGTGCAAACACCGCCATTTATAGTCCAGACTACGGAGAGATAGAGCCTGCATAAAACTACAGCAGGACTCAGCACTTTTTAGGAGACTGGCTCTTTGATATCACTTTTAATCCGAGCGCGGAAATCTTCTATAGTTAGTTTTAACCCTTCTTGCAGAGGAATGGTAGGTTCCCAATTTAACAAGGTTTTTGCCTTGGTGATATCAGGACGACGACGACGGGGATCATCGGCAGGTAAAGGTTCAAACTTAATCTGTGCATTCGGATTGATCTGGTTTTGTACCGCCTGCGCCAATTCTAAAATCGTATATTCACCAGGATTACCCAGATTCACCGGACCTACATAGTTACTATTCATCAGCCGGATAAATCCTTCCACCAGGTCAGAAACGTAGCAGAAGCTACGGGTTTGTGAACCGTCTCCGTACACGGTTAAAGGCTGTCCCCGCAGGGCTTGAACGATAAAATTGCTGACTACTCGGCCGTCATTTTCTAACATTCGCGGGCCATAGGTGTTGAAAATACGCACAACCCGAATATCAACGTCATTTTGTCGATGGTAATCAAATGTCAAAGTTTCCGCAATTCGTTTGCCTTCGTCGTAGCATGAACGTATCCCAATCGGATTGACACTACCGCGATACTCTTCAGTTTGGGGATGAACTTCTGGATCACCGTAAACTTCACTGGTGGAAGCTAAGAAAAATCTCGCTTTTACACGCTTTGCTAATCCCAACATGTTGAGAGTTCCCAACACGTTAGTTTTAACTGTTTTGACTGGGTTGTATTGGTAATGTACTGGAGAAGCAGGACAAGCCAGATGATAAATTTGATCCACTTCTAACCGAATTGGCTCAGTAATATCGTGGCGGATCAGTTCAAAGCCAGGATGATTGATCCATTTGAGTACATTGTTTTTATTTCCAGTATAAAAATTATCTAAACAGATAATTTCATGGCCATCGCTAATTAGTCGGTCGATGAGATGGGAACCAATAAACCCGGCACCGCCCGTCACCAAAATTCTCATATGTTTCCTGTAATTTACAGATATTGCCAGTAGCTATTGCGCTTATTTTCAGGATACCCAGTCTAGGTATAAAAATCCCATAGAACTAGGGGTAATTAAATAAGTGTGTTTGGATATACCCAAATTTTCTGAGGGAGGAAGTTTTGCTAAATTTGGACTTGCTTGCTAGGGAATTCAACTAGCAAAATAACAAATATCTCCGGAAAATTGTACCTTTCGAGGCTACAATTCATCAAATCTTCAATAAGATACGGTATTTTTAGATATATTCCCTATATTTATAAAATATAGCTAGACTTGTTTGGCACGTTTGCTCAAACGGTAGCTGTAGTGCTGGGTAAACTATTTGGTAGCACAGATGTTTGAGTGCGTTGCGGTTCTGCGAGCATAACGATAGAGCAAGTGAGTTGTCTAGCTAACTGGGTTGTGACATCACTAATGGCTAGCCCACCAGGGCTGGGATGAGTACGTGTAAAAGGTAACACTACTAAATCATATAATCGTGCTGCTTGTAAAATTGCTTGAGCAGCATTTTCATGAGCAATAATTTGAATTTCTGGTGGATTTGGCAAAGCCAATTTAGACACCAGTAGAGAGAGATGCGATCGCCTAGCGGCAATTTTACTCGAACTAGTGCGGCGATCGCACACATTTAACACAGTCACTTGAGCTTGATTGGCTTCTGCCAACATTTGAGCCAATTGTACAGGCTGCAAAGCTGGTGCCATTAAGTTTTCTACTGGAACTAAGATGCGTTGAATTTTTTTTGGTGAATCGACTAGCCTTGTTACTGCTACTGGACAATGGGAAGACCAAAGCACATTATCGATGACATTACCAAATAAACGCGCTCTCAATCCAGTCCGCTTACCCCAACCCATAACAATCAAATTAGCTTCTTGTTCACGAGAGGCGCGGCTAATACCCTGAGCAAAAGCATCATCAATTCGCAGCAATGGGTTTGCGTCTACACCCAATACTTGGCTAAGTGCTGTGGCTTTTGCGAGTAGCCGTTCACTGCGTTGTAAAGAAACTTCTAACTCTGGTGCATCCATGTGAGCTGCTGCAGTAGCTATAGCTAAGGGTATAATTCTGCCATTTAGCTGAAGCGCTAATGAAGTTGCCATTTCAATCAAATACTGCTGAGTTTGAGGATTATAAACAGGCACTACTATAGTAAAATCACTGTTAGTTTCCTCTGGGATTTTTTCCGGTTGGGTTGTTGAGCTTTCCATTGGAACTGGTGGGGAACTCAAACCAACTGCTACGCGATTGGTAATTAACGGCCCCAAAGTTGATGTGACGAGCATTAAAACAATGACGCTGTTTAATACTTCAATTGGCAGTAACTCAGATCGATAACCTATTAACGTAACTGCTAACATCGTTCCCACTTGGGGAACTGACAGTGACCACATCGTTAGCGTTTCCTGCCAATTATAGTGGTACAGTAGTTTTGCTAATACAGCAGCGATAAATTTACTCCCCAGCAACCCAAATACAATGAAAAGTGTTAACTTGAGGGTAAAAATACTTTTGACAAAGGCAGACAGATTAATCAGCAAGCCTAGGTGAACAAAGAAAATGGGAATGAATAGCACACTGCCGACAAATAAAACTTTTTCTTTAACGGGCCCCTCACCCACAGCTTCATTGACTGCTAAACCCGCTAAAAAAGCCCCAATAATTTTTTCTACCCCTATCAATTGAGCGCCGACAGCAGCGAGAAAGACTGAAAGTAGCACAAATAAGAATTGGTTTCCTTCATCGCCTCCAGATCGCCGAAAAAATTCTTTACCAGCCCAATCAACGCTTACCAAAATCACAACTGAGTAAATCGTTAACCAACCAGATAAAGTGAGTACCTTTGAGATGTTGAATGCTCCCGCATAGGTGGCGGATAGACAAAGGGTTAATATGACTAATTGGCCAATATCAGTAAAAATCTTAGCGCCGATGGTAACATTAACTGCTTCATTGTTAACTACTCCCAACCGACTAATAATCGGATATGCCAAAAGGGTATAGGAAGCTAATAAGGAGCCAATTAATATCGATGTAATCCAGTCAAAGCCGAAAATCCTCCCACCTAAGCTTCCCACTATCAGAGAGACAGTGAAACTAAAGCTACCAAACCAGAAGGAGCGATTTGTGCGGCGGCTGAACTGTTCTATATCAACTTCTAGACCCGCGACAAACATCAAGTAAACTAACCCAATATCTGATAGCAGCTTAATCATCGGTAATTCTGGCTGGAATAGATTCCAGCCAGATGGGCCAATTACTACCCCAGAAAAAACCAAACCCACTAATCCTGGTAGTCTTAGCCGTTCAAACAGAATGGGTATAACTAAGATAACTACCAGTAAAATTGCAAAGGGAACAATTGGTTCTTTGCTCAAAACGTGGGATGTTGGTTCCAGCGCCAGAACTTGTGAAAGGAGTTCCATAGGTAGGACTTGAAAGGGCGATGGTGAAGCTGCGATGACCCAGGGGACAATCCCCTGAGGAATATAATTGTAAAAGTCACCCTGACGAAAAAGCAAAAAAAGCTGAATTTACAGTATCTAGGCAATCGTCAAGGAACTAACTACCTATGGATGGATTTGACTCAAAATGAATCGTAGGCGATCGTAGTCATCTTTCAACAGTACACTCAGAGTACGTCCGGCTTTGATCAGCCATTGTCGATCAGCTTTGCGTAACTGGTAGACATCTCGAATTGCAGCTGCAGTCAAAGCATCTACTGGCGCACCGCTAATGAACAACAATGTCCGCAAAAAATCGAGTTCTTCAGAAAACTTAACAATCGCTTCCGGTTCACATCGATAAACTGCTTGATGAATTTGTGGGGGACGTGGTGGTAGATACTGATATACCCTGGGGCTAGAACCTCTACTATGGGAGGGCGGCTCAAATCCCACAATCGCCGCCCGGAATTCTGATTTGAGCATGGCAAATATTTGGGGTTGTTCCTCCCGCAAATCCTGCAAGGACAAGCCCAAAGCCACAGCCCGATGGACAGAATCTATGGGTGAAGTCGTAGCAAAATATACTACTGCATAAATTTGATTGCCCGATTCTTCATCCATAGAACAAACCCAACTACCAAAAGGTGGCATTGAGGGAAAACTTAAGTCTTCCGGTTCCAAACATTGTGCCAGAAATTCGCCAGAAGTGGTTTCGATCACCTCCGCAATGTGATTAGGGTGGCGATCGCCAGTGGCAAACTGTGGTAGGGGGAGACGCATAGTAGTGATGAGTAATAAGTAGGGAGTGAGGAGTTATGAGTGTTGAGTTATGTGATTTATCCAAACGCTCAACTCCTAACTCCTAACTAAATCTATTTGCCTTTTTTCTTACCTGTCGTCTCCACAACTTCCAATTCCGGTAGGCGAAAGGTAACTAATTTATCCCAGTTACCACCTTCAAATAGTACAGCTACCTTCCCGTCACTCACCCGTTGTACGAGTCCTTCATATCGATAATAGGTATCTGCAGGATTCTTGATGCGAACAGTTGCTCCAGGCAGAATCATGATTTTTGTCCTCGCTTATTTCCTGTTAATAGCTTAATACTTGTCAGTTGTCAGTTGTCAGTTGTCGGTTGACGGTTTTTATTCTCCCCATCACCCCTGCTCCCTGGCTTTATGAATAATACTTCTGCCGTTGACGAAAGTTTGCCACTGATTCTACGATTCCCAAAGAAATGAAGTTTGTCAGCATAGCAGAACGCCCATAACTCATCCAAGGTAAGGGAATTCCTGCCACAGGAGCTAAACCAACGGTCATACCAACATTTACAATCAGCTGAAATACAATCATGGACAATACACCAATTGCCAACAATGAGCCAAAGTTATCTTTGGCAGTTTGAGCTACATGCAGTAAACGTAGGCAAATTAAGCAGAAGACAAATAATGTTACCAAACAGCCAATAAAACCGAATTCTTCGCCGACGGCGGAGAAAATAAAGTCTGTATGCTGTTCGGGTACGAAGTTCAGTTGAGTCATCGGTCCTTTAAATAGACCCCATCCCCAAACTTCACCAGCACCAATGGCGATGCGAGATTGAATCAGGTGATATCCAGCACCGAGGGGGTCATGTTCGGGGTTAATAAATACACTGAGTCGGTCTTTTTGATATTCTTTTAATACATGGTTCCAGGCAAAAAGACCTAATTCACCACCCAGAATGTTGAGCGTGAAGGCGCCGATAGCGCTCAGGCCAAATCGCCGCCAGGGGAGAACCAGCCAGCCTAAAACACCCATCGCCACAGCCCAAACTATGCCTAAGGGAGTGAAATATAGTTCTTTGAACAAAACGATAGGCGCTGTTAAGGGCCAAGATACACTAAACGAAATCGCAGCTATCACCGGAGAAATCAACAGTATCAACCAGCCTGGGTTGGCATTTGCCCAGTACAGCATCCCAATCACGATCGCCCCAAATACCAGTGATGTTGCCAAATCTGGCTGCTTAAATACTAATCCCCAAGGAATAGCCGCAATTGCCAAAACTTTAAACACAGTCTCAAGGTTGGATGCTGTCCGCTTGTGTAACAAAGCTGCCAGGGTGATAATCATGCCTATTTTGGCAAATTCCGAGGGTTGCACGTTAAAGCCTGCGATACTCACCCACCTCTGTGCTCCTTTGGCGCTAGTACCAGCTATCATCACGATCATCAGGCTGAGGTTTGTCAGAGCGTATATTACCCAGTGCCACTGCAGCAATAATTCGTAACGGCAGCGTGCCAAAAACAACGCAATTAAGGTGCCAATACCAGCTACCAGCCAGTGCCACCACCAGTCGGTTACTGGCTGCTTGAGTTCTGTACTCAGAATCATGATGCCACCAAAGATGCTGACACCAACGGGTAAACAAAATAGCAGCCAATCTACTTGTTGCCAGGGTTTGACCCAATTTTTCCAGCGGATTTTGGGGAGCGAACGTTTTAACAGCATTGTGCGAATCTAGACAGTAGCTCTTAGATTTTAAATTTAGTCTCTACTAAAAATCTGTATTCCCAGGCTATTGCCCAGGAACCAGATGAAAAATTAATTTTCTGATGTCAGAGCAGCAACTGATACTTTACCTGCTATTGTGAAGGCGATCGCTGTTAATGCCTTGGCTGAAGCTGAATCTGGCTGGCCAACTACTATTGGTACACCGCTATCACCACCAACTCTGGTAGAAATCTCTAAGGGTACGCAGCCCAACAACGGTACTCCTAACTCAGTAGCTGTTTTCTGTCCACCACCAGAGCCAAAAATGTCATACTGCTTATCTGGCTGATCGGGGGGAATAAAATAGCTCATGTTTTCCACTATTCCCAATACCGGTACATTCATCTGCTGGAACATCCGCAATCCTTTACGCGAATCTAGCAGAGCGACCGTTTGGGGTGTAGTCACAATCACTGCCCCTGCCATTGGTACTGCTTGTGTTAAAGTTAACTGAGCATCCCCCGTTCCTGGTGGCATATCGACAATTAGATAGTCGAGTTCGCCCCATTCCACTTGATAGAGAAACTGGCGAATCACTCCATTCAGCATTGGTCCGCGCCAAATCACTGGTTGGTCTCGGTCAATCAAAAAGCCCATTGAGACTAATTTGACGCCGTGATTAAAAGCTGGTTCCAGGATGTCACCTTGATCGCTAGACCGCACGACAATCTCCGCATCCGTTAGCCCTAGCATTGTCGGGTCATTGGGTCCATAAATATCGGCATCAAGTAAACCGACTTTTGCCCCTGTTTGCGCTAAAGCCACCGCTACATTCACCGCTACCGTACTTTTACCGACCCCACCTTTGCCGCTGGAAACTGCAATAATATTTTTGACCCCAGTAATACCAGTGCGGTCAGGTAAGCTTTTTTGCTGGGGTGTTTCTGCTGTCACTTCGACACTGATATCAGTCACACCAGGAAGTTTCTTTACCGCCTGTTTACAATCTTCAACGATAAATTCTCGTAAAGGACAGGCGGGTGTGGTCAACACTAAAGTGAAGCTAACCTTGCCGCTGTCAATTTTGACGTTGCGAATCATATTCAGTTCTACCAGACTTTTTTGCAGTTCTGGATCTTGTACTGGTCGCAACACTTCTAGGACAGAGCGGGAATCGAGGACATCGTACATAGTGTTTTCACTTTACCGCCGTAATAAAAATTAACTTTTTTTCAGCATCATCTACATAAAATCTTAACTTTCTTTAGGTACCAGGAATTAGGGATTAGGGAGTTAGGAGTTATAATTCTCCCCATATCCCAGTCCCTAACAGTCAAAACAACTGTTATTGAGGGATTTTTTTTTAGATACTGCTTGTAATGCGGCCTTTTCTACAGCCTCAACTAAGGAACGTGCTACACGATCAACATAAGGACGAGTCAAAGACCAGATTAAAGGCGATAACCAACCGCTTAGGGTGACAGAATAAGATAAACAAGTGCCACAGACAGTAGACTCTACTTTGTAGATAACCCGTTCCTCTACGCCAGGAATCGCTAGCACTCGAATACTCAGCATTTCTCTGGGATTAACGTGTTCGACAAAAATCCGGATGGGAATCGGCGAAAAGCGTGTCATCGCCTGAAAAATCAAACCGGGTTTGGGTACTAATCCGTAGGGAACATTAGTACTTTTGAGTAGTGGATGCCATGAAACGTCTGTTAAGTCAACTACTTGTTGCCAAAGTTCATCTACAGAAGCAGAACTAATCTCTCGATAAGTCCGCACTAAAGAAGCACAAAATCGACGACGTTTACGGTGGATGAATTTGGATGACCAACCTTGCATTTGCCTAATCCTCCTCGCTACACACATTCTGGGAACTCTGGCGTGGTGGGCAAAACTGTGGTTAGTGCCTTAATCAAACTTTCTCAAAATTGCCCTCAACATAGCAAGCCCCCATTCGCGATCGCGCTGGCAAGATTATGCAGGCTGAAAGCCCTAATTTTATAACACTATCATCAGTACAACACCCAAGTCTTGAGCAGAACAGTCTGAATCTTAATGCCTCAAGGGTGAGATTGCTTGTAGACTAATTCTCTAGAGTCTAGTGTAAACACCAGAATCTTCTCATCAAAAAATTCCCAAAAAAAACCTTGTCAATATACAAGCCTATACGCATTTGAGGGAAAATAACTCTAATCATGCCCATCAATTGCGTCAATGTTTGACAACTAAGAAAAAAGTAGATAGGGCAAATGGAGCCTGATTGTTGGCTCAAGTTGTCCAGAAGTTTTTTAACTGAAAATTTCTGGCTTTCTGAAAAATTGTAATTGAGGTTCGGGAATCTATGCTCATCAACTCACAAGCCCCAACTCTGATCGCAGAATCATCTAAGTTTTTACCGCCAACTGACGCCCAGACTAGGGTGAGTCAGTTTATGCAACAATTGCAAGACGAAATTACTCAAGCTTTGTCCCAACTGGATGGTGCTGCTAAGTTCCATGAAGATAGTTGGCAACGCCCAGAAGGGGGTGGAGGTAGATCGCGTGTTTTGCGTGATGGCGCAATCTTTGAACAAGCAGGTGTAAATTTTTCGGAAGTTTGGGGTTCCCATTTGCCCCCTTCTATTTTAGCCCAACGCCCCGAAGCCGCAGGACATGGCTTCTATGCTACAGGCACTTCACTTGTATTGCATCCGCGCAACCCCTATGTGCCTACAGTCCACTTAAATTATCGTTATTTTGAGGCTGGGCCAGTGTGGTGGTTTGGTGGTGGTGCTGATTTGACACCATATTATCCCTTTGCTGAAGATGCTGCCCATTTCCATAAAACATTTAAGCAGGCTTGTGACAGCCATCACAGTGAATATTATCCAGTATTTAAACGCTGGTGTGATGAGTATTTTTACTTAAAGCATCGTGACGAGACGAGGGGTGTTGGTGGTATATTTTTGGATTACCAAGATGGTCAAGGTGCTATATATCGCGGTCCAGATCCGAATGGGGAAGCAGCTAAATATAGTAATCAGGTAGGGGCACTAGAGCAACGTAGTTGGGAAGATTTGTTTAATTTGGTACAAGACTGCGGCCGAGGATTTTTACCAGCCTACGTGCCAATTGTAGAACGGCGACATGGAATCGAATATGGCGATCGCGAACGGAATTTTCAACTTTACCGTCGGGGTAGGTATGTAGAATTTAACTTGGTTTATGACCGAGGTACTATTTTTGGTCTACAAACCAACGGACGCACGGAATCAATTCTCATGTCCCTACCACCCTTGGTGCGTTGGGAATATGGTTATCAACCAGAACCCAACACGCCCGAAGCACAGTTGTACGAAACCTTCCTCAAGCCCCAAGATTGGATTAACTGGACACAAACTAAGATTGCTTAGGGTTGAGTGTTGAATCCGACTCCACAAATCCAAACCCAGGCTGGGTGGGATGGCAAACCATCGTTTTTTTTACTCACGACTTGTGTTTTTATACTCAGCAGGATTTTAGTGAGTTAAACTACTAGACGTAAGCACTTAGGAAAAAAAGTGACATTTTTAGCTGTAACTTGTTAATCTCAAGTATCAGCACTGCATAATTCTGTTAGTGGTGAGTCAACTAATTTACTAACGCACTGTTAGTCATAGCAGTGATGGGACAATCCAGATTCCTAGAGCAGCAAATCGATTGGCTCACCAGTAACAGCCTCAAGACAGTAGCAGTTCATTTTGACATAAGTGCCAGTGGAGGCTTCGTGATTCACATAGACCAACAAACCTATACAACCCAAGATGGTAATACCGTTATTGTCTTGACACCAGCAGGTCGCCTTGACATTACCACAGCTTGGCAATTTCGCCTGAAGTTACAAGAGTGTATTTCTAAACTTAGTCGCCATGTAGTGGTGAATCTCGGTCAGGTAAATTTTATTGATAGTTCTGGACTGACTTCTTTGGTAGCTGGGATGCGTGATGCTGATAAAGTCAAGGGCAGTTTCCGCATTTGTAATGTACACCCAGAAGCTAAACTCGTGTTTGAAGTGACAATGATGGATACAGTGTTTGAAATTTTTGAAACTGAGGAGGAAGCTTTAGAAGGTGTACCTCGTAGTATTGCTAGCTAACAACAGTGCTGAGTCCTGAATTTTGAGTTCTGAGTTTTAAGAGTATGACAAACAGACATTAGGGATAGTAAATTTGCTGACTTGCTCCTTTTTATTCATTACTTGGCACTCAAGACTCATTACTGTTTAGCCATAGACCCCAAGTGGCTTTTCCCGTCACCGCATCATTTGGCGACTATTTAAGGTACAATTTACAGTGAAAGATAAAATAGGGTGGGTTACACCCGAATTTACGCCTGTGGACAAGAAGTAGCCGTCTACCTTGGTAGAAGCAGGAAGCAAAGCCTCTAGAAATGTTTATTTCTAGTTGAATGGTGAGACTTAAATAAGTTTAACCAAGTTTTGTGTAGCAAAATAAAGATACGTCGCCCTTAAAATTTTCTTTGTGAATAACGTCCGTACCGTCTCTGATACAAAGCGAACTTTTTACAGTCTTCACACCCGCCCAATCAACACGATTTATCGTCGGGTAGTGGAAGAGTTGATGGTGGAGATACATCTGCTGTCAGTCAATAACGATTTTACATACAATCCAATCTATGCTTTGGGCGTCGTCACAACCTTTGACCGCTTCATGCAAGGCTACCAACCAGAACGAGATCAAGAATCGATTTTTAACGCCATAATTCGTGCGGTAGAGCAAGATCCGCAACGCTACAGACAAGATGCTGAACGCTTTAAAGCCTTAGCTAAAAGTTTGCCCATCTCTGATTTAATTGCGTCGCTGAGTCAAACTACTGAGTTACATGAAGATGGGGAATTGTCAGCAGAACTGCAGGCGATCCCTAACAATCCTCACTTTAAATACAGTCGCTTGTTAGCAATTGGGTTATTCTCGTTATTAGAAGCGTCAGATCCAGAATTAGTCAAAAACGAAAAGCCGCGCAATGAGGCGCTAAAAACTATTGCTACTGGCTTACATCTGTCTGATGAAAAACTTAGCAAAGATTTGGAGCTATACCGTTCTAATCTAGACAAGATAGAACAAGCACTGGTGGTAATGGCAGATATTCTCTCAGCTGATCGCAAAAAACGTGAACAGCGCAAACAACAATCAAGTACCCCAGTTGCTCCTCCAGGGGGGAATGAATAGCTTAAAAGGGACTAGGGAGAAGATTTTTTACCGTTTGCTAAAGCGTTGAATTCGCAGCAAGAGGATTGGAGGATGGGAAGAAAACAGATCACTGGATTTGCCCCATCCCCCAATTCTTTATATTTTACGACCAGTATGAGTCTTTGTGTTTGCTGGTGCTACAGGCGCTTGGGGCGCCCGGACATTGGGGACAACGGGAGCAACTCCAGGATTGACAGGAGTGAGTCCTTGTCCTGGTGTAGTGGAGAAGGGAACTTGATTAGGGGTTAGTCCGTTAGGGTTGAAATTTCCTTGGGGATTGTTGCCAGGAATTGGTACGGTGTTCGGTATACTGGGCATAGGCGCCGTACCTGGGTTATTTGGGAAACCGGCGCCACGGGCTGACTTGTGGACGGCGATGGTTCAGAAGACCCTGGTATAATGCCCAAAGACACGCGATCGCCTCCCACTTGTCGCAGTAAGTCCAATGTTTCAATCACATCATTATAAGTTGCTGTCCGCGACGCATTCAGCACCAGAACCCCAGTGGGGTTTTGTTGGACGTACTGCTTTAACTTTTGTGCTAACTCCTCCCGTGTTACTGGATCTTTTTCCACAAAAGTCTTACCCACAGCATCGATAGTCACAGGTAAGATATTATTTTTACCCTGTGAGCTGATATTAGATGATGTACCTGTGTTGGCTTTTGGTAAATCAATATTAATCGCTTGTTGGCGAGTGAATTGTACAGCGGCCAACAGAAAAAATGTCAGAATACAAAAAACGACATCAATTAAGGGAATGATTTGCAGTTGGACATCTTCAACTGGAGTCTGTAGATTAACTTTCATCGTCTAACTCTAACACCTGTTTTGGGGTGGGGATTCTGAAAAATTCATAATTTATCTGATGTAGTTCGATTCAAACCCCAACTAAAACAGGATTGCTTGCTCTTTGTCGGGGTATCAAAGCCTGGAAAATTATGAATTAGGTTGACTATGGTTCAGGAGATTGAGGTTCCTCCAAAGTTTCCGGAGGCTCAGAAAATTTGTTTTTACCACGTTTGCGGGGTGGAGCGTAACTTTCTCGTGAGGCTGGTCGCACGATAATCGATGAACTATTGCTAAAATCGGGTGGCGACTGACGGTAGATCAACTCCAAATCATTACCAGCTTTACGGAAAACTTTGACTTGGTTGACGACAAAACTTTGAAATAGGCGGTAAAATGCCAAACTAACAATAGCAACGATTAGTCCACTTGCCGTACTAATTAAGGATTCACCAATCCCTGTAGTCACACCAGCTGTAGATTCGGTACCCAAATCGCCAATGCGAATGGCTCGCAGAGACTGAATTAAGCCCAAAACAGTACCCAACAACCCCAACAGTGGCGCCAGAGCTATCACTGATTCTAAAAGTTTTTCGCCCCGGCGCATTCCCGCCAACTCATCTTCCGCTGATGATTCTAACGCCAGTCGAAAGGTTTCCGGATCATTTTTTTGTAGACGTAAAGGAGCGTAGAGAAATCGCCCAATCGGCTGATTAGTTGCTTGATCGGCGCTTTCCGCAGCTGCTTCCCAACGGTTATCATAAGCAGCATCGAGGACACTATTGACTATTTCCTTTTCTTGCGTCAAAATTCGCAACCAGAACCACAGACGCTCAAAAATCACACTTAAAGACAGAATCGACAGCGCCAGCAGAGGCCACATCGCTGGACCGCCCTTGTGAAAAACATCTAAAATATCCACTGTTTAGGTTTCCTCCCTCCATTTCTAGAGCAACTATCCCAGAGCATCTTAATTTTAGAGATTAATGCACCAATAACATACTCATGTGCAGGGGCACAGGTCACGTATTTGGCTATAAACTACGAGTAGCATCATCCAGACTAACTTGGACGGTTATTCCCACCGGGAGTTTAAAACATAATTTGCCAAAATAAAAGGTAACTGGAGGCTTAAAACATGAACTTCTCAATTCAATCACTTTACACCTGGTATCGCGATTTACTTCGTAATCCCAAGTACCGTTGGTGGGTAATTTTAGGAACTATGGTCTATTTAATCAGCCCAATAGATATTGCTCCAGATTTTATACCTATTGTGGGACAAATAGATGATGTTTTCCTACTGACCCTGTTAGTTACTGAAGTGTCTGGACTAGTGATTGATGGCTGGAAAGTCCGCAAAGGTAATGTGGATACCACAGCCCCAAATGCTTCTGATGATTCTACCTCCACCGCAAATACTATCGATGTTGATGGCATTTCTGTCAAGTAATGTTGCGAACAATATGAGATTTCATCATCTCCCCTGCTTCGACAATAGGGGAGATTTTTTTTTAACTTAAAAATCTTTGACAAACTCGCTCAAGAAGCGGAACGCCTTGAGGATATAACTGGCGCAATCCCTCGGAGAGGTATTGTAAAACGATCGCCACGCTAAACCTTTATCTTGGTCATAGCGATCGCCTTTTTCCGGATGTTGTTCTAACCATGCTAATCTGACGGCATGACCGATTAATACATCTAAGACGATATATTCTTCGATTTGCAGTGTGGGGTTATTGGAGGCGATCGCGGCTAGTTCGATCATAGCTTCTATATTGACTTGGCGATATTCTGGTGCTTCAATTTTATTTAGCAGATGTTCGATGAGTAAGGCAAAGTTTTTTTCTCCTGCTGTCATTTCTGACAACATTAATTCACTATCTAAGCGATTGCGGCGTTCTAGTTTATCACCAATGACTAGCCCTTTGCAATGTTGCATTACTAGCCAAACTTGCTGAAAAAAGCCTTTGGGTATGCGGTTGAGCGCTCCTTCTGCTTGGCGATATCGCCGCCAACCTCCTGGTGGTGTTTCGATGTCTTCTGCTATTGTGCTGATGATTGCCCAATCAATGTCACTTTCTTTTTGTTTGACGTGGAGTGATTCTTGCTGCCGGAGTAAATCACTCATCCCGCTATATCCTGTTAATACCTGACGTAAGCGGATTTTGACTTCAAATGGTGAAAGTTGCATCAATTTTTCGTAGGCTTCGTCTTGAGTGACTCTTAATTCTCTGGCGAGTTCGCTGGTAATTAACAGGATGAGATAGCCAACTCGCAATGTTAGCAGTCCTTGAAATATTTCTGGTTCTGCTTTGATTAATGTGCTAAGATAGATGAGAATTTCTTGGGTAAGTACGCGATCGCGGATATCCTCACGGCAAAATTCATTGATTTTTTCAACTATTTCGCTGTGGGATATGGGCACAGTAATGACTGAGGCTTCGGTGTAGGCTTTACCTACTGCTATTTGTTTACCCCGTACCAAAATACTTGTCACTACGTCCGACAAGCTGATATCAGCCATTTGTCGCAATCCCGCAGCCCGTCGCACTACAGTCCAGATGCCTAATTCTCCTGCTCTATTGTAAACTTCATCTAGTAAATCTGCTACGTTTACAGGGTTTGCGGGTCCACCAAAGCCGGTATCAAACTCTAGTCCTTGCAAACGGGTTAAAGTTTGTAATAACTCAATTTGCTCGTAGAGATTTTCTGATGAGCGCAAATGGGATAGTAACATTCCCAAGTTGGTTTCGCACTCCATCTGAAATTCTTGGGTATGTCCCAACAGCCAATTTTTATTAGCATGATAAGCTAGATAACAGCAACGCATTCCGGTATTTTCGACTTCCGAGGCGGGTAATTCTGCTTGGATAAGATTCACCCGTTCTGTAGCTGCTGTTAACATTAGCTGATTGAGTCTTCCTAATTTTACTCGCACGTTGTTACATACACCATTTTTTAGTTCTTCCATCAGTTCTAGTAAGGCTTGAGAACCAATTTCTAACATGGTGTGTGTTAACATTAAGCTGAGGATGGGACGTCCTAAATCTATCCAAGATTTTTGAATGTATGCGAGTTCACTTCTAATTTGATCGACCAAAAAATGGTAATCAAAGGTTAAATAAAATTGCTGATAGTCTAAAACTGAGGGTAAAAAGACAATTGTCTGATCGTGAATCCGAAAAATTCTCGATGTTGTCAAACTCCGCAGCCTTCGCACCGGTCGTCCACTTAAACCAAGTTTATCATTGCGACCAATTTGGGCATAAATATCTGATAATTCCTCAGAATTTCTAACTTGAATCGGTGCTATTTGCTTGGATGTTTGGGTTTCAATTCCGTAGACTTCTAATTTTTGTTGTAAATTTTCATCTTCCGCAATTAAGGAAATTTGTACCAAGGCTTCGCGGTTTTTTCCTACACATAAATGTCTACCCAAAGGATCGATATCACCAACCGCAATTAAGCCTTCACTTAACATTTGTCCAAGAAAATGTAAACTCTGTGCCCAGACTAATGGTATATTTTCATTCGGCAATCTGGGTTGAGTTTGTGGTGCTAATTTCTCTGCTTCTATGTTGTCTAATGGCACATAATATAGTTCTGGTAATAACAGTAAGCCATCCTGTTCTACCAGTAATGTATCTAGGAGTGCTTGATATTTTTGCACTTGCTCTTTGTCGCCGCGAAACAAGCCATCTAAAACTAAATAAGTGAAAAATAACGGCCATTCGCATTCAATATCTTCAAATTGCTTGAGTTCCCACGGTTCGTAGTGTAAGCGTTGAGTGTCTTCTAAAACCGTTTGGTGTCCATCGCGCAGGAACCTTTTACAGCCGTATCTCCCTTGGAGTTTGTTGATAATATCATTAAAAGTGCGATCGCGTAAATTTATATCTTCCACGGCAAAAGCCGGATAACTAATAATACTCAACAATGCTGCATCAATTTCTTTCGAGCCAGATTCTCTCGGTAACAAAGACTCTAATGTAATCCGGGTGCGGGCGATTTCATCCGGTAGCGCATGAATCACCGATGCTTGACTACCACGCACACCAAATAAATCTAGTCCATTGATAGCTTCTAAAGCGGCTTTAGCCATACCGATAGAACTGGCGTTTAATTCCGCACTACCACGATTAATTTTGTTACCCCGTTCCCAAATCCCATAATCTGGTGTCCGATATGCGCGTCCAATGTAGTAAACTAAATTTTGGACAAAATCAACTTCGTCAATCGTATAAATTATTGACAATCCCGAAGCTGTCATTTGCGCCAACATCAGTAAAAATATAGATGTGGCATCAAGCTGTAAATGTCCCCATTCATCATCGCCGACAACGATATCACCAGTAGTGGTATTGTACTTGGCGTGTAACCCATCCAATGGCGACTGAGTATGTTTAAATTGCTCGACTTTATGCGCCTGTCGCATCATAGCGAAGAGTAACCCGCGCATCAGTTTAATCACACTGTATTCTAGCTCATAAGTGCGTCCTTGATCTTCATCTACCTTACGGTAGGCAAGTGCTAAACCCCAAACTGCCAAAATACTATAAACGTTGTCTCGTACCCACGCATCTGTATAATCACCGTGGGCTGTTATTGCTGTACTCGCAGGTAGCAAACCAGTAATGGGATTTTGACGCTTGAGAATGATTGTCTTGATTTGCTGGTAATAATTATCCAGACGAGTATGCAATTCGGTGGACGTTTTCATGATCTTAATTTTGAGCAACTTGGCGAATTCAACCCTATGGCTGTGAACTCAAAGATGTAATCGGCGATAAAATTACAGCCGAGGGGTGGTTTCAATTCTTTATTATCTCCCGTTCTTAGGCATCTAGTCACGAAATTGTTAATGAACCATCACCAAGATGGGATATTTTTGCCCAAAATTATATTTAAACCGCATCTATTTTGAGAACCATAGTTTTTCATGCGTAGTGGGAGCATCTTGCTCCCTGGTAGTAGTAGCGGGCAAGACTTAAGTGCGGGACGCTACGCGCAGCTTGCTTTTGAGGAGGGGTACGGCGTGAGCGCTCAGTCGAACGCTGCCCGCACTACTCCAGGTTTGAAAATGGACGAGGTTTATTTATTTATTTTTAGGGGTTGGTAGTGTCAGCTTCTCGCTCACGACGCGAGCAATATCCTTGCACTACCCATGAATTTTACCTTGAAAGGCAACTACTGGTTCATAACTCTTGATGAGTTGTAGTCAGCACTTTACTGCTTCAAAATTAATGGGAGGGACAACTCGTCCCTTGGGGAAGCAGTAAAGTGATTATTTTCAGGACTAAAGTCCTGACTACGATTTGAATGCTGACTGTTAAAAGTTTACTATTGTTTTGGACTGACAAAAAATAAATATCCCATATTGCGAGTGTAGTCGAGGGTTCGTCCGACCTAAAATATTAAACTTGATCATTTGTCTGGTTTTCTGACGCACCCTACAAATTGGAGATTTTTTTAATTGTCAATTCTTTAAATATATGAGAGCTTATAAGCGCCTACACTATATAATATACTTTACGACCAGCCTTGACGAAAAATGAAATTGGCTGAATTATCCCAGCAGGCGTTAGCAAAAATCAAGTCCGTTCAATGGGATCGGATTATCGAAAAACACGAGGGGCCAGAAGATTGGGACGGGGTTCTCCGGTACTCTGAGCCAGAATTTATCATGATTGAGGGAAACCCTGTCCTCTTACCAGTGGACAAATCCCATCACGCCAACATAACAATTTTGCGCTCAATTTTTAGCGTTGATGGCAATTCGTTGACCCTATTCCTCAAGGATACAACTTTTGATGATGACCCGTTTTTTTGCGGCTTTATGGCTGTGTGCGATCGCGTTGTCAGTGAAAATTTTTTCTTAGCTATTTTATATCATGAATGGTTTGTGATTGAGCAATCGCCAATATTTGAATAATTTTACAGGAGTATGAAAAGAGATGCGATCGCCCTACTCCAGATATTACCACCAATCATTCACAAGTAAACCCGACGCTCGATTAATCAGATGCTACCACTTTTTCTTTGAGAATTCTCCCTTTTTGAGGCTTAATAATCAATAGCTTTTTATCAGTATCCAGATTGTAAGTGGTGCCATCATCCGACTGAGCAATATATACAGAATCATTGCTACTCACAAGCGGAATATACACAACCTTGCGAGTACCACGCACACGCAGTGCTAAAACTGTAGCTTCAGCCCCGTCCTTGCCGCAAAGATTGATATCATGTTTTGTCGTGACTAATGTCGCAAATCTTGTTAATCCCTTTGAGCAAATAAAAAATTTCGGTGTTGAACCATCGGGGAATGGTTGAGCTTTAGCTGTGGGTATAAATAATAAAAAAATCCCCGCACCCATTAAAGCTACCTGGAATGCGTTTTGGTAATTAAGTTTGATTAGTGACATAATAATAACCTCAAGACGACATAATTAGCCTGGTTCGCTGACGCACTCTACCCCCTATTTATTAAGGCTGTACTCAGCCAACATAATATTGGTAAATTACAATCAAATCAATCTCTGGATGCTCCGAATCCAGATGCAACAGCTTTAACAGCCTGATACTTGCTTAATAGCGCTAAAGCTAATCTGTAAAAATACCAGATATTTCTCTAATTCAGAGCGTCAATATTCGGTATAATCACATAACCAATACTTTAGCCTCAAAAAAAGACTACAAATAATCTTGTAAAGATTATCACTCTGTAAAGTTTCAGAGTAAATTTGATTCTTGACTTGACATAGATGCTAACAGTAGTAAAATCTACTCTAAATAAACGAAAATCAGGGCATTGAGTAAGTTACTTGTGTGGAATACCACATATTTTACACACTGATACTCGCATCTACCGGATAACACTTTTCCCGGTTAGTATTATGACTTAGTGATGCCTGATTAGATATCGATATTGAATTGTTGAATTTTATGGACCACCGTCCACAAGATGGCAGTATTAACCTCTTCTAAGCTGGCGAGATAGTCTCCCAGCGAGGGGGAGACCATAGGAGGTATTATGCTCATACAGGATGTTCGCAATTCAGTACTTGACGTTACTGACCTCAACCAGCTCAAATGGGATTTAAATCATTTACAACCCGTTGACGTTGGGGAATACATTACAAAATTGCCTAAAAAACAGCGGGCGATCGCATTTCGGTTGCTGAACAAAGCGCAAGCAATTGATGTCTTTGAATATCTTCCCACAGAAGTACAAGAAGAATTAATTAATTCTCTGCATGATGTCGAGGTAGTACAACTTGTAGAGGCGATGAGTCCTGATGAACGTGCAGAATTGTTTGACGAACTACCTGCTGGGGTAATCAAACGGCTATTACAGGAACTCAGCCCAGAACAAAGACAAGCAACAGCGACGATTCTCGGTTATCCAGAAGGAACCGCTGGAAGGGTAATGACAACCGAATATGTCCGGTTACGGGAAGGATTGACAGTAGGGGAAGCCCTAAGTAAAATCCGCCGTCAGGATGAAGACAAGGAGACTATTTATTACGCCTACGTCACAGACGACAATCGGACTTTGGTGAGAGTTGTATCTCTGCGCCAGCTGCTATTTACCTTCCCCGAAGTTTTGATCAGAGATATAGCGAGCGATCGCGTTATCAAGGTGAGAACGGAAAATTCCCAGGAAGAAGTTGCCCAAATCATGAAGCGCTACGACTTAATCGCTATCCCCGTAGTTGACAGGGAAGACAGATTGGTCGGCATTATCACTATTGATGATGTCATCGATATCATGGAAGAGGAAGCAACAGAAGATATCCAAAAATTGGCGGGTGTGAGTGGCGATGAACCAGCTTTATGTCCGCCCCAAGTGACTATTCTCAAGCGCTTGCCTTGGTTATTGGGTATCATGGCACTATATATTGGTGCAGCCAGTGCGATCGCTCCTTTTCAATCTATAATTTCTGCTGTCCCGGTTCTGGCAGTAATTATGCCGATATTCTCCAATACCGGTGGGACTGTGGGGATTCAATCATTAACGGTAACAATTCGCGGCTTGGGTGTGGGTGAGGTGACACCCAAAGACACGCTCAAAATTCTTCGCAAAGAACTTTGTGCTGGTTTAGGTACTGCTTTAGCTTTAGCGGTGACTATGACTCTACTGTCCTTAATTTGGGCACGACCGCAAGAGCGATGGGTCGCTTTAGTTGCGGGAATGGTGATGGCAACCAATACAATTGTAGCTGTTACACTTGGCACTTTACTGCCAATGGGTTTAAAGCGACTGAAGCTTGACCCAGCCTTGGTAAGTGGTCCATTAGTGACGACAATGTTGGATACTATCGGGTTTTTAACCTTTCTCAGCCTGATTTCTGTAGCTTTAAAAGTCTTCAATTTACCACAATAATGTTACCAAAATTGTGGATAAATCTTGCACCTACTACAAAGTCATACCGACTTTCTTAAGCGCATCCCCCCTCAGGTAACTTTACAAAAGATGATTTTTTAGCCCAGGGACTTATTGCATCTGATGTAGGGAACTTTCTCCCTAGCTGTTTGATTGGCTTTGCCGAGAAAAGTTCCATTTCTCCAGAGAGAATTTGTATATTTTCTAGAGCGATCGCTAATTTTGTGCTATTAATACGATTTAGCAAAATGTTGGCGACAGATGGATTGACACCACCCATATCTCAAATGATATAACCTTGGTCTAATCATCAGCAAACTAGGCTAAAATCACACTCACATTGTCGAGAATCCCATGAATTTTTGTTAACGTTTGCCACAGATTAGTTATGGTCAAATAAGCTGTTTTACATTTGACTTGCATGATCAGGGCGCTGATGCTGTCCAACAGCAGTCGCTAAAACTTTGATAATCAAAGTATGGCGCTGCTTAACCCACAAAAGGTTAATTAAATTAGATCTGCAAATTCAATGTCTTTTAGCTGATTTTCTGGCTTTTATAACCACTTTTTCCCTTTGATCATTGCAAAATGTTCTCCATTCGTTCTGATACTAAGTCAACTGACTTGAAAAAGTCCTGAGTTCTGATTAACAAATACTAGTCCCTAGCCCTGTCAAGGTGACAAGCGATATTTTGGTTCAAATGACAAATTCCTAGCTTTTTTTCTCTGCGTTCTTTGCGGCTCTGTGGTTAAAAAGTAATTCTTCTAACCACAAAGCCGCAGAGGATACAGAGATAAGAGCTTCAGAGGTTTTCCAGATACTTTCAAAAGTAAACCTCTTGTATAAATCAAACCAAAGAACCCCACCCCGCCTTCGACTTACGTCAAAGTCTCCCCACCCCGTATACGGGGTGGGGTGTTAGGGGACTTTTGCAACAGATTCTAGTCAAAAATTAATTATATATCTCGAAGAGATATACTTTAAAAGTATAATGTCAAGAGAAAACAAAAGCAAGTACGCCATCCTGGGAATATTGAGTTTTGGTTCCCAATCGGGTTACGACATCAAAAAGAAGATTGAAGCCAATACCAGCAACTTTTGGAGTGAGAGCTACGGCCAGATTTATCCTATCCTCAAACGATTAGTCAGTGAAGGACTGGCGACGCAATCGATTGAGCCACAAGTTGGTAAACCTGACCGTCATGTTTATATGATTACAGATAAAGGTCTTAAGGAGTTGCAACAATGGTTGACAACCCCTGTGGAGCCGCAAGTAGACAGAATCGAGATTTTGTTAAAATTGTTCTTTGGACACCAAATGAGTATCGGTGACAATATTCGTCATCTGGAACAATTTCGCCAGATGCAACAAAAACTGCTACAAAAGTACCTAGCTCTGGTAGAAGATGTAAAAGTGCAAGAGGTGGATAACCTGAATGGTACTTATTGGCTGATGACAGCTAGCTACAAACTGCATGTGACTCAGGCTTTGATTGATTGGTGTGACGAAACTTTAACTAAACTCAATCAGATGGCGAAAAAAACATAAAATCATTCCTGCATCCTGCATAGGTTCATGAACAGTTATCTATTTCGATAGAAGACAGGTGGTATTATTGCCTCTGCATATGTAAATTAAAAAACTGTAGAGAAGCACTCAATCGGATCTCTACGTAGAAAACTGATAGCTATTTATGCCTACTACCACCTGGAATCGTCATCACATTCTTTCCCTCGCTGACTTTACTGCTGTTGAATATAATACTATTTTGCAAACTGCTGCCAGTTTTCAAGAGGTATTATCGCGGCGAACGAAGAAGGTACCAACCTTACAGGGACAGGTGGTGGCGAATTTATTTTTTGAATCGTCTACCCGCACTCGTAGCAGTTTTGAAATCGCTGCTAAACGTTTAAGCGCAGATACGCTGAATTTTGCTGCAGCGACATCTTCAATGACGAAGGGAGAGACAATTCTCGACACAGCGAAAACCTATTTGGCGATGGGAACTGATATAATGGTGATACGCCATCGTGAGGCAGGAGTACCAAATGCGATCGCCCAGGAAATGGATCGTTTAGGTGCCCGCGTCAGTGTGCTTAATGCTGGCGATGGTCAACATGAGCATCCTTCCCAAGCACTACTTGACTTATTTACCATCTGTAGTTTAATTGACCCAGCTAATCCCAGAGTAGAACTATTAAAGGGTAAAAAGATCGCTATTGTTGGGGATATTCTGCATTCTCGCGTAGCGCGATCAAATATCTGGAGTTTAACTGCCAGCGGTGCCCAAGTCCATCTAGCCGCACCACCCACCCTCTTACCGAAGTTATTTGCTGAGTATTTCTCTGAAGAAATAGCCAAAGAAGATACCCTATTCCCCAATCGTCAGTTGTTTTTACATTGGGAACTGGAACCAGCCTTGCTTGATGCTGATTTTGTTATGACTTTGCGCCTACAAAAAGAACGTATGACGGCTCATTTACTCCCAAGTTTGCGAGAATATCATCACTTATTTGGAATTACACGTACCCAACTACAAGTATGTCAGCCCAACGTCAAAGTTTTGCATCCAGGCCCAGTTAACCGTGGTGTCGAAATTAGTTCAGAATTAATGGATGATCCAGAATTTAGCTTAATTCAATCACAAGTTACCAGTGGTGTCGCCGTGCGGATGGCGTTGCTGTATTTAATCGGGAGTGGTAAAGTTTAATAACAGGATAAACTCAAACTAAATCCTGGCAATACATTTTCACCCGATAATTCTGTGGGCAGATTTCGCACTTCCACGTCTTTTCCTTGGCGATAAATTTCCACCTGCTGCTGTTGGGAGTTAATTAATCATCCCAATAGCAAACCCGCATTCATATGAAAACTGCTGTAAGAACGGGAAGTGTAGGTAGTTCACTACCAAATTTCCGTCAAATCTAAAACAAATCCTGGTAATACATCTTCTCCTGACAAACTAGCAGGATTGTCCAATACTTCCACATTTTGACCTAGCCTGTATATCTCCACCTTTTGGTTTTTTCGGTCAATCAACCATCCCAAAATTGCTCCATTTTCCATATATTCCCTCATTTTTGTCCGTAGGGTTTCTATGTTGTCAGAGGGCGATCGCAACTCTACAACAAAATCTGGACAGATGGGAGCAAAACCTGCTTTTTCCTCTGGCGTCAGTCCGTTCCATCGCTCCAATTTGATCCAAGCCGCATCAGGTGAACGATCTGCACCATTAGGTAAGTGGAATCCCGTAGAAGAGTTAAAAGCCTTCCCTAGCTTTTTGTCACGGTTCCATAGCCAGAGTTGTCCTTCAATATCTAAGTTACGATTACCTGTCTCGCTGCCAGTGGGAGGCATGACGATTAACTCTCCTGTAGAAGTTCTTTCTAACCTTAAGTCACGGTTTACACCCGCAAGTTCTTGGAATTGCTCGTGACTGACTTTAAAGCTTTGGGGAATGATGATGGTAGGCTTTACCATATTTTGGGTCAACAACTACCAGAATATAGTTTACATTGGAGAGGATAGTCATTTGTCATTTGTAATTATAGCGGTTATCGGTTGAGTCCAATACACTCTTTTGTTTGGGCACGGCAGTGTTCCCTACACGCGACGATATAATTTTGTATTGCATCCAACTGAAAACCGCTAAGTAGGTGGGCGCTAAAAAACACAACTATATTAAAAAATGTAAATCGCTTACTTAAAAGCTTATCTTTAAAGCATTTACGGCACTTTACATAAGTTTAGATAGTTCGGTTTAATTGTGCCTACCTACTTATATTACTCACCAGTAATCGAAAGTTCATCAACCCAAATTCGAGGACAAACGCCCCCAGGAGTTAATTCTGGTTCTTTTTCCACATAAATAATTGACTTCAAAACTTCCAAGAAATCGCCAGCAACAGTTGCTGACTCAATACTCGTTTTCACACCTTTGTTAATTATCCAACCATCAAAAGGCAAAGAAAAAGAGCCTTGCAAAGATTTTACACCCGCATGGAGCGCTTGTAAATCATCAATTAAAATCACATTCTCTGCCGTTTCCAAACTGAATTCTTGTTCAGCATTAGCTGCAGCAAAAACATGATAAAAATTAGGACTGACACTAACTTTAGCACCAATACTTGCATTACCAGTGGGCTGTGCTTTAAACCTTTTAGCAGTTCCAGCACTGTGGAGAAAACCTGTTAAAATGCCCTTTTCTATCAGCGAAACCTTACGGGTGGGAGTTCCTTCGCCATCAAAAGCTTCTGCGCCCACATTAGCCGGATGCAATGCATCATCAACAACTGAAATTAGAGGCGATGCAATTTCCTTACCTAAATCATCAGGTTTAGATAGGCTTTGGTTGTCCAAAATACTTTGAGCATTGAACAAATTAGAAAAAGCACCCAACAAACTTAAAAAAGCTTCAGGAGAAAAAACAACGCGATATTTGCCCGTCTTGATTTTTTCATAATTCAAGTGGCTAATTGTTTTATCTGCAGTTTCTTTGATACAACCATTCAAATCTAGATTATCTAAATTGCGGTTGATTCTAAAAGCGCCTGCACTACGCGGTTTTTTGCCTTCTTCCTCAGTTTTGGTATAAAGATAAACTGATGTGAAAGAGTGAGATTCTGTTCTCACAGCGCCCTCACTATTGAGATAAAATCTATCAATATCTCTTTGCGCTAAACCGTTATAAGGCACACCTTTAATTGCTGAATGAGCAGCCAATAATTCTTTTTCAGCTACCAGCAATTTTTCGATTAGTTCAGAAACAGGTGCTTGGGGTGCTTTGTCGTGAGCTATATTTGCGATAGGAATTGTAGCTTCTGGGCTAAAATCAGGGACATTTTCTTTAACACCAAAAAAACTAGCTTCGTAGGCAGTTTTCAAAGCTAATTCTAGTCCCTGGGGATCTACATCTGTAGTGCTGGTGACACCCATTGTATTCTCTTCATTCCAGACGCGAACCGTCACACCAGAGCGATTGGAAGCCTTGACTTGTTTTGGCTCACCTTGATCGACTTGCACACTAGTTTCATCAACAGTTGAGCCGTAAATGTCAAATTTTTTAATACCGAGTTTTTCGGCGTTGTCTTTGGCGTAGCTGGCAATTTCAGTAATATTCGGCATACTCAATTTTCGATGTTATGATTTCTGTTTGTCTTTGGGTAAATTTTGTAGGGTGGGTTATAACGAAGTTTAACGCACCGAATTGAATTAACGGTGCGTTACGGCTTGAGCCTAACGCACCCTACAAAAAATCTAAAATCTAAAATTCTCTAACGTCCACCAACGGTAATTGAATCAACCTTGATGTGGGGTTGTCCAACTGTGGTGTAAATACTGCCACTGACGGAACCACAGAATCCTGGTGCCAGTTCCAAATCTTGGGAACACATGGAAATTTTATTCATAATTTCCTTAGCTTCACCAATGAGGATAGCTCCCTTTAATGGTTTGGTAATTTTGCCATTTTCAATCAAATAAGCTTCATCAACACTGAAGTTAAATTGACCTGTAGCACCTACACTACCACCACCCATTTTTTTACAGTAAATGCCTTTATCAATTGAGGCAAATAAATCATCAACGCTGTATTCGCCAGAATCGATATAAGTATTACGCATCCGGCTCGCTGCAGCAAAGGTATAATTTTGCCGACGCCCACTGCCGGTTCTGGGGTGTCCGGTGCGTACAGAGCCTGTTCTATCGGCGATAAAATTCTTGAGAACGCCTTTTTCAATTAATAGGGTTCTTTGCGCCGGCATACCTTCGTCATCCATGTCAATTGTACCGAAGGCATTATCAGAACGCCCTTCATCCCAGGCGGTCAAACTTTCATGGGCAATTTTTTCGCCTTTTTTGTCGGCGAAGGGTGTTGTTTGGCGTTCAATTTGAGTGGTTTCCAGCAAATGTCCGCAGGCTTCGTGGAAGATTACTCCGCCAAAGTGATTCGCCATGATAATCGGGTAATTACCTGATTCCACGTAATCTGCGTAGAGCATTTTACCGGCGGATGCTGCTATTTGCTCGGCGGCTTGTTGATAATCCCAGGTTCTCAAGAAATTGGCATCACTTGTATTACCAGCGCGTTCACCGATGGAGGCGCGATTAGCACCATCAGCGCACAGCAGGTTAAATCCTACAGACTGGGTGAGGCGAATGTCACGCGCAAAAGTACCATCACTGGCGGCGACTAAAATTTCTTGCCAATCACGGAAGTAGGTGGCGCGGCGGGATTGGACATGACTAGCTTTTTGTTTGCAGTTGGGTAGTACCATCAAGGAGGACTTCTCCCATTTCGCGGATGGAGCTACACAGAGGTAACCAGCCATCTTTGCCGCTTTTGGTGGCGTAGTCTCGCAGTAATTCTAGGTTAATTTCGGGAATAAACGCGCTAGGTGCGGGTAATTGTAATCCGAGGATCGAAAGACCTTTTTCTAAGGCGGCTTTCAATCCCGAAAAGGAAAGATTATTGGTGCTGACGTAGCAATCAGCTTTACCGCGAAAGACTCTGACTCCCGCGCCTGTTGCTAGGCTTGGTGAAATACTGGTGATGGCGTCGTCTTCTGCAAGACAAGTGATGTAGTTACGACGTTCTAAGAAGAATTCGATAAAATCAGCGCCAGCGGCGCGTCCTAATCCCAGGAGAGTAGCCAAGGGGGCTTCCCAGGTTTCATCGAATCGCTCCGGTGTGGAGGAATATTGCAGGGTGGGGAGTTGGTTCGAGAGAAGTAGCGTACTTGTAAGCATGGGTAGCCTCGTCTGCTGGCGTTATCAGAGATTTGACTGAAAAATCCTGGTGTGTTTAGTCTAACAAATCGATGAAAGCCAGAGTTGGCAGATAGGCAGTAGGGGTTTCCTCACCTAGAAAGCCAAGTAACTAACCTAAGTGCGAATCAGGAAGGACAGATCACCATTGTGCAAAGTCCATTTAAAATAGAGTTTCTTAAAGTATATTTTGCGATAATAGAGCTAAAACTTCCACTCCCCCGCAAGAGCCACTCCGCTATCGCCGCCTCATCGCAACGAGTTCTTAACATAATCTCAGGCTGTCAGCATCGGATGTTTGTTAATGTATCTGTGTGTATTAGAACTGTAACAACTTAACAATGAGCTACGTCCAAGAACTGCGCTTGCTAGTCGGGCATCGTCCCTTAATCATTCCTGGTGCTGCTGTACTGATTATTGATGAACACAATCGTCTGCTGCTTCAACACCGCAAGGATAATCAACAGTGGGGGCTGATTGGCGGCAGTATGGAGATTGGCGAGTCTTTGGAATCAACGGCTAGACGTGAAGCCTTTGAAGAAACAGGTTTAGAGTTAGATCAGCTTGAGTGGTTTGGCTTGTTTTCTGGAAAAAATCTGATTTATGAATGTCCCAATGGAGATGTTGTAGTTAATGTAGTAGCAGTTTACATAGCACGGCAATTTAGAGGAAAGCTCTTGCCTGATTCTCAAGAAGCGCATGAGGTACGTTTCTTTAATTTGACTCAACTGCCTCTAGATTTAAGTCCACCAGATAAACCAGTTATAGAGCAGTATGTTCAGAGCGTTATCGCAGACAGCCCAACAAGTTCTTAAATTTGGGATTTATATACTGTGAGCTTAGTGTCAGTAAGAAAAGAAATTAAGAAAAATTTGATTAGTCTGCTAGAAAGCTTTATTTATAAAGCTTTCAGTCGCCAATGCTGAGTAACTTGCGAAGTAATACCTGCAATTGCTTTTAGGTAACAATTACTTAGGGCAAGTTGGTTGTAAAATCTTGTTCTGCCTCAAGAGTGAGTACAAAAACAAATTGATTAGCAATTGCTCTGTTTGCTGCATTTGTATCAATATTCAAAATTTCTAAACAGCTTAACTGAGGAGTCACGTTCAACAAACTATACAAACTATGCTTTTCTAACCGAAAACCTTGGTCACAAATAAACTGCTCTGCCTGCTCAAGCGTTGAGAAATCATCGTCTGAAGTGCGGTTGAGCATTGCTTGTATTTGTGGTCCAAAGACTGGATCATCTTTTAGCGATTGTAATGCCTGTATCAGTCCCGCCTTAAAAGCAAAATCAGAAGTAATCCAGACACCACCATGACGCAAAAGCATCTCATAAACATTAGCACACACTCTTTGTTTTTCTGATAGTGTCAGGTGCATTAATAACCCTTCGCACAAAATCAAAACTGGTTTTTCTCTGTGGAAATAATCAGCACTTTGCATCAACTGATTTGGACAACTAGTCGCATCAATTTCTAGAAAGTCTAGGTTCGGTCTGTCCTCGATGATTTGTAGCACTAGCTGTTGCTTGCAATGAATTACTTGTTGTAAGTCACTTTCAATATATGTGATGCTTGGATTGCTAGACATTGCCATACCGCGCGGCAGAAAACCAGATGCTAGTTCCAGAATTTGAGTAATTGGATGGTCAGCAATAACTTGGCTGATGGCTTTGTAACGTGCTTCCAAATTGACAATACCTGTAAAAGCTTTACCTACATATTGACTCAGAGATGGGTCTGCTAATCCTTGTATCTCTATCAGTTGTGCAAATTCTTTAGCATAAGGAATGTTAGTAAACTGCCTGCACAGACTTGCCCCAAAAGCAGTTGGGCTAATTTTCTCAAAGTCGCTTGCTTGCCGTTGAGTCATATTATGAATCCAAAGTTGGCTTTCTAAAGTGTAGTTTGATGCCCACTGACTGGAGTAGACATAGCTGTGCGATACTGATCTGGGAATGAAACAAAATATTCAAACTATCTATGGTATGGTTGTATCTTGGTGATAGATATCATTATCCTTCAACAAGCAAATTGTATGTAATAATGTTGATTTCCTAGCTCCATTTCAACGAAAGTAATATCCTCAATTAGCATCATAGGTGACTCTTTGCCAATCGCGACGCCAAAGCAGAAAATGCCACAAAATAACTCAAAAAAGTCAAAGCTTCCGTTCTTTGATGGGTTGAGCCGGATTACCTGCATAAATTGTCATCGGCTCTAAGGATCGCCCAGTCACTCCTCCTAAAACTAAGACTGCTCCTCTACCAATCGTCACTCCAGGGCCAATTACTGACTTGGCGGCTATCCAACTACTCTCCTGAATATGGATTGGGGCTGTAATTAGTTGAAAATCTGGATGATTCCAGTCATGATTTCCTGTACAGAGATAGACACCTTGAGACAAGCAAACATGATTTTCTATGGTGACATGAGCTAGGTTATCGATCCAGATATCTTCTCCCAGCCAGACAAAATCACCTACCGTTAGGCGCCAAGGAAACTTCACCCGTACCCCTGGCTTAATACGGACACCTTCACCAATTTGTGCGCCAAAGCAACGGAGTGTCCAAACTTTTAAGGCTGATATAGGGAGCAAATGACTTGCAACCATTGGCGAGCCGACAAAATACCAAATAAGTTGCTTCAAATATGATGCGCCTGGAGTGTAAGCACCAAGAGAATATTGATTTAGACGCATAGGTAAAATTAAGATTAAATTATACAGCGGTTTTTATGTAGATGCAATACACCGACCTAGCCCCTTTTCCTCACCAGAGTGTATTGTACCCAAGTGAGAAGCGCTATAGTTTAGCTCCAGTGTAACCGGTAGTAATCCAAACTAAGGAGCGAGCAATATCGCGGATAATACGGTCAATCGATTCTTGATTTTTCTGTGATGGCACAGAAAGTGGACTAAAGGCGATACCGTGGCTACCAAGGACAATAGTAGCGATCGCCTTGGCTCTTGACATGTGATAATCAGAAGTAATTAGGTATAGGTGTTGAATATGATGTTGTTGGAAGTCAGCAACTAAAGAGGTAAAATTTGTCACCGTATCAACTGCACGCTGATCAATATGTACTTGGTTATCGGGAATATTTACGGCTTGAAAAGTTTGACGTGTTTTCTCAATCTCTGGAGGAGAAGACACCCAAATTTCCAGGTTTGGATACCATGGGGCTAGTTCAGCAGTAAATTTCTCTCTATCAGGATCGCCACCTAAAATAAAGAACGCTTGGGGTTGGGGTGCTTGAGTGATCGCGATCGCTAAACGTACAGGAATAATGAGCAGCAAAGTCAGGATAAAACTTGCTAAAGCCAAAATCCCATATTTTTTCAATTTACCATCAAATTTTTTCACCTAAATTTCGGGTTGGTATCACAAAGTTTTGATTTTTCGATAAAATTGGCAATACTGTTTCACTTTTAATTATTATACAAGTAAGTTGGTAGGGAACATTGTTCCCTAAGCTACATCTAACACCTATATATACCAAGCTTTTAGTTAAATGGTATAAGCTAAAGTTCATCGAACTCCAGTTTACTTATAGGCTGCATTATTCATTCAATTTGATAGCAACAAACTCTTCAGCAGTTGGTAATATTTTCCTATCAATAATTGCTTGATAAACGTTAACTAACTTTTTAGCAGCACGATCCCAAGTGTAGTTTTGGAAAATAAAATCTTTAGCACGTTCACCCATACTTTTTGCCTGTTGAGGATTGCTCAAGCACTGATTTAACGCATCAGCAATAGCATTAGTATTAATTTCCACAACATGAGCAGCTTGGGCTATAGCAGCTTCTGGAAAATTGCAACCAGTTGTAATTACACAAGGTAAGGCGGAAACCATACCTTCTAAAATGGACATACTAAAGCCTTCTGAGTATGAAGGAGCAACATATAAATTAGCTGCTTGTAACGCTGCATACTTCAATTCACCTGTTAGCATTCCTGTAAAAGTAACAGCATCTAATAATTCTGCTTGTCGAAAATATTCTTGTACTTTAGTCAGAAAGCCGATATTATCAGGACCAGCTACTACTAAATGCGTTTGCGGAAATTTTGCATGAATTTTGGCAAATGCAGGAGCAAGTAAATCCAATCCTTTTTTAGGATCAATTCTACCCAGAAACAGCAATAGTGTTTTATTTCGTGTAGCCGGAAATTGCTGATAAAAAATTTCCGGATCTGCCAAATCTTGAAATTCTTGGCGATGAATTCCATTAGGAACAACTACAAGATGCTGAAATCCCAGGGATTTGATGTTATTTGCTTCAACATTGGCAATCACGTGAATAGCACTAGCTTTTTTAAGCTGGTTTTTCGCATAGATTGTAGTATAGCTTCTTTTTCCAGCCTTTATATGACAATGCCCAAGGCTCAAGCATTCCGTGGGGCGTCATAATGTAGGGAATTTTTCGCCATTGACAAAGCCAGTGAACGAAGGAAACAATTGGTGCAAAAACAGTGTTGGTATGGATAATATCGTAATCACCAATATGCTGAATTAACCATTTAATCAATGATAAACTAATAACAAAATCACGCTGCTGCCAACAGGGAAAATATTTAATTCTATAATTATTCTCATCTATCCATTCATTCAAATGTACTGGAATTTTTTCACAATTATTTGCATCTGTTGTTATCAAATCAACCTTAACTTCTAGGTGAGCAAGAGTTTTGCCATGTCTTTAACGGCTTTGGATACCCACTAAAGTCATACCAATATAAGGAGTGAAAATTAATATTCTCATTAAACAATAATCCTCTGGGGATGAACTTAAATAAACTTTGGTGGATTAAATCGCGTTTATTGGATATAGCGGCGTATTAATCGCCTGAAAAATTCCCTTTCGGAAAAAGATTGGGGATGTAAATTAGCTACAATTTTTTGAGCTCAATTTTCCCACTTCTCGCTCTTAAATCTGGATTCATTTGATGAATAGT
>CAVYXS010000143.1:0-8331 GCA_963772205.1 uncultured cyanobacterium
ATTAAATCGGGAGAGAGCAAACTCCTCTCTTCCTCTGTATCCTCTGCGCCTCTGTGGTTCGTTTCTCCTCCCAACCGCGTGGAATTCGGCACAAAAAACCCCGAAGGTAAAGACTGTTCCACCACCGGATGACGCCCATCGACAATGCCAATTTCCCGTCCCCCCACCATTTCCGGACGACAATAACCTTGATGTACCGCCAACTCCGCCAAACCACACAACACATCAGCCGCTGCTACAGCGCGGGAAAGATTGCGGATAATCTCCGCCTGTTCTCCTACTTCTGAGCGCAAAGCGACAAAAATCTCATATTCCAACTGATTTAAATCATCCCGCGCCGTCAAAATCCGCGCTTCTCTCTCCTTCAACTCCGGCGTAATATACCGTTCTTCATTCGTCAGGGTTTGCTTGCGGATGTAATTAGTGGGAACTTGGTCAGCCTTGGCGCGGGAAATGCTAATATAGTAACCAAAAGTCTTATTAAATCCTACCTTCAACGTGGGGATTCCCGTCCTCGCCCGTTCATCAACTTCTAAATTGGCAATCCATTGCTGGTCTGATTCTACTGTAGCTTTGCGCTCATCCAACAGCGGATTTACCCCAGCACGAATCAAGCCACCTTCTTTAATATGTATGGGTGGCGACTCGACAATGTGGGCGTGTAGTTTTGCGGCTAATTCTTCCAAGACAGCGGGCACCTTCTGCAACGCTTTCAAGAAGGGGGAACGGGCATCAACCACTAAGTCAGATAATTGTGGTAGGCGTGATAGGGAATCTGCCAAAGCCACTAAATCTTTAGCATTAGCGCTACCAGAACCTGCCCTACCTGTCAACCGTTCCAAGTCATAGATTTGGCGTAACAATTGCCGCAAATCTTGCCGTAGTGAGGTATTTTCCATCAATTCGGCGATGGTGTCTTGGCGGGAGCGAATCCCTTTAATATCGATTAATGGTTGCAATAACCACCGCCGTAACGCCCGTCCACCCATCGCGGTGTTAGTTCGATCTAACGCCCACAGCAGAGAACCGTGAAAGGTGCCATCCCGCACAGTTTGGGTAATTTCCAAGTTGCGCCTGGTTTGATGGTCAACAATTAAATAATCGGTAACAGTATAGGTGCGTAACGTCTGCAGGTGGACTGGGTTTTCCTTTTGCGTATCTTCCAGATATTCTAAAAGACCACCAGCAGCTCGCACAGCCAGGGGGAGATGATCACAACCCAGACCTTCGAGCGATCGCACTTTAAATTTCTGCAATAATCTTGGTCTCGCCTCATTTTGGGAAAACGGGACTTGCGATCGCAAGCTATAACAAAAAGATGGCGGTAAACATTGGGGCAGAGATGGCGAAGTTTCCCCTGGACGTAGTAAACTACCTAAATCTGGAGCATTGGTAGGAAACAGCACCTCTGAAGGCTGCAAGCGCATGATTTCCTGAGTCAGGTGTTCTAAGTTACTACCTTGAGTCGTCAGAAATTCTCCTGTAGAAATATCTGCATAGGCTAGACCCCAATGATTAGCCGCAATTACCACAGCAGCTAAGTAATTATTGCGACTAGCCCTTAGCATTCCCTCTTCTAGCAAAGTACCGGGGGTGAGGACGCGTGTTACCTCCCGTTTGACCAAACCCACCGCCACGGAAGAATCTTCCACCTGGTCGCAAATGACCACTGCGTAACCTTTTTCCACCAGTTGGGTGGTGTAGCGTTCCCAAGCGTGGTGGGGGACACCAGTCATCGCTACCCGACCCACTTCACCCCCGTGTTTACTCGTAAGCACGAGTTCTAATTCTCGCGAGACAGTCACCGCATCTTGGAAAAAAGTTTCAAAAAAATCGCCTACCCGATACAGTAGTAGAGCATGAGGATACTTGTCCTTGACTTCCACATAATGCTGGTACATTTTACTCAGCTGACTGCGGTCTACCAACCGCGTATCAGCGTGAGGCGCAGAAGAGTTATTGGGTTCCGTAGGCTGAGAAGCAGAGTAAGAAGCGGTCATAGATGCTTAGGATTTACGCACGGAAAAGCCACAATATTTTATTATAACTTGATGTGGATGAGTTCGTGTGCGTGGGCGCCAAATTTTTTTACTATTTCCTGCGACTGCTACGGCGCGTAGGTGGTTGTGGTGGGGGTGGTTCCTGAGATTTGAGCTTGTCATCATCGGTGAGAAACTCTACATGGTAGCCCTTTTGGTGATAAAGCCAACCCACGATGACAATACTAGCGTCACCCATAGAAGTTTTTTCTACAGCTTGGTTGGGGAATTTAGCCGCTAAATTTTTTAATCCTTCCTCCTCCCAAAGCACAATTTGCTCACGAAACTTAGCCCAAGGTGATGTTTCATCTGCTGCATAAGTTATAATTTCAGCAAATTTTTGAGCCGTTATCCGTTTACTGTCTGAATTTGTAGTTTTAGCCTGTGCAATGTGATTACCTGTTTCGATAACAGTAGCTAAAGGAAGTACCAACGTTGTTCCTTGAGCAACTTCTGCTTGAATTTTCTGATTTACAAGCTCAAAATTCCACTTATTATTACCAGCAGTTTCCTTACCTGGAACTTTTAACCAAACGCATAAAAGCGACGTATCGATGAGTAGCACCTTTCTCATATTAGTAACTATTCACCACGAGAAAGGCTTCTTTCAATTGCACCCTTAGTTGTCATATCCCCCAAAGAATATGATGCAAACAACTTAGAAAAATTATCAATATCTTCTAATAAAGTCAGCTTACTTTCTCCCGTTTCTGAATCGCGGTGGGCGACAACTACAAATGGGACTATCTCAGAACCTAAAGCATCAAGTAAAGCTGGGTTGTGGGTGGTAAGTAAAATATCAATTTTTCTTTTACTACCAATTTCTCGTAAAATTCTCACAAATAATTGTGCGCGGGAAGGATGCAAACCGTTATCGATTTCTTCAATAACAATTTGACTACCTTCTGGGCGCGTGAGTAATGCTGTGAGAATTGCTAGAAATCTGAGTGTGCCATCTGACATACTTCTAGCATCAATTTCTGTAATGTTACCAGGTTTCCATTCTTCTTGACAGTAAAGCATAGCATCTGTGCCAAATCTGCCTACCTTTTCCGCCCATACTTTTTGGATATCGCCTTCTGGTAAATCTTGAAGGTATGCGGATAGTGTTGATTCGATTTCGGCTTTCTTTGCGTCGGGTAATGCTGCTAAAACACCTGCGATATTTGAGGCGTCGCTTTCTAGGGTGTCAGAAAGTTGTGAATATTCGCGCATTGTAGAAGGAATGGGATTGATAATTAAAATGTTGTCTATTACAGAATCAACAAAATTTTTAATTTGCTGGTTTTTAGGTGAAAATTTAAGTATTTCTTTCACAAATTGCTCTGGATCAATTCTTGGAGTAGCACTAGATGAAATATTTTGCAGCAGTTCTTTGAATTGAGTAGGAGATATATAAACTTCCTCTTTTTTTAGCCCATTTTTCGGGTGTAAGGGTTCTACTGAAGTAGGTAATGACGACAATTCAAATTTTTCTCTATCATTATTATTTACATGATTTATCTGAGTTTTTATATCTTTTTCGATAATTTTAACTTCAGGTATTGTTTGTATTCCAATAACATACAAATAATCGGTTTGATCATCTTCACCTGCAACTAGTACCTTTAATGTAAACTGAGTTTCAGGCTTACGCGCAGCCCAATCAACACCACCGCGAATAGAGGGAAGGGTTTTATCTCCTGCTAAAGCTGCGTCAATATTGGTGCCTTGAGCAATTCTTTTGAGAAATTCTAAAGCTTCAACCACATTAGACTTACCACTTGCATTAGTCCCAATTAAAACAGTCAAAGGATCAAGTGGAAGTTCTGCATAACGGAAACTTTTCCAATTTTCAAGGATGAGTTGCTTCAGCATGAACCACTCCAAAAAGATTTGACTTATTTAATAATTGTAATACAATGTACTGGATTGGGACTATCTATTAGCTATCAAATTGTTGTAGAAAAACACAATGGACAACTTAAATGTAAGTCTAACCTTGGAGAATGGACTGAGTTTATCATTAAAATTCCAGTCCAACTTAACTCTGAGCAAAGACAACACAACCAGCATCTTTCCAGGATACAGAAGTAAAAAATATGTCTTTAAATTTCCCTCTTATTTCTATTCATTTACTTCAACTGGAGAAGGATATTGTATTTTTTCAGTGGAAACGATAATTTGATTAAACTCCCCATCTCGCCAACTATCAGCTATATCCTTAATAAAACTGGCAAGAGGTATAGCAATTAACAAACCTAAAACGCCTCCTAATTTGGCTCCTATTAGTAAAGAAACTACCACCCACACGGGATTTAAGCCAGTTAAATTACCCAAAATACGTGGTGCAATAAAATTAGAATTTATTTGATCAATTGCTACAGCAATACCTGCGACTTCTACCCCTAACCAAAAATTCTGCAACGCCACCAAAAAACTGACTATTCCAATACCTATACCTGTACCAAAAGGGGAAGAGTGAGAAAAAGCCAATACCAATCCCAAAAAGTAGTGCTAGGGGAACTTGTAGCGCCAAAAATGCTAAAATAATTACCACACCCAACACTGCCCCTAAAGTTGCCTGACCGATAAAATAATTATGGAAATCCTCTCGTAGTAATTGCCTGACTTTTGGTCCAATATTAGGAGGAAGCCAATGAAAAACTCCGTCCCAGAGACTTTCGCCATTCAATACCATATATACAGTCAACACCACCGCCAATAAAACGTTGAGAACAATACCAATGGTATCGACTGCAAAAGTGAGAATTTTACCAGTAAAGGACTGGATTTGACTAGATAATCTGTCTAAAATTTGAGTAACTAAACCACTTAAATTAATGGGAAGTTCCTGTTGTTTTAAAGCCCAATCTTGGAAAGCTTGTAGTTGTTGAGTGCCAGAATCAATCCAACTAGGTAAAATATTAGCCAGTTCATTGAGCTGTTCGAGAATTAGTGGCACTAAAATGATGCCTAAGGCTACTAAAATTACTACAGTCAAAAGCAACACTCCGCTAATAGCAATATTGCGTTGCACCCCCCGTTGGTGGAGAAACTGTATGGGATAATTCAACACAAAAGCGAGGATGACGGCAGCAGTAAAAATACTTACTAAAGGTTGAAAATATAGCACAACCTGGACTAATAGCCAACCGTTGAGAATGGCGACAGGAAATGCCAATCCGATACTTAACCATCGCGGTAGTTTGTTTGCTGTTTGCATGAGGGATGACTCCACAATAGCTTTAACTTTATTTTGGCTTCTGGGGATTGTACTTCGGCGTAGCGCTGTGATCCGGAATTGAAAATGGTTAATATTTTCGATGTTTCTCCATAAAATCCAATATAGTTTGCTGATGCATCGGACCGACAGGCCTGACTTCACCAGCGTTTGGCGAATAATAGCTACCCTGACGAATATCTGTTGGCGTTAATAACCCCATATCCCAGCCTTCAGTCAGCACCAGTTGATTTAATTCCACCAAAAGTGGTGCATGGAAGACATGACGCACAACTTTTTCATCGGCATAACAGCCAAAGAAAGAAATCTGTGGTAGAATATAGCCGATTTCTTCTAAAATTTCGCGCTCAACTGCTACCTCTGGAGATTCACCCGCTTCGAGATGACCACCAAACAGTCCCCAGTAACCAGGGTAGGCAATTGTGGGGATATTGTCCCGCAGTTGCATGAGAAATTTGTTGTCTTGGTAGAGAATAGCGATCGCTACATGTATCTGTTGATTATTCATAAATTTATTCTTTGACGATTATTACTCTTCTTCTACATATACTTCCCCAAATTCTTGACCAGCTAAAGGAATACTTTGGTAGCGAACTTTACCCTTAATCACAATTTCCTTTCCTTGACGGACATTATTTTGATTGGTGATTACCCAGATTTTGCCAGTAGAGTCATTAATTTGATACGCCCATTTCTTGATCAAGGGAACTTGCTTTTCTACCTTACCTTGGATGTAAACTGTATCTTGATTGTCTTGTTTTGGTTTAATTTCCCGAATTGGGGTGACATTACTGCCAAACCTGAAATTATCACCATTAAAACCCAGAGGTTTCCATGCACCACAACTAGCAAGTCCCAACACCAGCACAAAGATAAATCCTAGACGATAGGGCATAAGAAGATAAAAAATTGGCGTTTTTTGCATCAGTACCTGTTTACAGCAATTTTCATTTATTTCAAGCACATCTTAAGTAGGGGCGCAAGGCCTGACGCCCCATGTCTCAAGTTAAGGTTAAGAGTTAATATTTGAATTCTGCACTAGTAGTCCACCAAACCCACAATACTTAGTTGGTAGTTAGGACTTTAGTCCTAAAAAAGCGATAAATCGCTCTCCTCATACTCAGCATTGTTCCTGTGGCGCACTACTAGTGACTCAAGGCTAATCTTTTATCAATGATTATGGAAACAAAAACTGCCAAATTACTTGATGGTAAAGCTTTAGCTGAAAAAATTCAGCAAAAACTAGCAGAACAGATTAGAGAATTACAAACACAAATTGGGCGCCCCCCTGGTTTAGCAGTGCTGATGATTGGCGACAACCCAGCATCTGCTGCTTATGTACGCAATAAAGAAAAAGCCTGCGCGAAAGTGGGTATTGCATCCTTTGGTAAGCATTTTCCCGCCACTACCAGCCTGGGAGAACTAGAAGCAGTAATTGCAGAACTCAACCAAGATAAACGAGTAGATGGGATTCTCGTACAGTTACCCCTACCGCAGCATTTGGACGCTGTTAGCCTACTACACCAAATTGATCCCGATAAAGACGCCGACGGACTCCATCCAGTCAATTTAGGGCGACTGGTGCGGGGTGAACCTGGATTACGCAGCTGTACCCCCTATGGTGTCATGCGGCTATTGCAGGAATATAATATTCCTTTACAGGGAAAACAGACAGTGGTAGTGGGACGTAGTATTTTAGTAGGCAAGCCTATGGCCTTGATGCTACTGGCAGCCGATGCTACTGTTACCATTGCCCACTCGCGATCGCAAAACTTAAAAGCCATTACCCAAAATGCCGAGATTCTCATTCTAGCTGCTGGTCGTCCCGGACTAATCACTGCTGAAATGGTAAAACCAGGCGCTGTTGTGGTAGATGTGGGGATGAATCGTATTACCGATGCTCATGGCAAAAGCCGCTTAGTTGGGGATGTTGATTTGGCATCAACTGCTGAGGTAGCGGAATTTATCACCCCAGTTCCTGGTGGTGTAGGTCCAATGACCGTGGCCATTTTGTTAGAAAATACATTCACCAGCTATTTAAGGCGCCAAGGAATTTAACAACTCATTTTTTGAGATCCAAAGCCCTTTAAAATTATGTCGTATATGACATGACAAACCAACCAAAATTTCAGGACTTTTAAACATGGTAGCAACTGACAAGTTTAAAAAGACAACAGAGGTAGCTACGTTTAACCTATCAGCTTATCTCAAAGAGCGACAACGCCTTTGTGAAATCGCTCTGGATCAAGCATTTCCCATCATTTATCCAGAAAAAATTTACGAAGCGATGCGCTACTCCCTCTTAGCTGGCGGTAAGCGTGTGCGTCCTATTCTCTGCCTTGCTACCTGTGAAATGACCGGTGGTACAATCGAAATGGCAATGCCAACAGCCTGTGGTGTGGAAATGATTCACACCATGTCTTTGATTCACGATGACTTACCGTCAATGGATAATGATGATTATCGGCGCGGTCAGTTGACAAATCACAAAGTCTATGGTGAAGATGTCGCAATTTTGGCTGGGGATGGTTTGTTGGCTTATGCATTTGAGTTTGTTGCCACTCAAACTCCCAAAAATGTGCCTAGCGATCGAGTATTGCAGGTAATTGCGCGTTTGGGAAAGGCAATGGGCGCTGCTGGATTGGTGGGTGGTCAAGTAGTTGATCTAGAATCGGAAGGTAAGTTAGATACAACCCTGGAGACGCTGAATTTTATCCATAACCATAAAACAGCCGCTCTTTTAGAAGCTAGTGTTGTTTGTGGGGGGATTTTGACAGGGGTATCATCTGAAGATTTGCAACGGCTGATTCGCTATGCTCAAAATATTGGTCTGGCTTTTCAAATTGTGGATGATATCCTGGATATCACTGCGACTCAAGAGGAGTTAGGTAAAAGCGCAGGTAAAGACGTAAAAGCCCAAAAAGTTACTTATCCCAGTCTTTGGGGGATTGACGCATCGCGCATCAAAGCCCAAGAGCTAATTGTTGAAGCTTGTACAGAATTAGATCCATTTGGAGAAAGAGCGCAACCTCTAAAAGCGATCGCTCACTTTATTATCAGCCGCAATCA
>CAVYXS010000144.1:0-31026 GCA_963772205.1 uncultured cyanobacterium
TAAAATTTCCGGATCTGCCAAATCTTGAAATTCTTGGCGATGAATTCCATTAGGAACAACTACAATATGCTGAAATCCCAGGGATTTGATGTTATTTGCTTCAACATTGGCAATCACGTGAATAGCACTAGCTTTTTTTAAGACTCGGTTTTTCGCATAGATTGTAGTATAGCTTCTTTTTCCAGCCTTTATATGACAATGCCCAAGGCTCAAGCATTCCGTGGGGCGTCATAATGTAGGGAATTTTTTCGCCATTGACAAAGCCAGTGAACGAAGGAAACAATTGGTGCAAAAACAGTGTTGGTATGGATAATATCGTAATCACCAATATGCTGAATTAACCATTTAATCAATGATAAACTAATAACAAAATCACGCTGCTGCCAACAGGGAAAATATTTAATTCTATAATTATTCTCATCTATCCATTCATTCAAATGTACTGGAATTTTTTCACAATTATTTGCATCTGTTGTTATCAAATCAACCTTAACTTCTAGGTGAGCAAGAGCTTCTGCTATGTCTTTAACGGCTTTGGATAGCCCACCATAGTTAGAACCAATATAAGGAGTGAAAATTAATATTCTCATTAGACAATCCTCTGGTAGATGAAATTATATAAACTTCTGTGAATTAAATCGCGTTTATTGGCATAGTGGCGATATTAATTGCCTGAAAAATTCCCTTTGCAAAAGTTTGGGGACTAAAATTAGCTACAATTTTTTGACTTAATTTTCCCATTTCTGCTCTTAAATCTGGATTCATTTGATGAATAGTTAACAAAGTACGGGTTATATCTTGAGTACTTTCTGGATTAAATAGCAGACCATTTCGACTATCATCAACTAGTTCATAAGCTGCACCTACTGTATGGCTACATAGAATTGGTAGTCCAGCAGCAGCAGCTTCATTGACTACTAATCCCCACTGTTCTTGTAGTGCGGGATGTACAAAAGCATTAGCCAGTCCATACCAGTCTCCAATCGCCTGATAAGAGATAAATCCAGGTAAATGAACACAATCCTGCAACTGTTTTTCTACTATGAGATTGCGGATAGTAGTTTCTTCTTCTCCACTACCACAAATAACTAAATCCCATGCTTGCTCAGGGCTAACCTGTTGCTGATAAATAGCAAAAGCTTCTACAAGGCGAAAAACATTTTTGCGTTTGAGCAACCGAGTGACAACGATAAAATAAGGTTTAGCCGGAATTCCTGGTTCTCGCCGCTTTGCAGCAGCAGGATCAAGTCTTGCTATCTCTGCTTGCTGTGTAAAATAATCGTTGTCCACAGCATCGTAACCCAGAAAAATGCGATCGCCAGGGAAACCTAACTTAACCAAATAGTCGCGGTGTAGATTCCCTCCCACTAACGCTGCATCAAACTTGCTGATACATAGCCAAAATTTCAGTTTCTCCTTCCACCATTCTCGGTGTTCATCATCCCACTTTGTTTCACTCATCACAATCGCCGGTACTTTGTGGCGTTTACACCAGGAAAGTGCTGCACGCGACACAGGAAATCCCCAGCCAGGAATTACAACAGCATTAGGCTGTAAATTGTCTAAAAAAGGCGGAAGTGCAGCAGCGGCGCGTTCCGCATATGAAGATGTGTCATCTTTAGCTAGTAAGGTTTTTAGAGGAAATGTAATTTCTTGCTCTAAATCTCCCCAAGGATGTTCAAGAGTATCATCTGTAACTTGAACGGCGGTAAATTTCCATGCTTTTTGCTGACAAGCAGAGTACACAGAACGGAGTCGAGCAGCATGGTAGCTACCGATGTTGACAAAAATCACAACTATATGCATTGATTTATTACCTAAGCTATACCAAGTGCAGCTAGGGTTTCACTGGTCATTCTTTGTAAAGAAAAATACTTCTGAAAATCCTGTTGGCCATTTCTGGCTTCTTGTTTGAGCCAGGAAAGGTTATTGATAGATTTGATTAATGCTTTACCTACTGATTCAGCACTAGCATGAGGAGCGATACTTACCCATGAGGCACGTTCAGCAACATCCAAAGCGCCATTAAAATTCGTAACTACAGTAGGTACTCCTCGCCCCGCAGCTTCTAGTAACGCTAGAGGTAACCTCAAAATGACTAGTCATGGCGTAAATATCTAATACAGATAAGTATGCCTCTGGATGCTGCTGCCAGCCTGTGATATGCCATGTATTTTCTGGAGCATGATGACGCAAATGTTGTTCTAAATTATTTCTTTCTGGTCCGTCCCCTATAAGTAACAAACGACTACCAATCCCCTGCTCTATAGTATATAACCATGCATCTAACAATAATTGGAGATTTTTTTGGTACACGAATTGACCAGAAAAGCCAATTATTGGTAGGGGTTCCACCCAGTTATCAGGTAAAGGTGGATGAGATGCATTAATTTCTGGAAATGGGCAGCCATAATTCACTACCTTTGTCTGAGGTGGATAGCTATAGTAATTTTCAAATTCTTTTTGGCTACCTTGTGAAACAAGAATTAGAGAGTAGGGATGTTTTTCATACCATTTATTTAGTAATTTACCTCTCAAAGAACCCAAGGGTCTTTGATGTTTATTTGCGGTCATAGGCATATGCATTGTACCACCCACAGGCGCAACTTGGGACATTAAAGCACCAGCTACATAATCTAGCCCGTCCTCGTCATATTGCTGATTGACTAAAATTGCATCAGGCGCAATTTGTTTGCATACTTTAGCTAATTCAATTTGTTGATTCTTATCTAAAATTGATTGTACGAATCGTAATGGTCGAGAACGCAATCCTCTAAGAGGTATGCGGTGTACATGTGCTGACTCTGTTGCTAATAATTTAGCCCAATTATCCATATAGCTAACCTTCGAGAGCAATACATGCACCTCATAGTCAAATAAGCGTAAACCTTGAGTTAGGTAAACTAAGTAACGCTCTCCCCCACCCCGCTCACTAGAATTAGAGCTAATAAGAAGTACACGACTTTTGCTCATTTTTTTACTTTAATTAAATATCAGATAATTTTGTGTATGAATATTTATCTAATTCTTGGAGAATGCATATCAGGTAATTTATATTTAACTTTAGAATAGTAAGCGACTAGTCCAATAAAAATCACTTGAAACAGTCCCTGTTGTATAAATGTTCCCACACCATGAGTTAAACATATCATCGCCGGGCTAATTAGCCCCATATAAAGGATTTGACAAAAAGTATTTTTATAATGAACTGCACCAATCCAAAGATGTTTAAAGCTATATGCTATTAGACCATAAATAAAGCATCCAAAGTAACTAAATTCCATAAAACAATCTCCAATGCCAGTAATTGTAGAGCCATTAGGTCGGACATAACCATATAAATTCATTAGTAATTCAACGTACCTGTCCCACAAATTAAATTGTAAAGACCTTTTAAACTCAAAACCGACAATTTGTCCCGGTACAAATTGAAAAACCATACTATCCCACCATCCAGTTCCAAAGCCATATAAACTTGTCTTGTTGGCTACATCAATTATTAATGCCGCATTTCTCAACTCCAAAAACTCTCCCTTTTGCTGTGTGCTAAACGATTTCTCAATAGTAGATAATATCGCTTGCCAATTGCCACTAAAAATTAAATTCCACACACCTCCACGTAAATCACCAAATAAAGGAATCAGAAAAGTCACCAACAACATTCCTGTTACAACTAACCATCTAGGAGGTACATAACGATAAATCAAAAAAAATGAAATACCGATAATAATTGCAAATGTCATTGTTGGTTGGCGACGACCGATTAAAACACTACTAAATAGAGGCCAGCCAGAAATTACAGTAAACAAAATATTCAGAAATTGAGGGCGCTTAAGCGCTTGCAAAAGAAAAATTCCAAATGCTATATTGCCAGCTTGAATAAAAAAAAGATATATGGTTGCTGGACATGTCCAGCTGTAATTTTTTGCTATTTGGACTGTTGTACGAGAAAGTAAAAAATTAAAGAACCATGCCTCAGACATGAGGAAGATTCCTGCGATAAACAATTTCCGTTCATCCGTTACTATATTTAAAGTCTTCAACAAATTTTTATTTGGCTTCATTTGATAGCCAAGCCAACAGGAAGCAGCGCAAATGGATGACACCAATAAAACGTTTTCTATTGCTGTTGCACTTACTCCTAGTCCAGGATTACTAATCAAAGCAAATGCTTGCGGCAAAATAAAGGAAATAAACATACAACCCATGAAGAATGGGTATTGGTAAATTCGCTCGATGCGAATGACTCCCCACACTAACAATCCTAGGCAAATAATAACTAAAATATTTCGATATACTTCTACCATGCAGTTTCAATATTAATCATCTATTAACAATCAAATTAATTGATACATTACTTTTAGTATAAGCTTGACGGGCAGTAGTTTAGCAACTTCTAGACGGTTGGAAGAAAGTTACAAAGTGTCGAGCGAAAATTATGCCATTGAAAACGCTCTGCACAAGCACGAGCTTGTTTGCGTAACTCAGGATTTGCAGGTATAAAGCTTGCTAAATGCTCAAGTTGATGAGTAAGGTGGTCTAAATTACCGACTTCTGTCAGAAAAACCCCGTCTTCTTCTGCACCTAAATCAGGTAGACAAGTATTAGCTGTTCCCAGTACGGGACAACCATAGCTGAGGGCTTCTAGGAAGACTTGCCCAAATCCTTCAGTTAGAGAAGGCATGATCAACATTGAGCTATTTTCATATAGATAGCGTAAGCCCATTGCATCAATACCTCGAATGAGGCGTACTCGCGATGTTTGAGAAATCAGAGCTTCAATCCCAGGATCTAAGCTTCGGCACACAAGTGTGAGCAGACTTTCTTTTGGCAGGTGAGCTTGGTGCCAGGCATAAAGTAGGTGGTGTAAGCCTTTACGTTGAATTCCCGAACCAACAAAGAGGGCTTGAAAACCATCTATTTGATGTTGTTTCAATGACTGTATAGGCAAGTCAATACCATAAGGAATCACCTTGCAAGCATTAGGTTCTGCCCCTGCTACTAATAATGTTTTTCGAGTGAAACTGCTAGCACACAAAATTAGATCTGCGTGCTGCCAACAATCTCTGATTCTAACTTGTAATTCGGGTGATAGGTTGTTTCCAGTTTCTTCTTCATAAGATTTTTGTACAAAAGGAAATTGTTTGAAGTCTTTGGTTAACAAGTTAGTTTCAAATTCTGGATGGGGATGAAATTGGAATAAAATCTTATACGGATTGTGCCGATAATTTGCCACAAATGCTTCCCAGGCATAGGGCGTATATAGAAGTAAATGACTTTGATTTTTTCGTGCTTGTAAAGCAGATGCATGAGCAAAATTTTGATCTATTAAAGCAAAAGTAGCAGTAGGGGAAAATCTCAAAGAATGGCGAGCATGTTCAAGTAAAGTACTACCCCACAAACAGCTAACGCGCTCTATAGGAATGTTAGGCTCGCAGCGAAAGGAAATTTTATTTTGATATTTTTTGGGAAGGAGAGGAGATACTTGCTGTACAAAATTTACTGCATAAAAATCGGTGATAAGTTGATCTAACAAGCCTTTCTCTGCTAGAGCCAAGGGGACTTGATAATTGTCCCTACGTCCTCGAAATGCACAGATATATTGATTCATAAATTTTCAGATTATCAAAAAAAGTGGGAAGATGAAAAGTTTATTTTAACTGAAAATATTGCTTATGCTGCCGCTTTTAAATAAGCAATTTCATACCACTTCTGCTGATATTTATTAAATCTCAATTTCAGTTTTTCACCTTTATTGCTGAGGTATCTATCACTTTGACATTTAATATTACCGAAGTCTTGAGGCAACTTAACTTGCATATTATTTCCACCACCCACAATTAAAACCTCCTGTCCATCAACATAATAATCTGTACTCAGATTTACTTCTATAACTAAATTTTTAGTATTATTGATTACTACAATTTCTTCAAATTTTGGCTCAATAATATATGGTGCTGCTTTCCATAAATTAGCGGTTCCTTGTAAATCTCTTCTTTCAACATTTATATATTGATTGTTTCGGAATAAAGGACGCTCATTAGACAAAGGTGCTGATTGTTCAGGAGTACGGCAATTCTCAAATAAGTTGTTTTCTATAACTATATTCTGCAAATCCCCAAAATACACTATAGATGGAGTTTGAGTATTATTTCCAAGCTCAGAAGTTTGCTGATTGTTTTTAATGTGGACATTTTTTAATATTCCCAAAACATTTACAGAGATAACTGACCTGTTTTTAGCAATCATTTTATTATCATAAAATTTTATATTGCGGTTTTCACCACTAATAAATAAGGCACTACCACAATCTGTAAATTTATTATTTTCTATTAAAATATTACTGCCTCCACCAAACAGGCAAACACCATATGGGGAATTTAAGAAAGCACAATTAGTGGTTTTGGTATGATGATTTTCTGGAAACCTACCTTGGGCTATCACTAACCCAGAAGCAATAGAGTCTTTAAAAATACATTTATCGAAATAAAAATATTTGTTTGGTGAAAGTGGTGCGTTTTCAACCCAGGCATTTGCTGTTTGTGAAAATTCACAGTTATTTACCGTTAATTCTGCATCTAAACTCAGCATTGAAGCATTAGAACTGTGTAATTTACTATTTAATATAGTAACTTTTCCAATTCCATCTCCACCAGCGTAAATTACTTCTCCTCTAAAGTCATGTACATAAATAGAATCTAAAATTATATTGTCTAAGTGTTTATTAAAATCTAAAACAATTCCTTTATGGGTAACATCCCAACCATCGCCATTAGCTGGATCGGATGGCCACTGGCAATTACCCGGTGAATCCTGTAATGCCACCACTTAATTCCAAATTTTTAATAGTAACATTTTTTCTAGGATTCAAATAATCAGGAGTTCCTTTAATTAATATACCATGCCCCCTGACAACTTTACCATCAATCAGGGAATAATCGCCTCGACTTTGAAGAATGGTTTTACCAATTCCATCACCAAATAAGGTAATGTTGTCATAGTTAATTACAAGCGAACTAGGCTCCTGAGCATTTAAATCAGGCGGTGCGATTTGATATATTCCTTGAGGGATATATATATTTCCTCCACCCTTATTTCCTACTGAATTAATGGCAGATTGAATCGTTGCTGTATTAGCTTGAATAGTAGAGGTTTTATTAGTAATACCACTAACAAGGAGTCCAAATGCCCTGACATCTATATAATTTATTGGTAAGCTGGGCACTTGTGCAATATTTATCTTACTAGGGACTGTCTCTGCTGCTTTTGATAAGGCATGTGTGCATAGAAGAAATAAGCTACTTGCGAGAGAACTTAAATAAAACCGGGTTAAAAAAATACGGCGTTTCATCATCTATTCCTATAGTCGCAATAACAAATTTTCAAAAGTATTAGCACGTTTTTGCCAGGTGTGCTGCCGAGCAAATTCTAGCTGCTTTAAACTTTTCTCATAGGCTTGTGGCTTTGACGAAAAGGCTAATTGCTGGTGAATCAGAGCGATCGCATCTTCAGAAGAATGGAAAATGCTAATCCAATCAGGATATAAACAACACTCTGGTATATCAGTACTCAAAATCGGGTTACCACTGGCTATACCATCCATAATTTTGGTAGGACAAGCTGCTTGGTTAAAGGGGTGTTCCACTATGTAAGGAATCCAATTGACGGCAAAAGACCAGTATATTTTGCTACATAATCTGTGGTACTCTGCCGATATGGCGGACATTAGGCAATCCTAGCACCGCCTGACGAGTCATCTGCCAATTTCCTTGGTCTAGCATTATTTGCTCGTCTAAACCACCGACAAACACAAATGTGACTTCGGGACAAGCTGTGATAATTTGGTAAATTAATTGCCAGTCTAAGCGATCGCCTAAGTTTCCCACATAACCTACTGTCATCGCTTCCGGTGAGTTTTCCGGTTCAGGGTTGAGGTAGGTGTCAACAAATCCGTGAGGATAATGATGAATCTCGGAGGCTTTATCGGGATGTCGTTCTCTAAGTGTCATCATTTGGGTATAGGAAGCACACAGGGTTATAGTTGCCCGTGTGATTAATTCCTGCTCTTGTTCGAGAATTTTATCTTTTTGCTCAGGCCGATAAAGCGCGTAATCATCAAAATTGTAATATATTAATTTTTCTTTAGGTACTTTCCGCACCCAAGGAGTAAAATAAGGTTCGGATGCTATGACCCAAGGATATTCTCCTGTGAACCCTTTCAGTTGCTGACACCACTTATGTATTAAATATTGCAGATAAAAGCGAAATATTATTTCTAATCGTCCCGCATAACCAGGAGGTAATACATGCATTGACCTCTGTAATAAAGATGGCGGTCTGCGGCTAGACCAACTGGGACGTAACATCCGATAGCTACCCCAATCATAAAACTGCACTGCATGAATCGGGTGACTTTGAGCTAGAGCTTCTGCCATACCGTAAGTCCAAGGACTATTTCCACCTAAAAATAGAAAACTGTGTTTTCCCATAAATCATTTTTGTATAAGTAATTACCATCCTCGCAGATCACGTACCCAGTAACCAAGAGCAGGCGATCGCCCAATCAATTCTCTAATTACAGCACGTAAAGCAGCAGGTAATAGTTGAAACCGACGAACAGGAGGTTGATAAGAAGCTGGTTGTTGATTTTGTTTACTCCTATGAATTGGTTGTAAAGTGGAAATATCATTAATCAAAGATTGATAACCTTTCCACATAATTGCTTCATTAAAGTTTGATCTAGCACGTTCAATTACAGGATTACTGAAAGTTTGATAGTTGCCACAAGCGTAGATAATTTGTTGAGATAGAGTCTGAATATCGCCTAATGGAGCAAACAGTCCTGTTTGGTTGGCTGTGGCTATTTCTTTAGTACCAGTTTCCACATCCCAAGCTACTGGTATACATCCCATACCCATCGCTTCAATAGTTGCCATGCCAAAGGGTTCAACTCTACTTAGCATCAGGATAACTTTTGCTGATGCCGCAGTAGAAAAAATTATCTCTCGTGACACATAACCATAAATTTCAATTTGCTCATAATTAGGTAATTGCTTAATTTTAGTGATAAATTTTGGTGTGACATTGCCAAACCAGTGTAGCTTGCCTTTAAAGTCCAATTTCATCAGAGATTTCCATAAATTGAGAACATCAAAGGCTCCCTTTGTCGGATTTTCACCACCTAAAAAAATCAAATCATCTTGTCTAAGAGAATTTAATTTTCCTAATTCTGGAAAAACACAACCATTATAAATTACAGATAATTTCTCTGGATGGTTTAACCGATGCCGAAACTTACTGGCTACAGTCTCAGACACAGCAACAATTGCTTCTAAAGCATCCTCCTCTGCTAAGGCTTTCAACCAATAGGAAGGGGCTGTATCATGGACAACATAAACACATTTAATATTTGCAGGTAAAGAAGGAATTATAACATCAAATTCCTCACAACCGTTAAAAACTACTACGTCTTGAGGATTTTTTTCTAACCATTGAAGCAGTATTTTTGGTGTTTCTGTTGCACCATTAGGTAATCCTAAAGATGATACTTGAAACTGATTACTTGTGAGCCACGAGGGTTTATTGAGAAACAACATCGTTGTTTTATGCCCAGCTTGTGCAGCTTGACGACAACAGGATAATACTACAGGAGATATGCCCCCGCTTTTATCGTTAGGGAGTAGCCAACAAAGTTTCATTTTGGTAAATTAATTGCTAGTTAAATTGTTAAAATCTTGGTTAATTTGAAATTTTTATTTTTCTGCCAGTTCCTGTTTTAGAGAAGTTGCAAAAATTCTAGCATGTTCTGAAAGATTATGAGTTACATACCATTGAAATGCATTATCTGCAATAGATTGTAACTGCATATTCTCCATATTTTTCAATTGTTGATTAGCAACTACATAATGTTTATTTAATTTTAAGCCAGTAGCTTCTGTAGGATTGTAACTGGTACTGATTGGAATCAGACCATGAGCGCAATAAGCCGCAAAAATACCTGATTTACCCCAATCTCCTGGAGAATGACTATAGTCAAAAAATCCAGCTAATGAAGTTAACATAAGTTGACTGACAACTTCACTAGGTTGCTCACCTACATCTACCAGAGAAATTTTATCTAATTTAGGTAAGTCTATTCCAGGAGAACCAACATCATAGATTTCTTCTATTTCTAAAATATTACAACATAGTATAAGCTCTTGAAGATATTTTTTATAGACTCGATCACGAGAATATTCTCGTCCAAAAATTATTATTCTACGTTTACGTTGTTCGAGGGGAGGTACATTCTGAGGCTCTCCTATATTAGAAATAATCGGTAGGCATTGAATAGGATGATGTACCCATTTTGAAAGCAAAGTTTGAAATCCAGCACTAGGTGTTACAATAGTATTGGCAGTTTTAGCAATACCACGACCTGCCAACAACCGCAGAGGATGAAAAACCTCTATATTTCTTACACTAAAAGTCAGGCTTAATTCATGAAATATTACTAATAATGGGCATTTATTTAGTTTGATAGCGGATTGTAAAGCCTTAAATAGCCAAAATAAATGAGAAAATCGCCCTGAACGAGGTTGATGGTAATGTAAAATAATTCCTTGAAAATAGGTTTTTCCCAGGAATGATAAAACAGCTTCTATAGTTTCTTCTGGCAAAATAGTAATAGGAAATCCGTTAATTTCTGATTCTATAGGCTGGGGAAAATCTTGAAAACATGATTCATAAATTATGAATTCGGTGAATATTCCATAGGTTTTCAATAATTCCTCTGCTAATTTCAGGGAATATGTACTAATTCCACCCAAATGGGTTGGTGGATGAGGTACTATTTGAATGATTTTCATTTTCAGTTAACCTTGAACAAATTATTTTTTATTAAAATTAACTTATTGTCTGAAATTTTTGTTTAATATTATTGATATCATTCAGTATTCTTATGTAAAACATTTTAATAAATATCCACAAGGTATAAAAGACCATTTTCAAAGATAAACTACAGATAAAAGCTCCCTTTATTTGGTTAATAGCACCATATATATCACCTTGATTAACAAATTGACTTGCAAAAGCAAGGAAAAGTAAGGCAGATACATTTAAAGATTTTTTTGTAATTTCATGGGTACGGTCACTAGGTAAATAAGGCTGTATTTCATTGATGACTGTTAGTGTGTCCCGATCATTACTGCCACTACGTAAACAAGCTCCAGTCAAAGACGTTGAATTTTTGCGATACAAAGCTAAAGGTTCTACTTCGTACCATACTGGGTAGTTAGCAGCAATACGAAGCCACATTTCCCAATCTTCTGCCCAGCAACAAATACGATGGTTAAAACCTCCTATTTTTTCATATACATCACGTCGGACTACAATTGCTGGTGGATGAATACGCTGATATTCTACAAGTCTCTCTAACCAATGACTTAAAATACCACTTTCAGATTGTTCTAAATGAGAAATCCCTGTCCAGTTACCTCTTTCATCTATAGTGATATCACGACAGAATGCTGCTCCGATATTAGGGTTTTCTTCAAAAGCACGTTGCAACTTGCGATAAAACCCATCTCTTACACAATCATCACCATGTAGAAGATGTATTAACTTTCCGCGAGAACGTTGTAGACAAGTTTCAAAGTTTTTAATGTAACCAACATTTTCTGGCTGGCGATAGAAATTAACACGACCTTGTCCTAATTCTTTAACAACTGCTTCGGGGTCATCTTTGGTAGAGTGATCGTCTACTACTTCAATTTGCATAATATCTGAACCGGGATCTTGCTCTAGCACACTTGCTAGAGTTTCTCTGAGATAATTAGCACAATTATAGGTAGGAATCATTACAGACCAAAGTGGACGAGGTTGTCCATCTGAAATTGGGGGAATAATTGCGCGGTAAGAATGTTGTTCCGTCATAAAATTTTCTTATAGAAATGTATAACTAGTACCGCAAAGCGGAATTCGTAATTCGTAATTTGTAATTCGTAATTACTGTACCGTAAGGGTTTCATTGATTTGGAATGGGTGGTTTATTTACGCCGCGCTGTACTAGCATAGTTATTGGGCAATATTACAGGCAGATTGAGTAATCACTTCATTGCTATTGACTTTTTTAAAGATGGCATATCCATTACGTAGCGATGGATTTTGATCGTCTACGAAATAATTTGGATCTGCCAGTAGTTTGTGGTGATTTTTGTAGTTTTGGAAAGTATTGATATCATCAAGTAGGACAAACCTTGCTCCATATACCTCATCTAATGCAAAATTCACATAAAATTCAGAACTATCAATAAATACTACATCAAATAAATTAATTTTATTTTCCTGCTTAATTATTTTGATGCTCTTCTCAATTTCCTCAGTAAAAGGTGCGACTGTATAGCATTTAATGAAATCATTATTAGCACAACGTTTTTGTAGTTTAATGAATCCAGGTGTTGACACATTCATACAGAATACGATTGGCTTATTAGGGTTTTCTTGTATGCCTGCTAAGATAGATTCTGTGCCTCCTTCTCCAGCAGATGCTCCGATTATTAGGGCTGTTTTGATATCTTCTCCTGATGTCAGTGATCTAATTGCCCAAAAGAAATCATCAAATTTTATTTGAGAAATTTGATAAGGTAAAAAGCACCCAAATATGCTCTCTAAATACCTTAAGCTTTTACCAACTAGTGGCTTAATTTTTAAATTAAGCCAAGACTTAAATATTGTATTATAATAAGTGAAATATTTGAATTTATTGATTTTATAATTATTTTTTACATCATTTTTTTTTCTGATAGTAGTTTGTTGTTGTTTGAGTGATTTATATTCTAAATCAATTAAGACATTTAATATTTCCGCTAAACGAAACTGATGACAGGCTTTAAGCATAATACAAATATTTTCAATCCAGTGTTCTAAGCTTTTATTAGGTAGTTGATGAACACTATAGCGGTACTTGGATTGAGGAATACAAGGTACAATATCTTTATTGCCTTTATTGTTTAATACATTAATTAACCAACGAGTACGTTCTAGTTCAGGATGACAAAGCAAAGGAAATTGATAAGCAGTATTTGTAGCTTCATCTAACTTACCTTGACAAATAAGAGAGATAATGAAATAAGCCCATTCTACTGGATCTGGATCTATAGCCTTGTATTCATCAAGAGTGTATTTAATTGGTTGAAGAATCCAGTCAATGGCTTTTTCTGGATTTCCTTTGTGAAGATTACATAGGGTCAGCCTTAGTTTTGGTGCAGGCATCAAAGGTGTATAGTTTAGGCATTGAAGATATAATCTTTCTGCTTCTTCATATTTATTATCCCAGAGTTTTTCATCTCCTTGTTGTAGAAGATCTATAACTAATCCATTGCAGATAACATGTAAAGTTTGAATTTCAGATGAGCGTTCCACAATAGTAAGTGAATCAAAGGGATTTTTTTGAATAATCTTTTGATGTGGTTTGAGATTCTTATATAGATTAAACCACTGGAAGATTTGATCTCGTTGTTTTAAGGTATGTCTAGAGTGAACAAGTTGATAGCCAGTATTAGTAATTTTTTCAAGTTTATCTGGGTTTTGAAATAGGTAATCTAACTTATCCAATACGTCCCTTTCATCTGCAAATATGCAGTTATGCATATCAATAAAACCAGCCAATTCAAGGACTGAAGTTCTTTCTGTAACGAGACAGGAATTTGATCCTGGTATCTCAAAATGTTTGCGAACTAATTCCTTCTCTACTGAACCACATGTTGGTACAAACCAAGAAGAATTTATAGTTCGGGCATATTGTTCACCTTGAAGCATTCGTGATGTTGATTGCTGAATATATCCGAGGTGCGGGCATATTAGTGAGGGATAATACTGTGAAATAATTTTACTAATTTTTTGTCGCCAAGGATACAGAGGATTTATAGCTCCATTTAACATTACTGGGATAATTTTTGACTGTTTATAATCTCTGAATATCTCAGTATCTATGAAATTAGGCCATACAAATAAGTTTTCGGCCATTTCTGGGGTATGTTCAGCGGTAGTAGTACAAATAGAAAAAAAAGTTTCTATCCCCCAATGTTCCATATCGGAGAGAAAACCAGCACGGGCTTCGCACCAAGAGTCTCCATTATGAAAACCTAATTTGGGTATTTCTGGATAAGTATAAGTGTTTTTAATCTCTAATCTCTGACAACGTCGATAGTTAACACCACTTTCAAATAGTGTTAAGTCTGGTTTGTATTTGTCACAAATTTGTTGATAGTCACAATCTTCATTAATTACAATCACATCAAAAAACTCTGATAGACACTTAACATGTTGTTGTCTATGTAAAAGTACAAAATTAGAAACCCCTGCACTTTTCCATTGAAAAAATATAAGTTTTGGTTTAGTAATATTGTTAATCATGTTTATATTTAATGTTGATTTACGCCTTAGTGGTTAAAAAGTAAGTACATCATATTTAGCTGCTACGGAGCTAAATTTAATAATATGTATGTAGGGTGGGAAATACCGTCCCTACATGTATTTCAAAAATCAAATAGTTTTCAAAAGCTCAATCACCCGATCCTGCTCTTGCTCAGTCATTTGATGAAACACTGGCAAAATAATGGCACGATCCTGAGCTTGTTCGCTTTCGGTTAAGCGTTGACAACTTCCTTGTTGACAATCACAAACATCCCTATCAATTCCACAAGACCAAGCTTCTATACTGTAAGCTGGTTCGCGGTGAGTACACATAATTCCTCGACGAGTAGACACCCCAGCATCCAACATCGCTTGCATCACTTGCACTTGGTCACACTTTTCCGGTAGCCTGACACAGAAACTTTGCCAGTTACTTTTTGCCCAAGCTGGTTCTGTGGGTAACTTCAATCCCGGCACATCTGCTAGCAATTCCTGATAGCGTTGTGCCAAATAACGCCGACGTTCGACAATTTCCGGTAGGCGTTTGAGTTGTTCCCGTCCAACTGCTGCTTGAATATCAGTCATACGGTAGTTGTAGCCCAGCATGGGATAGGACTCAAATATCACCTGTTTTGCACCGTGGCGCACGGTATCTGGTACACTCATGCCATGTTGTCGCCAGAGACGGAACTGTTTATCCCATTCAGGGTTATTGGTGGTCAACATTCCACCATCACCAGTGCTAATTACTTTCCGGGGGTGGAAGGAAAAACAGGCGATATCCCCATGTGGCTTACCGATTTTCTCCCAGTTTCCATCCCAGAGAATTTCACTGCCGATCGCACAGGCTGCGTCTTCAATTACTGGTAAATTGTAACGGTGGGCAATTTCTAAAATAGCTTTGAGATCACAAGGCATTCCAATTTGGTGGACTACCAAAATCGCACGGGTGCGTTCCGTAATCACATCCTCAATTAACATCGAGTTGATGTTGTAGCTCTGTGGTTCGATGTCCACAAATACTGGTATCGCCCCACAGTAGCGAATGCTGTTGGCGGTGGCAATATAGGAATGGCTAACGGTAATTACCTCATCTGTTGGCTGCACACCTACAGCTAACAAGGCCAAGTGCAGGGCTGTGGTGCAATTGGATACTGCACAAGCGTGTTTTGCCCCGACATAAGTAGCAAATTCCTGCTCAAAGGCGACAACTTCTGGTCCTTGTGTTACCCATCCAGCGAGAATGGGACGCTTTGCCGCTTCTGCCTCCGCTTCACCCATCCAAGGTTTAGCAATTGGAATTGTTTGTATTTTTTCAGACATTACTAGCTTCCTTTGTCAGCTTTTGTTCACGCCACCAACTCACCAACCGCAGCAATCCTTCTTCCAGTGATATTTCTGCCTCAAAACCCAGTAATTTCTTGGCTTTGCTCACATCTGCCAGTCGGCGGGCTACGGGGTTAACTTTGCGCTCTGGCCCATATTCTGGCTGTAAATCTGACCCCATCACCTTAGCTAAACTATAGGCTAGGTCATTCAGGCTGCTTTCTACACTACTGGCAATGTTAAATACCTCATCAGTAACATCCGCTTTGGCAGCCAAGATATTAGCTCTGGCAATGTCTTCGATATACACAAAGTCCATTGTTTGTTTACCATCACCGAAAATCAATGGCGGCTTACCTGCAACTATGCGCTCCATCCAGCGTATTAGCACTTCAGTATATACACCGTAAATGTCCATCCGCGGTCCGTATACGTTGAAGTATCGCAATCCTACATAATTCAGCCCATACATATCGTAGAAACTGCGTAACAAACCTTCATTAAAGGTCTTGGCTGCACCGTAGATTGTACGGTTATTGTAGGGGTGATGGGATTCAGTGGTGGGAAACTCCTCTGCCATACCGTAAATGGAAGCTGATGAAGCAGCTACAACCTTTTTCACCTGAGCTTTTACCGCTGCTTCCAAAACATTGAAGGTGCCATCTGCCAAAACTTCCAAGGCTAGACGTGGATCTTCAGCGCATTGGGTAATGCGGATGGCTGCTTGATGAAAGACTATATCCACACCTTGCATGACTTCCCCAAGAAGTTTTTGATCTCGGATATCTCCTTCCACAATTACCAAAGGGCCATGCTCTTTTGTCCAGGCAAGGTTTTTCAGTTGTCCACGGGTGAAGTTATCTAAAACAATAATCTCAGAGACTCCTTCATTCACCAACAAATCGGCAATATGGGAGCCAACTAGACCTGCACCACCTGTAATTAAGACGCGACTATTTTGCATTTTCTTTGAGTTTTGTAATTTCTTGTTCCAGAATTTGGATGCGATTTAGTAAATCAGATGTGCGTAAACCTAAAGTGCTTTTGACAGATTTAATGATATTTGCTGCTGCTGTTATTTCTTCTCCTGGAAATTGTACTGCCAAAATTCTCAGCACTCCATCACCTGTGAGAACATCAACAAAACCTGCTGTTTTAGATCTGCCAATGATTCTTCCGGGAATGCGTCCGATATACTTGGGGGATGATTTACAGAGTTGGTTTCCCAGAGCAGCAACTTTTTGCCTTGAAAATAAGTATAAGCACCAGGAAAAGGTGGGGCTAATGCCCGAATCAAACAATCTATGCTTCTGGTGGAAGCTGACCAATTAATTTCACCATCTTCGGGAAGGCGAGTACAACAATAAGTAGCTTCAGCGCTGTTTTGCTCTATGCCTTCATAGCCATTAAAGGAATTTACAACTGTTTTTCCTAAATGTTGCCCCTGAATTTGATTTAATTTGTCATATATTACACCAATAGTATCATGAATGTGAATGGGAATTAATTGCTGAAATAAAATATTTCCTTCATCCAAGCCAGGAGATATTTTATGAATACTTATCGCTGCACAAGGTTCATCATTAATCATCGCCCAATTAACATTGGCACGCCCCCGATATTGGGGTAAAGGAGAATAATGAACATTGATAAATGTAGACAATTCAATCAGTGATGGTGGCAAAATTTGATTATAGGAAGAAACTACCACGCAATCTGGCTGAAATTTTAAAATGAGTGATTTAATTGCTGTTTGTGAAGTATCTGGAAAAATGGGAATATTTGCTTGTTGAGCTAGCTTAACAACAGGATCTTCTGTATGGAATATGGTGTCTAGATTTCTTACCACTGCTTGCACATGGCACTGGGAAATTAATGATTCCAAAGCAGTTAAGGTGGTCGTACCGATACCAATTAGCAGTACATTTACCATTTTCTATTCCCTCACAGCAGTTGCACAAATTCTAGCCCTGAGTCTTGAGACTGCAAGGAATGTCGCCAAATGACTTCAGCAGCCTTGAGTCCTCCTGTTTGCAAGTCCGCACAATTGGTTCTGGCCCAACTGCTGATGGTAAAATGCCCATGTGTCCAGATTTTGGTGCTATTTCTGGGGTAAAAGGGATGTTATGGGAGACAAAAGCAGACCGCTCGATGTCACCCCGGTCCTGAGCCACTAGCGTCCCTGGCCAATACTTGGCAATTACGCTAGCATCCCTAGCCGACAGTATTGGCTCTAGTCTTGGTTGCAAAGCTACGAGAATGGCATCATAGATTTTATCTGTGGGTGCTGCAGCGAGACTGTCAACACTGTCCACAGTCGCACCTGCTTGGGTTAAACCACGTTCAATAAAACCGCGAAAAGGGTTATCACACAACAATAAAATATGGCTTGTGTAAACTGCGATACCTGCATCTAGTAACAGCTTGACTGCCATGATTCCCAGAAAGGAAAACACGTCAACGGCTGGATGTCGTTCGTTGACACCTGCTACCTGGATATCTTTGAGGCGACAGGCGATGAGATCCACATCTTCTGGTCTAAACTCCCAAGCTTCATACATTAAACCAATGACTGCTGTGGGTTTCATCCAGCCAATCATCTCTGTATTAATGGGGCGGACATGTCCACTGTTGGTGATGATGTCTGCTTGAGCGACAATATCTTGAGTTTTTTCAGTGATGAATTCAATTCGCCCACTCACCCCAGCAATATCAGCTAGTTGTTGTGTTAGTGTTTTTACTTGTTCTATTGTGCCATAACGGCTACTTTTGGTCAGGGCAAATACTTTTTCTGCTCCTGCCATAGCGGCCACAACAGGTGTGACTGCATAAGCTCCAGTAGCTGCTTCTGTCAGGACGATCGCATTTTGCAATTGCAAATCGCAACGCTCAACAGCCTGACGCATCAAGGAAACGAGGCGATGGGGGTTTAAACCAGGACGAGTATCGCTCATTACACTGCCACTCCCTGAAGAATTTTCTGGAGACTTTTGCTAACAGTGCTAATTTGTGCAGCGGTAAGTTCCGGATACATCGGTAGCGACAGGACTTGGCTCGCTGCTAGTTCTGAGTGAGGAAAATCACCATAATGATACCCTAAATCCGAGTAAGCTGTTTGCAAATGGACAGGGATGGGATAGTGAATACCTGTTTGAATACCTAAATCATTTAGCTCCTGCTGTAGCCATTCCCGCTCGGTAGTACGCACGGCGTAAATATGGTAAACGTGCCGATTGTGAGATAGTGCTACGGGTGTAGTCAGTCCAGAGTTTGTCAAGAGTTGATCATATTGTGCTGCGTGTGTTCTTCTCGCTTCTGTCCAGCCTTCGATGTAGCGCAACTTCACCCGTAAAATCGCTCCTTGGATGCCATCCATGCGATAATTATAACCCTTGACAACATGGTGATACCTGCGTTCTTGACCCCAGTCTCGTAGCATCTGAATAGTGCCAGTATATTCGGGATTATTAGTGACTACCATGCCTCCCTCACCGTAAGCACCTAAATTCTTACCAGGGTAAAAGCTAAAACAACCAATGTCGCCTATACTACCTACTCGCTGACCCTTATACTCTGCCCCATGCGCTTGGGCAGCATCTTCGATGACAGTCAAACCATGACACCGAGCAATTTCTAAAATTGGCTCCATATCCGCTGCTTGACCGTACAAATGCACAGGCAAAATAGCCTTAGTACGTTCTGTTATCGCTTTTTCAATTTGGGTGACATCGATTGTGTAAGAAACAGGGTCAATATCTACAAAAACAGGTGTGGCTCCGGTATAACAAATTGCTGCTGCAGTAGCAACGAAGGTGAAAGGTGTTGTGATCACTTCGTCACCAGCGCCGATGCCTGCGGCTAATAATGCCAGATGGAGGGCGCTAGTACCTGTATTGACAGCAATGCCATAATCTGCGTTGCAGTAATCTGCAAACTCTTGTTCTAAAAGTTTTACTTCATTGCCCAAGATGAATTGGGTACTTTCTAGTACTTTTAAAACTGCGGTATCAATTTCGTCTTTGATGCTCAGATACTGAGTTTTTAGATCTACAAATGGAATCATACTGTTACCTCTGCTACATTTAGTTCTATTAATCGGCCTTGCTTCTTCATCGACTCGGTTGCAGCTTCGAGAATTCTCACTACCCCCAGTCCCGCTTCCCCATCGGTAATGGGGCGATCGCCTTGTTTAATACAATTGATGAAGTGCAATCCTTCTGTCCGCAATGCTTCTGTCATATCCAACTTGGGTAACCACATATCGCCTGTGCGATAACCAATCAACATCTGGTACACACTTTCAGAATTGCCATTGAGGGTAATTCCTTTATCGTAAATCTTGACTTTCTCGCTAGGTTCTAAGTCATCGTATACAATCATACGTTGACTACCACCAATAAGTGTCCGGCGCACTTTCACCGGTGCTAGCCAGTTGACATTAATGTGAGCAATCAAATTATTTTCAAAGAATAAGGTTAAGTAGGCGATATTTTCTGGTCCCCCAGGAACGTGGCTGATCCCTGTAGCTGATACAGCATAAGGCTGGGATGGCAATACATAGTTCATGATTGAGAGGTCATGGACTGCCAAATCCCAGATGACATTGACATCATGCTGAAATAGTCCTAGGTTGACACGTACAGAATCGTAGTAGTAAATATCGCCTAGGGTATTAGTGATAACTAGGTCGTGCATTTTACGTACAGCACCTGTGTAGACAAAGGTATGATCTACCATCAGCACTAGCTGGCGTTTTTCTGCCTCCTCAATCAAGCGCATTGCTTGCTCTGAGGTTGTGGTTATCGGTTTCTCTACCAATACATGCTTCCCTGAGAGTAATGCAGCTAAAGCTAAGTCGAAGTGCGTTGAAACCGGTGTGGCGATCACCACTGCGTCAATTTTGGGGTCTGTAAATATGTCTTGACAATTTGTGGTTACTTCGATGGTGGGATAGCGAGACTGTACCTTTGCCAATAGTTCTGGTTTAAAATCACTGACTTTTGTGACTTTAACACCTGGAATTTCCGCGAAATTTCTTACCAGATTTGGACCCCAATAGCCATAGCCGATTACACCGATATTAATCATCTTTTCCATTGCCTCTAAGTAAACAAAATTTATTTTCAATCAACTACCAAGCATGGTCATTAAGATAGGTTGCTTGGTGATGAATATATCTGCAAGTTGTGAGAAAACATGCGCTAAAATTCTGACTTTTTTGTGGAGATTTGGTAAATTTTATTGCCTCTATCTCATATCTCATCAACTAGCGCTAAGAGCATAGTGCAGTCTCTATAGGCGGTTAGCCAAAACTGCTAGCTATCATTGCCGTGTTTTGCGAGCGATCGCGAACATCACCTATTACACGAGCAGGGACTCCAACCACAATTGCGTAATCAGGAACATCGTGAGTTACTACGGCTCCAGAACCAATTATGGCTTTTTCTCCAATAGTTATTCCTGGAAGAATCGTAGCGTTACTACCAATAGATGCACAGCGTTTAACTAGAGTTTTTACTGGATACCAGTCATCTTCAGTTTTCAAACTACCATCTTCATTAGATGCACGGGGATAAAGGTCATTGGTGAACATAACTCCATGACCAATAAACACTTCATCTTCAATTATGACGCCCTCACAGAGAAAACTGTGTGATGAAATTTTACACCGACTGCCTACTGTGACATTTTTTTGGATTTCGACAAAGGTGCCAATTTTAGTGTCATCATCTATACTACAACCGTAGAGATTTACAAGATTGGGATGAAAAATCTTGACATTTATGCCTAATTTGACATCATCATTTATTGCCATTTTTTGTGTGCCTTTTGCTTGCTAAAGCTGAAAAAATAAAGATTGTATGATTATATTTGCTCCACGGATTGCCAAACTACATCTTCTAAGTAAATACATTCATCAGCTTGCCAAGGATACTCTGGACGCTCAATATTGTGCATCGTAATTTCAAACTGACAAATATCTCTCAGGTTTTCTTGTAGAGTCTCGCTGCGACGCTCAGACAACCAAGTTGTTAAAGTATATGAACCCATATACAACCTAAATTTGGGAATTTCACAGCGCAAAATAAAAGTTCCTGACTCCCGACGAAACCCAGCTTCAGGCTCGTAAAACCAGATCATACAAATAGGTTGTTGCAAGGCATTGACTACTTGAAACGAAAACCACAAACTTTCATGGGGTTTAGTTATCTGTAGCGCAAACTCAAAAGTAATTTGTTCTCCCCAACTGTGAACCCCTACTCCTTCAGAGGTATGTACCTTTGCCCATGCTAGATAATTTCCCGTTTTGTTATTAGGTGCTTGGTAAGAAGCATGTGACAGAGAATTATCTGTTTGTTCAGTCAGATATAACTGAACTGCTTTGCCAGTATTACCATCAAACTGAATGTTACCTTTAGAAAGCAGTATGCAACGCTTAGTCAGTTGGGCAATAGCTTGCATACTATGACTTACGAATAATACTGTCCGCCCTTCTTTGGTTGCGACATCACCCATTTTGCCCAAGCACTTCTTCTGAAATGCGGAATCGCCCACGGCCAATACTTCATCGACAATTAAAATTTCTGGCTCTAAATGGGCTGCAACGGAAAAGGCAAGACGCACATACATTCCTGATGAATAGCGCTTTACCGGCGTATCTAAAAATTTCTCTACTTCAGCAAAGGCAACTATTTCATCAAATTTCTTCTTAATCTCAACTCTACTCATTCCCAGTACAGAACCGTTGAGATAAATGTTTTCCCTCCCGGTAAGTTCTGGGTGAAAACCCGTACCCACTTCTAGTAGGCTTGCTACTCGTCCTTTAATAGCAATCCGTCCGTTGCTCGGTTCAGTTATACGGCTCAAAACTTTCAAGAGTGTTGATTTGCCAGCACCATTGCGTCCGATAACACCAATGGCTTCACCTTGTTTGATATCAAAAGAAACATCATTTAATGCCCAAAATTCTTCACGAGATATATCGGGAATTTTTTTACCAGAAGGTTTGATAAATTTCCGAGTGAGATACTTAGCTCCATCAGTAATCACATCTCGCAGAGCTTTGTACTGATAACGACCAGAACTCTCCTGTTGATGACTAATTATATATTTTTTACCTAGGTTTTCTACGCGGATTATACTATTATCAGACATCTGCTTTTCTCCTTCTTAAATTACGTCAGCAAACGTCCGTTCCATTTTGCGGAAGTACCAAATACCACTTACCAGCAAAAAGACAACTAGTACCAGAGACAGTGTAAACCCCGGCCAGTAAATTTTGGCATCTCCGCCTAGAATAGCCCAGCGGAAACCATCAATGACCCCTACCATAGGATTCAATGAATAAAGCAAACGCCACTGCTCTGGTATGATACTGCTGCTAAAGCCTACTGGTGATATGTATAGTCCAAACTGCATGATAAATGGCACAATGTAGCGAAAGTCTCGGTATTCTACATTTAACGCTGCTAGCCACAGCCCAACTCCCATCGAAGCGGCAAAAGCAATACCAATAAATAATGGCAATGTCAGTATTCGCCAACCGGGAACAAAGTTATACCAAGCCATCAGCCCCAATAGAATCATGCCAGAAATCATGAAATCAACAAAGCTGACGATTACTGCACTGATGGGTACAATTAGACGTGGAAAGTAGACCTTGGATATCAAATTGGCATTACTAATGAGACTGTTGCTGCACTCTCCTAAGGCATTGGAAAAAAACTGCCAAGGTAACATAGCGGCAAATACCAGAATTGGATATGGTGCCCCATCTGAAGGTAATTTTGCTAAGTTGCCAAACACCAATGTGAACACCACCATCGTCAAAAATGGTCGAATTAAAGCCCAAGCTATACCAATCAGAGTTTGTTTATAGCGCACTAAAATATCACGCCAAGCGAGAAAATATAAAAGTTCCCGATAGTGCCATAGGTCTTGCCAATACTGGCGCTCTGCACGACCAGCTTCAATTACCAATTCAGGCTTCGATAAAATCTCTTGACTACTCATTGTCTTAATTACAAACTACTGTCTTTAACTTTTTAAACCTTAAACTGGAAATCCTTAATACCGTGATAGCCAATCATCTTAGCTTGCCTACGAGTAAACTCTCCCACAGAAGGATTACCAGTAGAATCAATTACTCCTGTTACCTGCTGCCAAAGTTTTTGTGGCGCTAGGGAGACTTTATAGGTGCGATCATCAGTTTTACTGACATGATACCAATTTGTTTGTTGACACTGGTCGCACCAGAAAGCTTCTAACCATTCTCTTTCTATAGGAACGGTAGTTTTAGTTGCTACTAGCATCAATGCACTTTTTCGACTCATACCTCTTTGCTGCAACTGTCCTGGTTGATCAGCAAACATTTGATATTTCTGACTTCTGCTATCAATATAGCAGGCATGAATTGGACAGCATATAGCCCGTCTTTTTGTACGTTTCCGATTTCGATCACACCTTTTCTGCACTTCGACCTCCCACATTAATCAATAGATGCACAAATCAGGAAGCTTGTATTGGAGGGACTGAGAATCAAAAGACCATCGAAGCCCACTCTTAAAATTCACAACTGCCTATTCAATTAGAGTAAGTGTATAGAAACCTATTGTATGACATCATATGTATTTGTTAGCATTAGGACAATTTTTTGATGAGTTAATTACATAAGTAATTCATTTATTTAGCCATAAATTTTAATTTATTACCTGGTAATTTCTGATTTTTTATTAAATTGTGTATTCATTGCTAAGTATAACATTTACTTCCAGAATTGTATCTAATTAATCAAAATCTACATGAAATTCAGATACAGTCCTCATATAACACAATCATCAATCATCGTTGAGAAAGAACAAAGGGTGAAATGCATAGAAATACGTAATTAAAATTTTGATTTTTTGTCACTGTTCCTCCATAAGGATTGGTACATGAATATTTGTTATAAGTGTTTTCTGGTAAATTAATGTCGCTTCATGAAGGCTATAAATATAATCAGTAAAAAGCGCAACTAGATTATAAAAATAGATAAATCTTTGCTTTGCTAATATATATAGCCTGAAAAGTTAATCGTATTAATACCAGAAATACGATAATTTTCATGAATAAATAAAGTAAAATCTTTATTTTAAAATAGCAGGCAACAGGGCTAAAAAGTTGATCTAACAAGCATGATACTCATCAATCCGTCTGAAAATGTCTGTCTACCACTATCCCAAATACTTCCTAGATCGAAAAGATCAATTACAACTAATATTGATGGCGGCAAGTAATATAGATTGTCTATTGCTTGCCTCTACAATATCCTGAAGAATTCAATCTGGGTTAAATCCTCAATTTTTCTTACGGAGCCAGTAAAAAACCTGCGAATCTGATTATTAGTTAATCTAATTTCAACATGGTTTAAGTTACCAGCTTGATTATACAGTTGTAATTGACCAGCAATCTGCTTTTTTCGTGTGAAAAGTCAAGCAAAAACATTGCTTATTTTGTCGTGCTTTCAGACATAGCCATCACTCCATCAGCTAATATCGCCTGCTGTAAAACATCAAGGTATTGTTGAGAAATAATCCTAGGTGTGAAATGCGATCGCAAATACTGACGACCAGATCTACCCATACGCTCTCCTAGTTTTTGATCGCGACTGAGCAAGCGAATAAATTCAGCCAGATTATAACTATCTCCATTGTCAAATGTGCCACCACATTTGGCTTCTACAATCAGTTGTCTTAGATATGAAGACTGCGAACAAATTACTGCTAATGGTCTTCCAGATGCTAAAGCTGAGTAAAGCTTGCTAGGAACGACCAAGCTTTCGGTCGATGCATCGACACTTACTAATGATAAATCACAAGCTGTGAGAGAATAGGGCAGCACTTGCTTATCTTGATAGGGTAGAAATAAGAAATTCTTTAGCCCTAATTGATTCACTTCTTGGATGACATCATCACGTTTTGCGCCACCGCCAATACACACAAACTGAATTGGTTCATTTTTTAGATATTTTGCTGCTTCCAGGATAGTATCCATATCATGACAGCGACCCATGTTACCGGAGTAGAGTACGGTAAATTTGTTAACAAGGTCATGCTTCTGAGCAAACCAGTTTTCTTGCTTGGGAATTGGTATAATCTGTTCAGGGTCTGCCCAACTGTGAATCACAGAAATTTTATCAGCTATCTGCGGACAATTAGCTACTACCCGTTGTTTCATCGCTGGGCTAAGAACCACAATTCCTTTAGCATTGAGCCAAATTTGTTGATTGAGATTCTGCCAAACTCGTGTCAGCCAGTTATCTTTTGAAACTACACCTAGAGCAATGGCAATGTCGGGGTACAAGTCATAAAGTATGCAGACATAGGGAAGGCGGAACAATAGATAAGCTAAATATCCTATGATTGGCAAAAACGGTGGAGCAGTGGTCAATAACAATACATTGCTACGACGACAAGCTCTCAGCAGATGCAGTGCTGCACGCAAAGTGTACAGAACACCATTGACAGCTTTACCACGAATCCGACCTGGCCAGAGTTGGGCTGTTCGCGATCGCTGAATTCGGACTTTACCTAACCGTTCAACCCCTGGAGCGCTTGGTGAATGAAACGCATATCCAGGTTGGCTGGTAAAAACTTCAACTTCTACCCCTTGCTGCCCTAAATGCCTTACAAGTTCCTCAATTAACTGTCCTGTAGCAGCGTAGTCTGGAGGAAAGAACTGGGTGATTACAGACAATTTGATAGATTGCTGAGTTTCTTGAGCATCCTGATTCTTCGTATCTACCTTGCTAGAAATGGATTGCAAAAATTGTTCATTAATCCATTCATTAAGTCTCATCGGCTGTATCCTACTATATATTTTTTACTGGCGAAGCTACTGAATTGATCAATTCATTAAGTTTCCATATATTAGGCTGTCTGAATTGAAAAATATATGTCATCAATTCTATGGCATTGTATTAATCAACTTGTTTGCAGAAAGTTCCTGATACTCAGGTACGTATATGGAAGCAGTTAAAAGATTAATACGAATCTCCTTTTGTACGCGGTTATTTTTATCGGGAAACACACAAAATAACGCTATAGGCAAAGACAAATTTTCTATTACGAAGATAGTTCACATAATCTTCAGTAACACTACAAAGTTATAGATAACTCTCCTTGATTTCAAAAGCTCAGACTTACGACATTAACTGCGAAGATTTCTACAATCTGCTCAAATATACGTAATATCGCATTGCAGCCTGTCAAATATACGTATATCACATTTAAGACTAATACAGGAGGTTCTTGCACAATCTTCATTTCATTTTGATTGTTGTTAATTATTGTTGGCTATTACATGTATTTTTCACTAGATATTAGGTTTCCTTTTTATATGTGTACATGTAATTATTTACTAGAATACCATGTTTTAAATTTACTTCAATACTTCATATTAAATTTATTTTTCCAAAAGTTTATTAAACAAAATCTTCATCCAATAAATATTTTTTCGTCAGTGAATATTTGGTATTCAGAAACTTGGTTTATATATTTATATATGTATTTATTCTGAATAAAAAAGTGTTTTTTATTCAGAAAATATTCTAAGTATATTTATATAAGCTTGAGATATAGAAGCTTATGGCAATAAATAAAAGTTTTTATTGTTACATGCATGTACTAGCTTGATTTTTATTTATTAAGTTTTGATTATAGACACCCTAACTTAAAGGAATAAATTAGCTGGAAAATTATTAATTTAACTTAGGTACAGATTCACCGTAGGGACATAAATAAACATAACTTTGTCCTGTTGCTATGAGTTTCACCTTTTTCACAATTACGTACTCGAACTTAGTCAAGCTTGACAAGGGTTTTGAGCATTTACTTTACAATAAATTTAAAAAATAGCGCCTATAGTTTACAGAAATGATTATCACAACCAGCTTCAGATTTATATCATTGATCATTGGTCTAATTATCTATATAACAGAAATTATGTATTGACATGGCAATCAAACTATGCAGTATATTAATTTCAGGCATTAAACTATGATGTTTTGGTAGTTGTTATAGCGGTTCTCAATTGAATGATGTACAAGAACCCCACCCCCAACCCCCTCCCCGCAAGCGAGGAGCTTGCTCTGATGTACCTCACTAGACTGGAAAACGCTATGGCCAAGACCTAGGTTGGGCTACCCCTATACTATTGATTATAGGATGATTGATAACAGGATGAAACGACATATTTTCGTGAATTCACAAGATCATACTCCTTCTTCATAGAAACTACACTTTAAAGCCACTGGGGATTAAGCTTTTCCTAAGCTAGTCCATGATTCACGCAAATAATTGTATACTTTAAAACAATAATGAGTATTCATGACTTGCTCACATAGCTGCTAGTACTCCATGTCATTAATTTTGATGGGTACGTAGAATGAAAATCCAGGAGCATATCAGTGGTAGGCTCCATTAGCACAATTGGGCTGTCAACACCAGAACTGTTGATCATAGATTCAATAAGAGTCTATATAGTCCGCAATGGATTAATGTAGATTGATTTATAATCATGGCTGTATAAGGATTTAATCACCTTATGACTTAGTTAGCAAACAATACTACCCACTTCAGTGACGCGCTCACCCACAATTTCTCAAGCTGTTATACAAATTCTGCCTGTCTGATTACCAAATATTAATAATTATGATGGAGAATCATTCTTCTCAATCCTCAAATTCTGACGCGAATAGAAACTTTGTCACTTCATTTTTTCCGCCTCAACCTTTACCAATCTTGGAAGGACAAGGCGATGAGTGGGGTTTCGCAGAATATCTTGCTGTTCTCAAGAGACGAGGACTCGTTATTACTGGGGTAGCTATTATTGTGATGACAAGTTGTATTGTCAATATGAAGATAAACCCGAATAAACCCGAATATGAGGGCAATTTTCAGCTATTAGTAGAACCTGTGAATGATGACAACAAAGCGCTAGATGTTGTCGCAGACAATAATAACTCAGGTAAAATCAGCGGTCTAGATTATGAAAGCCAAATTCAAGTTCTGAAAAGTCCTGAGATATTGGAAAACATTATTAAGCAGTTGCATGATTCCTATCGGAATATCAACTATGAAACTCTAATCGCTGGGCTAAAAATTACTCGCTTAGGTGAAACTAAAATTATCGAAGTTAGGTATCAGAGTAATGATCCCAATAAAACTAAACTAGTTTTAAATATACTTTCTCGTGAATACTTAGACTATAGTCGGGAAAAGCGACAAACAAAATTACGTCAGGGTATTAAGTTTGTTGAAAAACAACTCCCATTGATCCAGAATAGAGTTGATCAGATTCAAAAAGAACTGCAATTTTTCCGACAAAAGCACAAATTTAACGACCCAAATACCGAAGCAGATAACATTGCTAGACAAATAAACGCTTTATCTGAGCAACGACAAAATGTTGATTTACAAATGGCGCAAGTTCGTGCCAATTTTGATATTTTAAAAAGCAAAGATGGAACGATATCAACGCTGACTAATTCTCCAGTATATCAGGATGTATCCAATCAGGTGCGACAATTGGAGACTCAGATTGCCATTGAGTCAACTCGGTTACAGGAAGAAAATCCCACAATTCAAGCATTGAAAGATAAAAGGAACAGTTTAGTATCTTTGCTAAACCAGGAAGGTAAACACCTTTTAGATATCAAATTTGCGGGGTTAAGGACTGAAGTTCAGACGCTAGAAGCACAAAGTCAAGAAATAGCTAAAGTTCAACAAAACCTCGAACAAAAACGTAAAGAAATTACAATTTTATCACGAAAATATACTGATATACAGCGAAAATTACAAATCTCTACTGAGAGCCTAAATCGTTTCTTAACTACTCGTGAAAAACTGCAAATTCAGATATCACAAACCGAAATTGGTTGGCAATTACTTCAAACACCTAATTTACTAAATAACCCTGCCTCTAATGTAAATATTAAACGTAGTTTGTTGATGATGTTATTAGTAAGTTTAGCTTTAGGAATTGGAGTCGCCTTACTAATTGAAAAACTCGACAAGACTTATCATAGTGTCAATACTCTGAAGGCAAAAGTCAAGCTACCATTATTAGGCAATATTCCTTTTGAAAAGCAACTCCAAAGAAATCAAACTCGGATTCGTAAAACAGAAGATTATCGAATCAGAGCAACAGATTACTTTAGTGATAATATTCCTGGATTAGCTGTCATACCTGATCAAGACTACAGAAATTATTCAGGGAATTTTATCGAAGCTTTACGAGTGCTTTATACAAATATTCAACTACTCAGTTCTGATCGTCAGATTCGCTCTGTAGTTATTAGTTCGGCGATGGCTGGTGACGGTAAATCTACAGTTGCTTTCCATTTAGCCCAAATAGCTACAGCAATGGGACAACGAGTATTACTTGTGGATGCTGATTTACGCCAACCGAAAATTCACATCCTATCAAATTTAAACAACAAATGGGGATTGAGTAATCTAATTTCTACAAACTTACCAGTAGAAGAAGTGATTCGGGAACTACCTTCTATGGGACAATTATCTGTGATCACTGCAGGACCGATACCACCTGATCCTACCAAGTTGCTATCATCTCAAAAAATGAAGCGACTAATGACAGATTTACATCACACCTTTGATTTTGTCATTTATGATGCACCCCCCTTGGTGGGATTGGCTGATGCTAGTCTGATAGTACCCCACACAGATGGGATTTTGTTGGTAGTGACGCGTAGTAAAACGTGCCTTCGGGCGTGCGCCCGTAATCGTAGATCGTCACGGTGTTCGGGTGCGACAGCCGGCATGACAACTGCACCTCGCGCTCAAACCGCGCCGTCGACTGCGCGCCCGCTTTGTCGGGTGGCAGGAGCTTCAACGCCGTCGGCCGGCGAAGCATCGCGTGGCTCGCGCGGTACACGACACCCATCCCGCCTTCGCCAAGCTTTTCTTCGAGCCGGTATTGCCCCAATTCTTCGGCGCGTGCGACTTGCCCTTCGAGTCGATGGACGATCACCGACACGAACACCGAGGCCGCCAGCGACAGCACCAACAACAGCGCGGTGCTCACGATGATGCTCACGCGAATGTGCGCGCCGATATCGGCCGTCGAAAGCGTCGGCGTGATCGGCATCGGCCAGAGTGGAAGCCCGAACAACAGCAGCCACGGAAGCCACTGCGCAAACCCCATCGCCAGGCGCCGAAACACCAGCCCGGGGACAATCGCCGCGTGGGCGACCAAGAAGATCGTGAATCCGAGCATGAAATAGAGCGAAAAGATGCGATGGAGTGC
>CAVYXS010000145.1:0-29366 GCA_963772205.1 uncultured cyanobacterium
AATTAAATGTAAACTCCTGAAAAAAACTTATGTCAGATACTCTTCGCGACTACTTCAAGTCACTTACTCAAAATATTGTCTACATGGGTAAGACTTATTCACTTAAGAGTGTGCATGACGACTACATCACACTTCTTCATCAACAAGCAAATGAAACAATAGACACCCTCCACATCCCATTTAATGCCATCTCAAAAATTGATGAGCATTACTCATATTTCAGCAAGACAAACACTATCACCCTTTATATTAAAGTTCCAGAAGTCTAGCTATTGCTTGGGGATAATCGTCTGTCTGTGTGCTGTTGCATCAGATGCAATCATGACTGGCAGATGAGCGCCTGTGCCACTCAATTAATTTTCAAACCTCTGCTGATCAAAACCACTTGAAAGCGATGCCTGCGCTCCGCAGTGCTATCGCTCTGATAACACTTTTGAAAAATCTCAAAATGACCAGTTTAACAAAGGTGCTATTTTCGCTTCTGCCGTATCAGAAAGTTACGCTTTTAGTACCACTGACAACTGAAGAAGTAAGTCAAATACTGATGGGGGTTTCTGCTACACATTTGGAAGTAGAAGCTCAATCATTTTGGGGAACGCGAATTTCATATAGATATCAAGTTTATATCAAAGATCAATTTGTCAGAGTTTCCGGACCATTTGGCAACCGCATATCACCTCTAGTTACAAAAGGCAATATTCAGCTAGACCCCAGTCATGGCAAAGCATTACTGCAACTTATCATCCGCCCAAATAGTATTTGGATTATACAAGTAGTTATACCTTTGTGTTTATATTTTGGTGTAGCGATTTTTGGATTTGGAACTAATGGTGTATTGCCATCATCTATCCTCCCATTAATATTTCAGTTCCTGTTTATTTATAGTGTGTTGCTATATAATTTTCGATACAGTGTAGGACTGATTTTGCAGATGTTAAAGCAGACTTTAAAGCTTTGACACTCCCCGGACTGAACAAATTTCGCTATGTCAAAAAATTAACAGAGATAAGTGTACGGCATCCGTATCTCGCAGAAAATCTAAAAGCAACATAGAATCATCTGTCACCTAAAACCAGAATCACAAAAGTACCAGGGATAATACTTGGTCTAGATCTTACCTGTCCTGGGACGGGGGTAGAGGTTGCTTGAAACTTCGCTGTAGCCAAATATAGCTGATGGGTCTTTAAATCTAATGCCATTGTCCGCGCTCCAGGCTCGGTGACAACGTTATTCACAATACTAAATTTGTCGGGAGAGTCCTCATGTACCATTGTCACCGAACCTTCGCCATTTGAACTGAAAGCTAATCTAGTCAATGGGTCATAAGCGATCGCATCTGTCCCCTTACCAATTGGTAGTGTAGCTTTAATACTGAGGGTGTTTGCATCCACTATAGTCATAATTTGGTTTCTACAACCAATAAACAACCGCCGATGCGCTTTATCTATATCGATTCCAGTTGGTTCTGAGCAAGGTTTGAGCGCAGAATGTTTCTCAACTTTGAGGTTACTAGCATTTATGGCTACGATTTCGCTTTTGTCCTCTAAATTCACGTAAATATGCCCTAAGCCATCAGCTACCGCAAATTCTGGTGTGCCACCTAAGGCAATTGTCCCCAAGACTTTGGTAGTTTTAGCATCAAAAACAGTTGCTGAGTTGCTCAAACCGTTAAAAGTCAACACTTTCTGGGACACAGAATCATAGACGATGGCATCTGGGTTAGAACCAGTTTTAACTTTTCCGATAACTTTTAGTGTCTTTAAATCGAAAATAGTAGCTGTTGCTGCCTTACCATTACTGGTAAAACCACGATTTAATTCTCTGGCGATCGCAACACCATGTACTCCTGGAGTATCACCAATTTCCCCCACAACCAGCCCAGTGTCAATATTTAATACTGTTACTCTTGTGGAGCGCGTAATGTATAGGCGACGAGCAGCACTATCCAATGTCAGGTAATCCCATCTTCCTTCTCCACCCAGAGGGATTTTTTTGACTACTTGGTAGTTGGGAGTTGGTGATGTGCCACTAATTACCGCATTGTCAAAGCACAAGCTGGAACTAGTGATTAACACAGAGGCAATAGCTGTGCTAATCGTACGATTAATTTTGGTGTTCAAAAATATATTCCTTTTTTGTTATAAGTATATAGGACTTACGCATTGACAAAAAATATTACACCACAACCTATTGAATCACCGTTGTGGGTGTAGTACAATTTGACACGGCTGGCAAGCTTAATAATTGAGGCAAGAGTTTGCCAGTTAGTAGATGTGAAAGATTTGCTATTATGCCTATTGTGAGATAAAAACTTCGCGACTTCATGGATATACCAAATATTCACTATAGTAAAAAAAATCTAAACTTCTTTAATTCTTATATTGTAAGTCATCAAAGAAATTTATTGCTAACTAAAAATCTTTAATTTCTCGCGCCAACTTAGTTAAATCATCACAAAACCGTATTGCAATATGCCATTACAAAAAAAAACAAAATCTGTTTTCTCAAATTCCCAAACATCAGAAAAATCATCAGAGTTTGCACCCAAAGCATTTAGAATTCAAGCAAAAAACGAGTCAATTACAGCAAAGACACAACAGGACATAGAGAATGAAACCTTTGCTCTTCAACAGATGGAAGCAACAAAATTAGAGATTCAAGCAAAGTTTGGTTCCATTACTCCAGAAGGACAGGAAAGATTAGATGTATTACAAGCCAAGATGAATGGATTGTTACTGTCGAGAGTGAAAACAGCATCTCAATTTGGGCACAATATTGCCAATATATCTCTCAAGCGACTTGATACACCAGCACCAGTTCAGGCGAAACTGACAATTGGGGAGCCTGGGGACAAATATGAACAGGAAGACTGACGAAACAGCACGTCAGGTAGTGCAACAAATTCATCAGCCACAGAGCGAAAAACTTCAGCGAGAGTCATCGCTTGAAGATGACGAACTGCAAATGAAACTAGAGGGCAGCATACAGCGAGAGTCATTGCCTGAAGAAGAAGAAGAACTGCAAATGAAACCAATGGTGCAGCGTGTGTCAGATGGCGGGATAGCTGCATCATCTGATTTGGAAACGTCAATACAACAGGCGCGGGGTGGTGGACACCCCTTGGCGGAGAGTATCAAGTCACCGATGGAGCAAGCGTTTGGTGCAGATTTCAGTGGGGTGAAGGTTCACACCGATGGTCAGTCAGACCAGTTAAATCGGTCAATTCAGGCGCGTGCTTTCACGACGGGACAGGATGTGTTTTTTCGGCAGGGGGAATATAATCCAGGGAGCCGTGGGGGGCAGGAGTTGATTGCCCATGAGCTTACACACGTTGTGCAGCAGAATGGGGAGACGGTGCAGAGAAGCGTTGTCATCCAGCGACAATATGAGGAGCAAGTACCTCAACTCCAGGAAGAACTCAAAAACCAATGGGAAAAAAACGAGGATAAGAAAGAGGCAATATTAAGCGCGATAAAAATCGTCTTTCAGGATAATACGATTAATGCAACTAAAGATCCAGCGGTGGCGAAAGCCGTGCTAGGGTTCGTAAATTCCCAGCAGAAACAAACATGGATCGACGGGACGAAAAGAAAACCACCGGGGAAAAACGATATCGGCAAACTGAAAGACGCTGAGAATTGGACACTGCGGCACTATACAGACAAATACCAGTGGGATGAGACAAAAAAGGAGGTCAAACCGCCCTCCTACAAGGAAATATTATCAGCATTGACCCTAGCAGCGATGGCGAAGGAGAAAGAAGCGAGTGAAAGCGATGAGAGTACCAGCGTTGAGAAGGGTAAGGTCGGAGCAAGTAAGTCAGGCCACACAAGCAAGATAGATTGGGATGTCATAGGGAACGTAGGAGATACCTTTTTTGCTTTGTTTTATAAGGGACAACTAGCAGGCCAAAGTCAAACATTCCTCAAACAAGCCCAATGGTATGCTGAGTGGAAGATCGGGGATGTTAGCGAAATCTGGGCATCCTCAGATTGGCTAGGAAAGGCGAAAACCACAGAGGAGACGCCACGAGGGGAAGCATATGAAGGAAATCCAGCGGATGTGGTCAGCGCGTTTCTAGGAATGTTTGGGCGGCTAGGGGAGGATAATGGCAAGCGAAAGATATTCGAGAGTAAATATGATAATTTTGAGGTGAAAGTGCATGGCTCATTGAAGTTGGCTAGTAGTTCCGTAAGTACCGAATGGATGAGAGTAGCCACTGCGCCACAAACAGAGGAAGAGAAAGCGTTGAAAAAGGGGTAGTGTTACGGCTTTCAAGGGTAGGTTTTTTAAAATCTCGAAAATAGTTGAGAAAATTCTCAATTGCTTAAGGTGGTTTGGTTGTTTCAGAGTTTAAGCATTGGCTAAAATGGTCAAAAAATGACCAAATACAAAATACCTACCCTTGTAAGTAGTGTTACGGTAGCTGTCACCAGGAGCAAAGTAACAGAAGAAAGTTCCGAATTTTGTTTACGAGTCGGAACTTTCTGCTTTTTGACTTCGATTTAGCTTGATTTTTGACACCACAGAGGGAGCATACTTGGCTTTAGAGCCAGCTTGGTCAACATTTACACAAGTTAGTGGACAGTTGGCTCCTCTCATCAAAAAAGGGTATTCGGCAGTTTTCTTGGCCAACCTGAATCAGCAAGGGTATCAAGTTCATTTATGGAAGCTGACATTTTTTGATGGTAGTAATGATGTCTTAGCTAGACTTAGCCTCAAAAATGGAAAAATAGGTGGATTTTGGCTGAATTAATTGATTCGCATTCGTAAGTGTGGGTGGAGTTTTTTATTCATGCCTATGTACTTAACATATTTCTAGAGCCAAGTTAGCGATCGCTTTAATGACTTGAAGATTACTACTTTGTGTATTGAATAGTACAATTATTGTAGTATCTTTCCCTGGTATGTATGCCATTAAGGTGATGAATCCGTAAGCTACACCGCTATGTCCAAAAGATTTACCAAAAGGAGTTGAAAAACGTTCTACACCTAGTCCATAGCCATAACCTTCCTTTTTTGTAAACGTCAACATTGCTTTTTCCATTTGGGGAGAAAGTAAGGTTTTTTTGGCAAACAAAGCTTTGGCAAATTCAGCTAAATCTTCGGCGTTAGAAACTAATCCTCCATCTCCTAAACCATTACCATCATTCACATCAGCAAAACTTTCCAGCAACCCATTGTGATGGCGATCGCCGTAACCTGTCGCTAGATGTCCTAGAGTTGGTTCACGCAATTCCGTAAAGGTATTTTTCAATCCTAATGGATGCAAAATTCGGTTACGGATAGCTTGGGCGAGAGTTCCCCTTGAAGTCTTCTCCACAATCAGTTCTAAGAGAATATAATTACTATCGGTGTAGATGAATTTCTGTGCTGGCGCAGCTTGGGGTAAGGCATTGTCAATGTAGTGAATCGCTTCTGTTGCCGTCCAAGGTTGCAAGCGGCTTCTATGTGCCGTAGCATTTTTAAACTCCTTTGTGTCTAGGTACTCCGCGACACCGCTAGTATGGTTAAGGAGTTGACGAACTGTGATTTTTTGACTGTTAGCGATATGGCTACTGATGTCTTTTGGTAGATAGTTGGCGATCGCCTGATCTAAATTGAGTTTTCCTTCTTGTGCTAATTTCAGTACGACCACAGCTACAAAAGTCTTGCTCATACTGGCAATGGCAAAGCCATCTGTTGCTTTCATTGGTGTTTGTGTTTCCAAGTTACTGACTCCAGATGCACTTAACCACTTACCTTTCGGAGTAGAAATATACATAACTGCACCAGGAATTTTCTGCTCGGAGACTGTATTGTTTAACAGTATCTGTAATTTTGCACTGGGCAAATTTCTCGAATTTGGCTGCACTGGACTAGCAATAGATTTACTAATTACCCTGTTATTTTCGCGATTGACAGTCGGTTGTCCTGTCAAGCCTAGTGGGATGACAAAGGTAACAATTACTAAAATTTTGAGGTTCATCTTGAATGTAAAGTCAAATTAGCCCTGCACAATTGAGCTAGTTGATTGGAAAAATTATTTGCGCTTTACTAGCATTAATACACCATTCTCATGTTGAGTTTTTATGTTTGAACAACAAATAGAAGATTTATAGCTTGATGTTAAACAGTTAGCAAGCGTTGCTTGACAAAAATCAGAGCGATCGGCATGGTTTGAAGTTTTATCTGCCGACGCTCAAGGTGATACAGCAAAAATTCCTTCAGGGAGGCTGTTCTAAACCTCGCCAAACTGCAGCAGTATAAAACTCGCCAATGACATAGAACAGGTATAGCCGTTGGAAACAGTGACGAGTTTTGTGCTTTGAATCATAATTTTTATGAGATGATCCAAGCTGGCTCTAAAGCCAAGTATGCTGCCAATGAATAACGACGTTGTGATTTTTATGATCAGTGCTGGTTTGCTGGTTATTTATCTGGTGTTTTCGGCATTGACTGAGATGGGGACAAAGTTACCGTGGAAGAAGTAGAGAGCGAAACTGCCATATTCAAAAGTTTTGGCAATTTGGCATCACAACTCTGTGTTTTGCCGTTTAAATTGAGATATCTAGAGTTCGGTACAGCGCGAGGAATGGTTTACCCTGCGGCTCCGTACCGGAACAAGTCGCCAGTTGTTAACCCAATGCTGTAGAATCACTCAGCAACAAACCTACAGCCAAAGGTCATCGCTACGCTACAACTGGCTAGCAATGTACTAGAAAATACATAGCTACATTTGTTGTACCATTTGCCTGGTTGCATGGGAATGTCTGAATTTTACAGTGGTTCTGATGAATCAGAAACGAGCAGCTAGAACATAGAGCGGAATCCTCAATAATCCAAAAAAAAAACAATGGTTCAAGATCCAACTTCCGAAAAAAGCCCCAAAAAGGGGGATTTTTTTGCTCCCGCTTTTTTTTGGGGAAGTGGGCCGCTTTTCGCGTGACACCGATTGTTTATAGCTTTGAGTCCAATCAGATCAGATAAATGTCACAGATTAACTGTGCCGTTTTTGGTGACATTAACGGAAATACAGGGGTTCTGGGGATTGCTATCATCATGCCGCTTTTCGTGACATCTATACACAACAAGGCTTTTTCATGTCACGGCATACCTGCCGCAATCCTGTGCCACTTTGTGACATAGCAGTCCAAAAAAAAAGAGCCGCGATGAATCAGAATACATCTGTCAGGAATTAGTTGGGTATTCTGAGCAAAAAAGCGGTGCTTCGCAGCATTTGGTAGAGAGTCTGAAGATTTCTCATTCCGAGAGTCTGAATTTTTCTTCAAGAAGCAGTATTTCCTAATTCCAGCCATCTCATGAGTTCTTGTGGGGTAATAATTTTTGATACAGAGAAGGGAATACTGTGTTTTTCTGCCCAACGATAAACAGTTCGCAAGCTGTTTTTACCCCAGCAAGGTTGTACATATCTGGATACATATTTACACCAATAATGCCCAGGTTTTACCTGGGCGCTCTGTTTTATTCTTCTACAGCCTCAGTATCATTTGAAATTTTGCCTCGGAGACGTTTATTAATCATTCTCTTGTTACTGCGCTCGACATAAACGCCAAAACCGTTTTCCCAAAATACACGGTGCAGTTCTGACAATTTCCACCCCTCAAAAGAAGCGAGTTCTTCGGCTTCCTCAAGAAGGGCAGTGGGCACGTAAAGTTCAATTCTGGTCATTCCCAGTGCTTTTGTTCTAGGCATTGTTGCATCCATACTTAATCACCCAGATTATCTTTTGATATTGCTGATGGGACAAGAACCCGACAAAGAAATATTTTCTGGTTCTTATGTGATATGTAGCTAATATAGTCTATATTAGTGGTGTAGTACCATATAAGAAACATAATAACATGGAAAAAATCAAACAAATACTCACTTTGCAAGGGATTGAGTTTGATGAGTCGGAAATTTTATCTGTTGCTCAAGCTATTGGCATGGATGTTAATGATTTGAATGATGCTGAAGCCCAAGAACTGGCAATTCAAGTTGCACAAGCCAAAAAAGCAACTGCCTTAACTACTCCTCATGGCAAGTCAAAGAATAGCAACGCTAAACTGGGTAAAAACTCTCCTCGCCGCAAAACCACTCCGCCATTACAAGAAGCGATCGCTAAAGCATCTCAGGTTTCTCACCAAGAAATTCAATCCTTGGAGGATGTTCTGGCTCAGGGGATTGACGCTTATACCACAGACAAAGCAGACCAATTGTTATCAACGATTCGTAATGCACCCAAGGAAGTAGTGAGTAAGTTCGTCGAAAAAGCGATGGAGGAAGAAGCTGACGTGGCAGGCTTTCGTGAAGTCGGTAAACAACTCATTGCGGGTATTTTCGGCGCTAACTTTACGGATGCAGCCGAGTAAATTTATTGGCATGGCAGCAGTATTGAATCTGCTGCTCTTGATTCTGGTATTGGGCGTGGCAATATATGGAGCAACAACAAGAACAAACTCATCACAAATCATTAAATATTCACCTGAACAAGGACGGGGAGTTGAATCTGTCGGGGCTGACACTAGAAAACCTCACGAGCGAAGAATTCCTAGTCCTCCAGCAACTTATTGATGAGTCAAAAGTGCGATGCTCTTCATCAAGACAGATTGAGGAGTTAATGCAACGGGGAATGATGGCTCAAACTGCAATTGCTGCTTTCACAGTTCTCATGTTTTCGTTCATGGGAATATATGGAATCACCCGGTACATCGGCTCACAAGTGCAGCAGGTACAGCAGACTTACACCAATCTTGATCATTAAAGGAGGAAGGAATGTTAGGAAAATGGCTTCCTGGTTTATTTGGTAGTAAAGGCGATGGAGTAGTATCAACGGATTTAAGAGTGGGAGATGCAACACAAATTGAGGAAAATCTACCTTCATCAATCCGCGAGCGCTACAAGTTACCTGCGTACACTACAGCACAGCAGGTATTGGATGAGGCAGAAGTGGCTGGCACTTTAAAAGCACAGAAGTGGTTACATACAAAGTTTTCTCGACACAAGCTCAAGCAACTGCAATCTTTGGCAGAAATGTATAAAAACCAGTTGGCATATTCTCAAGAAGCCATGAAGGTTGAGGAAGATTTGCAGCGCACCAGGGCGTTACATGGTGAAGCAGTCATTCGTCATGCTTTCGGTGCTGTTGAACAGCAGCGCCAGTTGGGGGGATATGAAAAAGCATTTGATGAAGTGGGCGATAGTTTTAGGTTTTGAAAGATGCTGAAAAAAACTTTTAGATTTTGTGGTGATATTTACACGGTAGAAGAAAACTGTCAACCTGAACCCCCAGACAAAGAGGCATATATTTGTCGAAACACCAGAGGAGATAGTTTATACTTCAGCCGCACTGAAATTAGAAACAGCATTGTTCAGGTTGTGTCTCCCCCAAGTAACAGTCAGGGTTTATATGCAGCTAAAACTATCTCATGTCGGGTATGCAGTTTGTGGATTGGGGCTGTCAATGCTGATGGGGTTTCTCTCCGTTGCCAGCCCCGTCAGTCAGTTTGTGGTGTGGATCATTGGCATGATTTGCATTTGCGGTATGTCTGTCGGTTTGTTCAACTTTGCTGGTTTAGTCGTTAAGGGATTCGGCTTCAACCGCAAGACTTTCACCATTGGCTTGATGCCTGGGGTGATATTCCTGTTTATATTTCTGACTTTGGTTGCAGCTGGTGTTGCTTTGGGGGTGCGATAAACAATGCCATTTGAATTAGAACGCCTCACCGCCAGTAGTGCCATTCATCTAGAGCGAACTATATTGTGTAGTTTAGGCGCGAGTGCTGTTTTGTGTCTATCCGCTCCTTTTTTCTTCCACACTGACCGAGTAACTACGGGGATGTTGCTCGGTGCTGGGACGGTGAGCGCTGGATTATTTGGGGTTTCTGCTCAAATCAGTGAGGGTAAACAAAAAGTTTATCGCTCCCTGGAAGAAGCTGATCTCAAATCTCTCAAGCAGCATTTACAAGGTGAGGCTGCTTATGATTATGTGACGACTGCCATCGCTGCCAAACGCCGAGTTGCTGACTATGTGAATCGCCTGCCTGTTCATGAAAGACCCCGGTGGATTGCTGAGTATCAGCTGCAAGGTTTGGTAACGCTCCCGGAACCACCAGCACGACAATTGCCCCCGCGTCCTGGTATTCCCAATCCCGATATTGCAGACATTGATGAAGAGTCAGTGCAGTCGGTGATTAATCCTGGTGCGATGCAGATTTTGCAAGCGCTCGCTGCTAATTATCCCTCGTACATCAGGATTGATCATGTCTGGATTGATGAATTGTGTGATGCTGCATCAAATCAGGATATGACTCAGCGTAGTAATCATCACTTTTACTTAAGTGGTGGTACACAATCAGGTAAATCCACGCTGGCAGGTATCATTATTAACAAGATTGCTGTCCAGTCTCAAAGTGCCAGCAATGATTTTTGGTAGCGATCCCAAGGATGAAGTGACACGCTGGTTGTGTAAGTTTACCCGCAAGTTTGATGGCATGAAAGCGTTAAGAGATTGGATTACTTTTGCCACAGACCAGATTGAAAAGCAGAAAGCAAGAGTATCCATTGTTGGGGGTTCTTGTCAGGGTGTTCCGGAATTATTATTTGCCCAAGACGAGGTGGATAGTGTTTATGGCGGTGGTAAGGGATTGCCGGGAATGGTTGATGCTGACACTGCCAAAGACCTGCAAGGTTTTTGGAACTATATCATCAAATTCACGGCTGGACTTAAAGGACATGGAATTTTCATGGGTCAGTCTCCATTGTCAGGGGAAACGGGATTTAGTCGCCCATCTCTGAAAAATGTTTGCTTTATCGCTATGGGGCAGACATCGAATTATATCCTTGACCATCCCCAAGACTTTGTAAATGTCAAAAAAGAGATTCTTGAAATCCTACGGCAGGCTTGTGAAATGTTGGATCAAGCTACAGTCAGATATGCCCTGGTAATTCCGACTCGCTCTCATCCATTTGTCGCCCTCATCCCGCAATTTGATATTAAGGGTATGGAGCAAAAACAAGATCTTAAGCCGAATGATTCTCAAACTGCTGACACTCTTGGTAGCTTCAAAAACAATCTACAGCCCCATAGGCATATCGATTGGTATGAAGAAATCAGAACTTGGGCTAATGAATTAGGCAGAAGACCACAAGCACAAGAAATCAAACAGAAGTGGCACGAATTAACCGGACAACAGCTAAACGAAAACGGCGTTACTCTACTACTGGAAAATTTGGGCTATCCCAACAATTAGACTGGAATGCCCAATATGATGAGGAGGCAGTAGGCAATGGGCAGTAGGCAGTAGGGAATCCCCATAAATAAATGATGTTGTTGGTCAATTCATGATGAGTTTAACCCCCCACCCTTAAAGCCTTAGTTTAGCGTTGCTTTCCCGCCCTCCAATAAATTGCGGGCTACCGGTTTTTACCTTTTTCTTCCTACTGCCCACTGCCTACTGCCCACTGCCTTCCACAATAAAATGTATAATGAATCCGATGATTTGAGTCTTGACGAACAATTACACCTCTCAGAATCACAAATCAGATTGTGGCACAACCAACGTATGTTCTTGCGTCGAAATGCCCAACTATTGCAGCAGGAATTGGAGATAGAAGCTGAACTTTTGGCAGAGAATCCTGAGTTAGCCCAAGCTATTCATTCTCTCAATATGCGGGAGATTCAGAGTCATCAGCTAGGGCTACAAAATGTTTTCGGCGTAGAGGAATCATCGCCAAAAGAGGGAAGTATTTGGAGTAAGTTTTTTCCGGGATTAGCTGGGAGTTAAATATATCTTGGTCGAAATCAATGATTAATTTTGTTGAGATAGATGCATCTGCAACTCCTGAACTTGCTCCACAAACCCAGAAATTAATTGCATCCGTGGATTAATCCACCTATTATCGAGTTGGAAATACTATTCGGTAAAGGCTCGCGATTGCTTCGCCGCATCCCTTAGCGGTAATCGTCGCCAATTATTATCAGACTCAAGATACTTAGGTAGTGATTCATCCTGAGAACAAGCTTTGAGATACTGAACCAAAGTTACTTTCTCACCCTTAACAAAGTATTTTGGAAAACCCCGACCTAGCCGAACCTTTCTGGTTCCACTCTCGATGAATGCCATGTTCAATGCCTTGCTGAAAGTGCTGCTCACGGTAAATGGTTTGGTTATTCCCATTCCACCAACGTTCGTAGCCGTGGCGCTCACCATTTTGATAGTGTCGTTCTTCCGCCAGGAGGCCTTCTCCTGATACCACAGATCAACCCCTGTCCCATAATTCATCTGATAAGTTCCAATTAGCTCACCCTGATCATTAAACTGTTTCGCGATTCCGTGTTCTTTGTCCTCTAGATAGTAGGACTCCTCACACAGCATTCCATTGCTATACCACGTCCGAAACCATCCGTGCATCTGATTATTTCTCAGACCGTATTCCATCGTCAACTGTCCAGTCTCGTCCCAGCAACGGTACCCGAACGTTTTCACCCCGAACTCGGCAAAAAGCAGATTTCGGAATACCTTCGCGCCAAAACTCTTGAATTTCTTCCCATGCACCTTCTGGAATCATTTCTTACTTGCTTGCAGACGCGCTTTTGTACTTTGTGTCACATTTGATTCTTCTTGCTTACTGGAGTTAACCATTTTTACCAAGGAGGAATTGAGATAACTTTGCGCCGAGATATACAAACTTTCCCAAATCTCTTGATTGCGGCTGATTTTTGTACCTACTGTATTTCCTGCTGTTTTCTCCGATACCAAGTACTTGCGGAAATAGTTAGTCCACAGGTGTTGGAGAAAATCCTCAGCAAATTCCTCAAATGGCAGAATCCAGTTATAGTCTTTGTCTAGAAATACCCGATATGATGCAATTATCGGTAGTGCCAAGTCGGTTGGCGCACCAAACCCAAAGGAGTATTTACTGTCCGGCAGCAGCGTATTTTTGCGTGTATCAATTGATGCTAAATCGTTGACACCTTTTCTTCTGGGGTTGCTGATATGCTCTTGTATAATTTCGTATAGTCTTTGCTCAATCCACAAGGCTTGAGAAAGCAGGGGTAGAAGTCCGGTTAATCTTTCTCTCTCCGTATCTGTGATTTGTGAGGGGATACTTGTACCTGTCGGGTGTTTGGTTCGTTTATTGCTGTCGGGATTGTATCTATTTCTATCAAGACAGTTAATCAACTTCAGCAAATGGTTCATTCACATTGCACTGGGCGTTTCTGGGAGCGCTGCTTTGATTCTGGTAATAGGCGATGCGGAATTTTCTCTCTTCTGCGATTTCTAAGGCAGCTAAATACTGCTTGATGAATTCATAATCGCCTCGGGCGTTGACTTTGGAGCGAGAATCTACTGGCGTTGTCGTGTTGGAAGCCAAGGCTATGTCTTTGGCTGATTCTTCATTCAGTCCGATGTGGATGGTAAGTTTGACTCTGGCTTGGGTGAGGTCATATTTGTAATTTTTAGCTTGCTCAAATGCTAAAACTGTGTGTCCTCCGTTGATAATGCCATCGCTTCCCCCCTCACTAGCTGACAAAATCTCTAGTTCTAGCTCCGTTTTGTTTTTACTAGCTTGAACTTTATTGGCTGACAGCACAATTCCACTGTGACGGGAGAAGAATTTTTCCGGTTCGGTGGTTAGTGAGTCGAAGATTTGCCTGTACGTTGCGGTTTTGCGGTTTGGTTCTCTGATGTTCGGTTCTAGGGGTAAGTCGGTTGGGAAGCCATCTACATGAGCCGTGGCAATGATGCAATGGGGGTTGGCGGGAAAATAGTTATCTATCTTAATGTTCCAAGTTTTGGGCATAGTTTATTTGCGCGGAGAGTGGAATTTCTATGTTAACCAAAACCCTATATTTGATATTCTCTTTTGAGAAATGTTGATAATGTATCAAAAAAAAGTCTTACATCAGGTCATGTAAATTGATTTTTTACTGCTTGTGAGAAATGCGAGTTCGGTGGATGCTACTTTGGGAGGGGCATAAGCGATCGCTAAATCTTCTAGCGTATGTCCGAGAACAGGCGCTCTATAACTTTTCACGCCATCTGTCGCGCCATCAAATCAGCAAACAACCCCGGAACCGCCGCTAACTCCTCAAAACTCCCCTGCTGGACTATCTTCGCCGCTTGCAATACATAAATCCTGTCTGCATGACGAATGGTACTCAACCGATGGGCAATGACTACACGCGTCACCCCCAATTGTTCTAAACTTTGAGTGACAATCGCCTGGGTAGGATTATCTAAGGTAGAAGTCGCCTCATCAAACAATAAAATTTGTGGTTTATGTACCAAAGCACGGGCAATAAACAACCGTTGTCGCTGTCCCCCTAAAAGATTGCCGCCGCCTTCAGAAATAATTGTATGTATGCCCATTGGCATTGCTTGAATATCATCCATTAACCCAGCCATCTGCAAGGCTGACCAAGCTTCATCTTGTGTGACAATTGCACTATAGCAAATCTTCCACTAACTGGGTACTCAACATCAGTTTCACTTACTGAGTGTATTTTTTATCCCAGCAAGCAAACGCCTCTGATTCAGCCGCAGCCACGCGCAGTTTTGAGACTCCACCAATTAACTGCACCGTCAGTCCAAAGATTTCTACGGAAAGCTGCTGGAGGGGACGCATTTTTTGCCGGGTAATTATGCCTGATACGGTCGTAATAATAACTGCCACCAACGCCACAGCGATCACCACCAGTGCCAAGGGCAAAACCCCCAATATCTGATTAGTAACTTCCAACTACAAAATTTTCAATGGCACTCATGACAGATTGACTGCGGACGGAATTATATCGTGTCCGGTTAAAGACTTATCATGAAGACGGCAGGGGGGCAGGGGGCACTTAGCTGGGGAAAAGAGAGTTTCCCAGTTTTTGCACAGATGCGGGAATTATAACTAATTAGGCGGACATGATATTACTCAATGGCATCCCGCTTTTTTGGCGTTGGGTAAATCCCTGGAAGAATGTGCTGCTAAATACCGGCGATTTTGTAAAAGGTACAAACCAAAGCCAAAACCAGAAAGATGCTACCACTGGGGAAGCAAAATCTTACCTAAGGTGATGAAGCGTAAAGGCAAAAATAAATCATCCCCTGGTCAAATGAAATTTCCTTGGGATGATTGGGAAGTTTCTGAAGAGGAAGTCATTAAGATAGCGTCCAAGTTTGTCATCGCTAACTGTTATGACCCCCATTTGCAATGCAGTTTTTCCAATAATTCAGGGCACGGTGATACCATTGAAATCGCTAAAAAACCCGTGAGTTAGTAAAAATATATTCAAGCAACAAATCTTCATAAAAGACTGTATTGCTTCTGTGTTACCGTGTTTGAGTTAAAGGGTTTCGCGAACACTTATTCTCGCCATGCGATTGGAATACCAGGACTTCCAGGTATCACTACTGGTGTACCTCCCTGAAAAGGTACAACTCCTACCCCTCCGATGATAAGGCTGAGATCCTCTAGATTTAGACTTTTAGGTTTCTCCGCTTTTGGTTCCGACGATAGCTTACCTAACTTAATCTTAGCTTTCATTTATTTGTTTCCTTTGACGACACTCTATTGAGCATTAGGCTTTATTGAGCATAAAACAGGCTTTTTTCTATAATTGTGATATTCCCGCAAGGATGTCACACTTGTCAATACCCCTTTGACCTGAATTCTTGGAATTTAGGGACATAAAAGGTTCATTTATGTCTAATAAAAGATTTCCCAAAAAAACCAAATAATTCTATTTACTTATAAAATGATATTAGGCTACCAGAATTTTCAAAAGTTCAGCCTAAATCTAGCAATACATCTCAAGGAGAATCGAAATGACAGAATATAAAAAAATGTACAGCAGTCAAATTGAAATTGATGATTTGATTGATGATGCTGTAAAAAATGCTGTGGTGCGTCGTCACGAAGCTTTGGACTCAGAAGAAGCTTCGTTATCTATGTCTGATGAGGAAGCAAAAAGTGTTGCAGGTGGTATTAATATTCCTATTATTTTAGGAATCCCCCGTTTTCTTTCCATATAGTACCTAAATTATTCGGGAAAATTTAGCTCCATATCTAATACCAATTCAAATCATGTTTGCGACATATGGATTGTCATGAAGGGCGGAGAAACTCCCCTGATATCGTTTATCTGTCGCATTCTTTTTACAAATTGGTATAGCCTTTTATTCATAAATATTTTCTTCACTGGAGGACTAATTAATGGCAGACATTATTGTGGATAAAACTACACTTTGCCCCAGTGCTAGACCAGAATCTGAGGATAGTGTTGTTTTCGGTATCATCAGTGGAACAGTTGCAGAACCCCGTGTAGCTTATCTCAAGCAGCCTTTACCTATCAGTGATGAACTGATAGCAAAAGCCAGTCCAATTACACCCACTGAAATTTTCCGCATGGCGACACCTTGCGCCGCTAAAGCTTGTCTGCATTTTGATGGACAAGATTGTCGTCTAGCGAAACAAATTGCCGAAAAATTACCCACAGTTGCAGAAGAGCTACCACCTTGTTCTATTCGCCAAGATTGTCGCTGGTGGAAGCAAGAAGGTAAGGCAGCTTGTATACGTTGTCCGCAAGTAATTACAGATAACTACAATCCGTCTGAAGTCGCAATTCAAGTGTCAAAACTAGCTGCTGGTTAAGCACAACTACTGCTTATGTTTTTTTCGGCGCAAGCACTTTCTAACCAAGATTTAATTAAGTAATCGTAGGAGATTATTATGTAAAGGGAAATGAATCAAAGACATATCGAAAATCAAATTGAAATTACAGACTTTATTGCAGAGGCAGTTATTCATGCATCTGCACGACGCAACCAAGTTTTAGATGTAGAAGAGTCGCTATCAGAATTATCCGAAGAAGAGGAGAAAGGCGTGACTGGAGGTTTTCAACTACCAATTCCAATCATTTTGGGATTAAAAATTTTTCCATTTCCACCTTTCCATTTCCAGCAATAATCATTTTAATCTGAGGCTTTGACAACAAATCTCCAATTAACTATTTCAATATTCCCACAAAATTACCAACTGTACTTCAGTAATTTAAGGAGCAAAAAATTATGTCTTTAGCACATGTCAAAGCTTTCTACGAAAAGCTAGCAAATGATGAAGCTTTACGTACTCAAATTCAAGGCGTTAAGAGTAAAGAAGAATGTAGCCAAATAGTGAAAGCCGCTGGCTACGATTTCACTCTACAAGAGTATGAAGAATATACCACTCAATTGTTGGAATCTGCCGCTGGTGAAGGTGAACTCAATGATTTAAGTGAAAAAGAACTGGCAGCAGTTTTTGGTGGATTAACTGGGTTGGGGAAAATCCAACCATTATATGGAGTTGTACGGATACCCATACCCACACCCATAATTCAACCATTATATGGAGTTATTCGACCAAATGACCTAGCTTAGAGAACCTCTGTTACTACTTAAACAGATTAATCTTCTAGGGACGAAGGGGAATTTATTCGTCCCTTTCTATAAAAATTAATTGAAGGTATTTTCATGACTTATCGCCGAATTAGTTATGCAGTGTGGGAAATTACACTCAAGTGTAATCTAGCCTGTCAATACTGCGGTTCTCGTGCTGGACATACAAGGACAAATGAACTTTCCACCGCAGAAGCCCAAGATTTAGTCAAACAAATGGCTGATGTGGGAATTACAGAAGTTACCATAATTGGTGGTGAAGCATTTCTGCGTCCAGACTGGCTAGAGATTGCCCAGGCAATTACCAAAGCTGGGATGTTGTGTGGTATGACCACTGGGGGTTATGGTATCACCTTAGACACAGCCCGCCGGATGAAGGCAGTCTGGTATTAGTGTAGTTTCTGTATCGGTTGATGGCTTAGAAGCGACTCACGATCGCCTGCGGGGCAAACAAGGCTCGTGGCAATGGGCATTTAAGACCATGAGCAATCTTAAGGAAGCAGGTATCCCCTTCGGCTGCAATACCCAAATCAATCGCCTATCTGCACCGGAATTTCCCCAAATTTACGAGCATCTGCGCGACGCTGGCATTTTCGCTTGGCAAATTCAGTTAACTGTACCGATGGGCAATGCTGCCGATAATAGTGATATTTTACTCCAACCTTACGAACTATTGGATTTATACCCCATGATTGCTCGTGTTGCTGAACGCGCCAAGCGAGAAGGGGTGCAGGTGCAGCCTGGGAATAACATCGGCTACTATGGACCCTATGAGCGACTGCTGCGGGGTGGGGATGCTTGGTCATTTTGGCAAGGATGTAGCGCTGGACTGTCTGCTTTAGGGATTGAAGCCGATGGTGCAATCAAAGGGTGTCCTTCACTACCGACCACAGCCTACACTGGTGGTAATATTCGCGACCATTCACTGCGGACAATTATTGAAGAAACCGAGGAACTGCGGTTTAACTTAGGGGGCTGGTACTCCCCAAGGTACAGAACACTTGTGGGGTTTCTGCAAAACTTGCGAATTTGCAGAACTCTGTCGTGGTGGTTGCAGTTGGACTGCTCATGTTTTCTTTGACAAGCGCGGTAACAATCCTTACTGCCATCATCGCGCTCTCACTCAGGAAAAAAGCGGTATTCGCGAGCGAGTATTTATTCAACGTCGGGCGGATGGGAATCCCTTTGATAATGGGGAGTTTGGGCTAATTGAGGAACCAATAAATGAGCCTTGGCCAGAAAACGATCCACTTCATTTTACGAGCGATCGCATTCAATGGCCGCAAGGCTGGGAAGCTGAATCTGAGTTAATACCATCTTTAGTTAATTCCAGCAATTAAACATTTTTATGAATAATATTTCTACTGATTCTCTTGCTGAAGAAAATACAAATTTTACAGACTCTCAAGCACCCTTGTTACCCCGTTCTGCTTGGAATAGTCAGTTAACCTATTTGCGACTTATTTTTAGAGCGAAAAAGGCTTTAGACCGCATTGAGCAGGAAGCAGGTGTTGTGAGCAGCGAAAGTTGATTTTAGGTTTAACTACTTAGATACTCTTTTGAGTTTTGCCAATTCTTAAGATCATTGTTTCTGGCGTTGTTCCATTCAAAAATTATGACATTTATCTTAAATTCCCATAATGTTTTCGATTATTTAATTACACGGGGGCTATGCAATCAGTCTGAACAACCTCCTAGTAAGATAGAACCACTCGCAGCTAAAAACTTTAATTTATTACTGAATTTTTCAGATGATCGTAAGCTGCTGGTGAAACAAGAACGACACAATCAGGAGGGGAAAGCATCTGGTGAGTTTTGGGCTGAGTGGCGCATTCAAGAATTTTTCCATCAATTTCCAGAATTTGCGAAATATCGACCATTTTTGCCAGAAGTGCTGCATTTTGATGCTGAAAATTCCATTATTGTCTCCAGATATTTGGATGATCATCGAGATTTAATGGATTTCTACACTAAAGAAAATAGGTTTTCTACAGAAATCCCTAGGGAAATTGGCACTATCTTAGGGAGTATCCATCGTGATACTTTTAACCGTCAAGAATATCAGGAATTCTTTTCAAAGAATTCAGAAAATTTAATGGCTAATCAAGTATCACATTTGATTCGGGGATTAGAACGGGTTGAACCGGAAATTTTTGGTTTAATTCCTGATGATGGGTTAAAGTTTTTTGCTCTCTATCAACGTTATGATAGTTTGGGAGAAGCTATAGCTGAATTGGGTAATTCAGTAACTCTTTCTTGTCTCACCCACAATGATTTAAAACTGAATAATATTCTGGTGTATAAAGATGGGCAGGATTTCAGTAATAATCTTATTCGACTAATTGATTGGGAACGTTCCGCTTGGGAAGATCCAGCTTTTGATTTGGGAACACTCATTGCTAGTTATGTGCAAATCTGGCTAACTAGCTTAGTTATTAGTAATTCTTTGAGTATTGAAGAGTCCCTACGCTTGGCGATGACACCTTTAGAACTGCTTCAACCTTCAATGGCGACATTAACCCAAGCTTATTTAAACACTTTTCCAAAAATTGTAGAACACCGTCCTGATTTCTTACTCCGAGTCGTGCAATTTACAGGTTTTGCCCTAATTCAACAAATTCAGGCGATGATTCAATATCAAAAGTCTTTTGGCAATATGGGAATTGCTATGCTTCAAGTTGCTAAAACATTATTATGTCGTCCTGTACAATCAATGCCAACTATTTTTGGTGCTGCTAGTGTTGAATTATTTCGCCTGAATGCTGCTGCTTTTTAAGTCATTTCGTTACTCCTAAATAATTATGCAATTATTAGAGACTGCTTTAGCTGGACAATTACTAAAAGTTCTGCAAGATATTGTTCAGAAAGTTGAGATTAAATCTGATTTCTCCATCCATCATCCAGATTACAAACCCTTAGAATTACCAGTTGAAGCAGTTGAACGTTTTCAGAAAATGCCTGGAGATATACAGCAGAAATATCTGAGTCTGCAACTGCGAGGTTTTCTTTATGGTATCTATTACAACGGCTCTATGCGAAGTGCGTTGGCGCTAGATGGGGAAGGAAATAGTTTAGCCCTAGATTTGGAAAATAATACTTTTTTAGGGTTAGATTTGGGATTTTATGAACGATTGCATAACAGTAATTGTGGAGAGGGTTATTTTGATTCTGATTGGGCTATTACTAAAGAAGAACCTGATGGTAGCTTAGTAGTTACCAAGGGTGGTTTGAGGCTGCATATTCAGCGAAATAAACATCTTCAAGCTGTTGAAAAAGCTGCTTTAATAGGTGATTCAGTAGCTATCCGATTGCCTAAAAACAGAGTTCAAAATGGCTTTTATATGGCTGTGGGAAATACCGGATTCAGTCGTTTTCAAGATGTAGCAAATCAGCCAGTAACAGTACGAATATATTTCAATTTGACTCCTGAAGGTGCTGTGGCAGTGATGGGGGCTTTGACACAGGAGTTGAATGAGTTAGCAATACCTTTTAGTTTTAAGGTTTTGTACAATCCCAAAGAATACAGTCGGCATGATTCAGGAGTCTTGTATTTTGATAAAAGTGATTATGCGGCAGTTAGGGAAGTTTGTCAAATTGTCTATACAGAAACTTCAGCGCCTCTATCTCTTCCTGGAGAGCGATCGGATGCATCAGATTCTGCTGTTGTTTCAGGTGCTTTTTTCGGTTCTTGATTTTCCATACGACAAATAGTAACAATTGGATTTGAAAACTGTTTGAGAGCGCGCTGTACAATTGCAGGTGTACCTCAAATCCATTCTCAATCAGTTTGTAGCCCTTTTTCAGCCAAGCGATCGCTCCACTGCCTGCTACCATTAGGCAACTTAGTCCTATGTCCACATCCCTCAAACCAAATTCCTATAGCGACACAAGCGGCAAGTAAACTCACCCCGCTCTCTAAACCTCTTGCGGTACCTGTAACACTACAGCAGCATCAGCACATTGGCTCTCTCCCGCTATCTGTCGCGCCAGCAGTTGCTTCGCTTCGTTAACTGACCCGTGTCGTAGTTCATGCATGACTTGATGTAAACCTATGTGGGCATTCGTTGCACCTGCGATCGCTGTCTTTTCAGGTTGATTTGTTGGTAGTGGCGAAGTAAATGCAGCTGTATTGGAAAAGTGCGATCGCTTCACTCTACCATTCTTAGTGATGATCTGCCAATGAATGCTACCGCTACCCTCGCCCTTATGCCGTCGCATTTTACTAGGGGATATCTCATTACTAGGGCTTATTTCTGGTAGTTGGTTTTTACTAGGGTTTATATCGTTATCCCGTAGTAATTTACTAGGGCTTACCGGAACACCTAACAACTCCAATATTTCTACAACTGGGCGTTTTGCTGCCTCTACTTCTTGGATATCCCATAGTAATTTTTGGGGAATGTACTTTGTCCTTTTGTGCCCCTTTTCCTGTCAGTGATCATAACCCTGTGGGTATTCCTTACCGTTCTTGGTAATGGTACGCCAGTGAATAGACCCGTTGCCCTCGCCTTTGCGTCGGCGATTTTTACTAGGGTTGTTTTTCATTTCCCCCAGTAAAACACCGCTTGCAAAGTTTGAGGGTTTATTATTCTATGTCTATTCGCCTCCTTTTTAATTGCATTACAAAGACTACGAGCGATCGCAGTCATACTTTAATTGGGTAGTTTTGTCTTGTCTTACTAATTTAATTAGTAATGTTAGTGTATCATGTCTACTAATGCAATTGGTGAATTGGGTAATGAATTAATGATTATCGATAAAAGCTTAATTGCGTCTATTCGATGGAATAAGGAATTGGGCAGAAAACTGAAAATTTTACGAGGTACAGAGTCTATGCAGTCTCTGGCTAAACGCGCTGGTTGTGCTTATCAATTAATTCAGCATTTGGAGCGCGGAGAATATCCAGAATCAAGTCCAAGAAACTCAGCACCCACAGTTTCCACTGAAAAGCTAGAAGGTATATGTCAAGCACTTTCTATTAAAATTGAGGATTTTCTGGGATGCCCGTTAGTAAAATTACCTCAGAAAATTCAGGATGTTGCTTGATTATTACTAACCATAATAGTAAGATGGGTACATAACAAAAGACGACCGCCCACAGCCTGAGAAACTTCGTGCGATCGCCTTTTGAAAAACCCATACACTCGTACAGGGAATCTTTATTATGACTCACACCAATTACACTGATCAACAGCTGCAACAGAAATCCATTGTCCGACTCAAGCAAATCTACAACGAGATCGCCTGTACAGTCGAAGTCAGCGATAAACGCTCTCTAAATGCTTGGATTAGCGCTATTGTTGATTATCAAACAAGCAAGGTTCAGAAAGTAGTCTCCACTACCCCTCAAAAACTAACAACAGTCGAAATCAGCTTTTACGATCACGAAATCTACGCTGGCAAGTCCCTGATAGCCACAATCACACACGATGATGATCTAACCCAACCTTGGGTAGTGATGATGCGCGGTATAGAGAAATTCCGCGCCAACACCTGGGCAAGATGCCACCGCTACATTGAATGGCATCACCTTGACGGAACCCTCAACGAACCCACCGCACCTGCCCAAACTGAAGCACCTGCCACTACTGGCAATGAAATCATGGCGCAGGTTTTCACCGAGTGCGAGAAATACGGCTTTGAAATCCTCGACGATGGGATTTACAACAGCAAAGGCAAGGTGGGCGAAGTAGGATGCACTGATGCTAGCTGGTGGGTGCTACGCGCAGGAGAGGGCAATCAGGAAAGAGTACCTTGTGAGTCTGCACTTGTTGCAGTGTGGTGGCTAGCAATCGGACAAATCCTGCTCCGTGCAGAAACAGTTGACTGCCAAGAATTGTTGACCCTCATGAATGGTAGTTACCGGAGTATGAGTCAGCTTCTGAACTAGCGCCGGCGTAATTCTCGCACAAACAAGGGCGATCGCTCAACAACTGCGATCGCCTTTCAATACATTCTCAACAATCCCCAATTAAATCAATGCAACCCACAATATCAATCCCCCAACACTGGGACTACCCTCGCTTTGCTTTGGAACAGCGCACACAACAGGGCATCATTCTGGGGCTTCATTACTACCCAAATGGTACAGAACTAGCTGAACAATTCGGTGATGGCTGGCGTTATGGGGAGCAACGCGATTTTGTGAGGTGCTAAAACCTGGGACGTATATAGCTTGTTTCAGGATGCGATGCCTGCGGCGGGCGTAGCCATCGCAACTAAAAAACCAGGTTTTGTTGAGAATATAAGGGTGTAATTGAGAACTAAACCCCGATCTCACTTTTTCGCGTTGCTCCCGGCGTTATGAGGCTCTTGGTAGGGGGCAGGGAGAAGGAGGAGATATTGCCGAACACACCTCCCCTGCCTCAACCAAGAAATTCCTTTTTGATTTTTCTGTCAATGCGTAAGTCCTATTGTCTTGGGTGAATACTTCAACTATCCCCGTATCTACCCACTTAAAGTCTTAGTAAACAGCCGATAAGTGGCTAGACAGGAAAAAGAAAAGGTAAATGCGATCGCTGCTATTGCATAAAGGATGACAAAGAAAGCAAGTTAATAGTTTGATCAGTGATCATTTCTGCTTTACTGGTTAAACAATTGTGCAAGCTCTTCAATTGATAGTCGGGTGATTTGACATAATTTTGCTGTCTGCATAGGAGTAAGTCGTGGCAAATTAACTCCTCGCTCCCAGTTAGAAACAGTTTGATCTGTTACTCCCACCACTTCAGCAATTTGCCTCTGGGTTAATCCCAGAGACTCTCTTAACTTCATAAATGGATGCTCCGAACTCATCTATACAAAATTCTACTACAAAAATAAAACTACAAATCAACTTGACAACTACAAATGAACTTGATTTAATAGAGATAGAGAAAGCGCCTGGACTGGTAATCTGAAGCGCTTCTCTAGTCCTATTGAAGAACCTACTAATTATGACTCACGCTATCTACACTTATCAACATCTGCAACTGAAATCCATTGCGCGGCTTAAGCAAATCTACAGCAAAATCGGCTGCACAGTTGAGGTAAGCGACAAACGCTCTCTAGATACATGGATTAGCGCTATTGTTGATTATCAAACAAGCAAGGTTCAGAAAGCCACCCCTGCTGTCCCCGACGAACAAGCCATAACCCAAGTCCCCGAAGAACTGACAACAGTCGAAATCAGCTTCTACGATCACGAAATCTACGCTGGTAAAGAACTGATAGCCACCATCACCCACGACGATAACCTAACCCAACCTTGGGTAGTTATGGTGGATGGCACAGAAAGATTCCGCGCCAATACCTGGGCAAGATGCCACCGCTACATTGAATGGCATCACCTTGACGGAACCCTCAACGAAGCAGTAGCTGCTCAGACTGAAACTGAAGCACCTTCCACCACTGGCAATGAAATCATGGCGCAGGTTTTCACCGAGTGCGAGAAATACGGCTTTGAAATCCTGGACGATGGGATTTACAACAACGACGTGAAACTGGGCGAAGTGGGATGCACTAACGGCTCTTGGTGGGTGCTACGCGCAGGAGAGGGCAATCAGCAAAGAGTACCTTGTGAGTCTGCACTTGTTGCAGTGTGGTGGCTAGCAATCGGACAAATCCTGCTCCGTGCAGAAACAGTTGACTGCGAAGAACTGTTGACCCCCATGAATGGTAACAGTTACCGCAGCATGAGCCAGATTTTCAACTAGCGCCGGCGTAATTCACACACCAGAGCGATCAACCCAGAGCGATCGCCTAAACGATCCTTAACAATCACTAATCACAATGCAACCGACAATATCAATTCCCCAACATTGGGCATACTCTCGCTTTGCTTTGGAACAGCGCACACAACAGGGCATCATTCTGGGATTTCATTACTACCCAAATGGTACAGAACTGGCTGAACAATTCGGTGACGGCTGGCGTTATACCCTGATGCCTCATAAAAACTCTGATGAACTATTCCACTTTCAGGAAAATCAAATTCAAGCACTATCCCCACAGGAATTACTCCAGCAAATCACGGCAGAGATTGGGTTTTATCAACAACAAATATGCATTCTCAAGCGACAGTTAGCCACAGTAACTTAAATGCTAAAGTCATCCCATTAGGCGCCGCTTATTGACACAATATTTAGTTAACTTTTTAACTTAAATGCGATATGTCCTTTGCGCCTGTAACTCTTACTTGGTTACCAGTCTGTATTTTATCTTACCTCTTGAACCAAAGCAGCTTTCACCTCAGCATCAAAATCTACACCAAGCGCTTCAGAAAGTTTTCGTAACGTCTCACGAGGTAAAGACTTCGCTTCTTCCGTCTCTATACGATAGAGGTTCCCAACGCTCATACCTGCTTCGAGCTGCCACCCAGGTTGGGGATAATCCCTTGGCCTCCCTAATCTCTCTAATTCTACTGCCTAAACTAGGCAGGTCAACGGACAAAGTAACTTGCATTAAGTTCATATTTTCACGGCTCCATTAATCTAACCAAATGATAGCGCTTCTTTCCTCCTTTGTTAAGCTTTACTTATAAAGCTTTGCTTATTCAGTATGACTTGACAAGTATAAATTAAAAACATAAACTAAATTAAGAGCAGCAAAAGCAAAATACTTTACCCGGATTTCTAACTTAGTCTTCTTAACAGCCAACAGTGCTGTGAAGCAATAAAACCAAAACCAAAACCAAAAGGCGATCACCGCTCCGGCCAAGAAACGCGATCGCCTTTTGTAAAACGCCCACCATAAAGATGGAGTATGACTCATCATGACATATCCGATATATAGCCAACAACAGCTGCAACTGAAATCCATTGCACGGCTCAAGCAAATCTACAGCGAAATCGCCTGTACAGTCGAAGTAAGCGACAAACGCTGCAAGGATTCTTGGATCAGTGCGATCGCTAATTTCCAAGCCAGCAAGATTCAAAAAGCCACCCCTGCTGCCCCCGACGAACAAACCACACCTCAAGCCCCTAAAAAACTGACAGCAGTCGAAATCAGCTTTTACGATCACGAAATCTACGCTGACAAAGAACTAATAGCCACCATCACCCACGACGAAAACCTAACCCAACCTTGGGTAGTGATGACGGACGGCAGAGAAAGATTCCGCGCCAACACCTGGGCAAGATGCCACCGCTACATTGAATGGCATCACCTTGATGGAACCCTCAACAAACCCATTTCATCTGCCCACACTGAAGCACCTGCCACTACTGGCAATGAAATCATGGCGCAGATTTTCAACGAATGTGAGAAATACGGCTTTGAAATCCTGGAGGATAGGATTTACAACAGCAAAGGAAAGGTAAGCGAAGTTGGATGCACTGATGCTAGCTGGTGGGTGCTACGCGCAGCAGAGGGCAATCAGGAAAGAGTACCTTGTGAGTCTGCACTTGTTGCAGTGTGGTGGTTAGCAATCGGACAAATATTGCGGTTCTCAGTTGGGTGCAATATAGTAACAGCAGTGGGTAAACCATCCAATAATGTCTTTTTTAGTTACTGCATTCAGAGCATTTGTAATGGCCTCGTCTAACTGTTGATATGTTCTAGCAGCTTGCGATAGCGAAGCGCTGCTGCGAAGCGCAGATCGCAAAAACTCTTTCACCTTGTGCAGAAACGGTTGACTGCGAAGAATTGTTAACCGCGAGTATGAACTAGCGCCGGCGTAATTCTTGCACAACCGAGGGCAATTGCTCAACATTGATAACCCAGAGAGATCGACTTGGTAAGAAAGAATTGTGGAAAATGTCATCCCATGAAGATTTAGTTGTGATAGATGTCATGGAAGGCTCAATTGAATGCAAAATCTAAGTCACGATCGCCATCTACATCAGCTGTGGCAATACCTCTGCTTACCTCAGTTGAATCGAGACCTAAATCCGCCTCACTAGAGTCTGTGGCAAATGTGTCCACACCCAGATCATTTTGTATCAATGGTATGGAGGTGAGGAGCTACATATTCAGGCTTCAGCATCTTCTTCAGGCTTTACAGCTTCATAGAGGTCTTTTGGTTGACAATGAAGTAATTCGCACAGTTTCGCAACCCGAACAAACATTTTGACTCCATCACGGCTTTTTTCCCAGTTGCGAACCGTCGAGACATCAAGCCCCAGCGCTTCCGCGATTTGCCTTTGAGTCAAGTTTTTTTCTTCTCTAAGTTTTCCAATCCTAGACACGTAAATTTCTCCCATGCCTTAATTCATAGCATTATTCTATCATGTTTTTCTTCATGTGAATAAGTTGACAGCGTGAAAAAATTCACGCATAATATATAGATATAAAAAAAGCGCCCCCGACTGCGAATCTAGAGCGCTTTTTCTGTCCCGAATAATCAGGAAACTTCATTATGACTCATCCAACCCACACACAGCAAGCCCTGTCCCGTTACACCCTCGCCCGTCTCCAAAGAATTGCTGCTGAACTCGGCGTAACACCCACTGGGGACAAGAGAGCAGTCTGACACCTGGGTAAACGCAATCATTACCTACCAATCCAGCCAGCTTCAGAAAGCCACAACCCAAGCCCCTGAACAACTGACAACAGTCGAAATCAGCTTCTACGATCACGAAATCTACGCTGGCAAGTCCCTGATAGCCACCATCACCCACGACGATGACCTAACCCAACCGTGGGTAGTGATGACGGGCTGTGTAGAGAAATTCCGCGCCAACACCTGGGCGAGATGTCACCGCTACATTGAATGGCATCACCTTGACGGAACCCTCAACAAACCCGCCGCACCTGACCAAACTGAAACACCTGCCACTACTGGCAATGAAATCATGGCGCAGATTTTCACCGAGTGCGAGAAATACGGTTTTGAAATCCTGGACGATGGGATTTACAACAGCAAAGGTAAGCTAGGCGAAGTTGGATGCACTAACGGCTCTTGGTGGGTGCTACGCGCAGCAGAGGGGAATCAGGAACGAGTAGCCTGTGAGTCTGCACTTGTTGCAGTGTGGTGGCTAGCAATCGGACAAATCCTGCTCCGTGCAGAAACAGTTGACTGCCAAGAATTGTTGACCCTCATGAATGGTAGTTACCGGAGTATGAGTCAGCTTCTGAACTAGCGCCGGCGTAATTCTCGCACAAACGAGGGCGATCGCTCAACAACTGCGATCGCCTTTCAATACATTCTCAACAATCCCCAATTAAATCAATGCAACCCACAATATCAATCCCCCAACATTGGGCATACCCTCGCTTTGCTTTGGAACAGCGTACACAACAGGGCATCATTCTGGGGCTTCATTACTACCCGAATGGTACAGAACTGGCTGAACAATTTGGTGATGGCTGGCGTTATGCCCTGATGCCTCACAAAAACTCTGATGAACTATTCCATTTTCAGGAAAATCAAATCCAACCACTGTCTCCAGAAGAATTACTCCACCAAATCACCGCAGAGATTGACTTTTATCAACAACAAATATCCATTCTCCAACAACAGTTAGCCGCAGTCATTGGAGGTAGCACCAATGGCTAATTCTACCTTTGACAGTAGAGCCAAGCATTTGTTGCGTGTACTTCAGCTTTGTGGCGGTTGTGTTCCCTTACATCGCCTGCAATTTGAGTTTTCCAATTCAGTAATTCAAACCCTGTTGGATAAAGAATTGGTGCAAGTGCAAAACACTGGATGCGGCTTTCTGTTGGAGATTGCCGAGGATTTTTAAGTTGTTGATCCCAGAGAAGAAAACCATGAAATTTTACGCCACAACGATTCCACAAACTTTACCCGATTGGGCAAATGTCGTTACAGAGAGTGCAGATTTATTTGAGGTGGAAATCAACGATACTCACCCTGATTTTGAATCACTACTTGAACAGTTAGCTACAGACATTGAACCAGGAACTTTCGGGGTGAAAGCCGCAGATTTATGTTCACGACTCGCCATCGAAATGTCTAATTCCAATCTCTACCAATTACTTGAACAAGCCCAAAACTTAATCACCCAGATTGCTGAACACCGC
>CAVYXS010000146.1:0-16918 GCA_963772205.1 uncultured cyanobacterium
TGCCACCACTCATTCATCATCAGCTGCTCAACCTATTAATTAATGAAGTCTCTGCCAAAAAAGGCATCAGTAAACTTTATATTTATACAACAGACATCCAAGGAAATCGCAGTCAACTGACAGGGAATCAAAAATTATAATCCTCGTCAAGAAGCTTGGTACGCAGATGCTATAAAAATGAGCAAACCACTATGGACTGAAATTTATCAATGGGAAGATAAACCAGAAATATTTTCTATATCTTCTAGTTATCCTCTGTATGATGAAACGCAAAAGCCTCTGGGAGTAATTGGAATTGATTTGATATTGTCACAAATTAGTAATTTTTTAGGGAAATTAAAAGTTGGTAACGAGGGAAAAATATTTATTTTAGAGCGTTCTGGTTTAATAGTGGCTTCTTCTGCTAGCGAGAGACCATACAATGTGGTTAATGGCAAAGCAAAACGGCTATCGGCATTAAATAGTCAAGACTAGTTAATTAAAAATACAGCGCAATATTTACAGCAAAAATTTAGTAATTTTAGAGATATTAAAGATGAACAACAACTTAATTTTACCTTAAAAGGTGAGCGGGAATATGTGCAAGTCAAACCTTGGGGAGATAAATTGGGTCTAGATTGGTTAGTTGTTGTTGTTGTGCCAGAATCAGACTTTATGGCCAAAATAAATGCTAATACCCGTACCACTATATTGCTATGTTTAATAGCCTTAGGATGGGCTACTGTTATCGGCATTTTCACAGCCGGCTGGATTACTAAACCCATTGTGCAATTACAAGCAGCAAGTGTGGCAATGCATCGGGAGAACTAGACCAAAAAGTAGAGATTAAGGGTATAGATGAACTCGAAAGTTTGGCTCAATCTTTTAACCAGATGGCTGCACAGTTGGCAGCATATTTTGTGGAACTAGAAACGCGAGTCACAGAACGTACTGCTGAGTTAACAGCAGCTAAAGAAGTTGCTGACAGTGCCAACAAAGCCAAAAGCGAATTTTTGGCAAATATGAGCCATGAACTGCGTACACCTCTCAACGGCATTTTGGGATACGCTCAAATTCTCCAACGTGATAAAACTGCAAGTCCTAAACAAAAAGATGGCATTAGTATTATTTATCAATGTGGTTCCCATCTATTGACGCTAATCAACGATATTCTTGATTTATCAAAAATCGAAGCCAGAAAACTTGATTTATACCCCAAGGATTTTCACCTTGGCACTTTCCTCAAAGGTATTGTAGAAATTTGCCGCATCAAAGCTGAGGAAAAGGAAATTAGCTTTACTTACCAAGAACTCAATCAACTACCCATTGCCTTATTAGCTGATGAAAAACGCTTGCGTCAGGTATTAATTAACCTGTTAGGTAATGCTATAAAATTCACAGATCAAGGAGGAGTTACTTTCAAAGTTGGCGTACTAATTGATTCACCGAATGGTCAGGATTATACCAACATAGTCCCAGAGGTATTAACAGGTAATAGTCAAAATCAAGAATTAGCAATTACCAGAATTAGATTTCAAATTGAAGATACTGGCTTTGGTATGACTTCAGAGCAATTACACAAAATATTTTTGCCCTTTGAACAAGTAGGCGACAAGCAGCGCATGGCAGAGGGAACGGGACTCGGACTTGCTATTAGCCAACAAATTGTAAAGATGATGGATAGTGAAATCAAAGTTGAGAGTAGCTTGGAGCAAGGTAGCAAATTTTGGTTTGATGTGGACTTACAAGAGTCAACGCAATGGATTGATTTAGCAACTAAAAACCCCACCTACGATATTATTGGCTACGAAGGTGAGCGAAAAAAGATTCTTGTTGTTGATGACTATTGGGAAAATCGCTCTTTAATTGTTAACCTGTTAGAACCACTTGGTTTTGAGTTAATGGCAGCAGTCAACGGAAAAGAAGGATTAGAAAAAGCTTTTGCATGGCAGCCTGATTTGATTATTACTGATATCGTCATGCCTGTACTCAATGGTTTAGAGATGACACAAAATTTGCGTTCATTGCCACAATTTAAAAATATGATCATTATCGTCTCCTCTGCCAGTGTATTTAACTTTGAGCGACAACAAAGTCACGCATCTGGCTGCAATTATTTCCTTCCTAAGCCTGTGCAATCGGAGGAAATACTAGAACAAATACGGATGCACTTGGGAATCTCTTGGACTTATGAAGCAGGCAATTCAATTATCCCTGCAACCGAGAATATACTGAATAATACTACTTCCAAGTTGATAGTACCCCCTCCTGAAGAATTGCAGGCACTTTGGAATGCTGCGAGCATTGGTGATATTGCAGGGGTTGAGAAGCAAGCCTATCGGATACAACTGTTAGATAGAAAATATTTGTCATTTAGTGCCAAGCTGCTAGAACTAACCCAAGAAATAGATGAAGAAGCCATTGTCAAGTTAGTTAAACAGTACATTTAACCAATTTAAATATGATGACTGATCAAGAAAATTTAATCATGATTGTTGACGATAACCCCATAAATGCCAAAATTTTGTTTAATTTTTTGCAACTATCGGGGTTTCGAGTTTTGGTTGCTAAAAGTGGCGAAAGTGCCCTGGAGAAATTACAAGTTGTTTCCCCAGATCTCATTTTATTAGATATTATGATGCCAGGAATCGATGGTTTTGAAACTTGCCGTCGCTTCAAACAAAAGGAAGCTACTCAAGACATACCAGTAATCTTTATGACAGCCTTATCTGATGTGGTGGATAAAGTTACAGGTTTAAATCTCGGTGCAGTAGATTACATCACCAAGCCATTTCAGCAGGAAGAAGTTCTGGCGCGTGTCAATATTCACTTGAAATTAAGTCAACTCACGAAAGAATTAGAAAACCGAGCAGCAAAACTAACTTATACCGTAGAACAGTTACAACAATCCCAACTGCAGTTGGTACAGAGTGAAAAAATGTCTACTCTAGGGCAGTTAGTCGCAGGTGTTGCTCACGAAATCAACAATCCTGCTGGCTTTATTCAAGGAAACCTCTCCTATGCTCAAAAATATATACAAGATTTAATTGAACACATTCACCTCTACAAAAATCAAGCTTCACTAGCAGAAATTACCCAACATGCAACAAAAATTGAATTGGATTATCTGCTGAAAGATTTACCAAAAATCCTAATATCAATGGAGGATGGTGTAGAGCGGATTTGTGATCTTAGCGTTTCTCTGAGAACTTTCTCCCGTGCTTATAACACGGTAAAAATGCTTTTTAACATTCACGATGGCATTGACAGTACCTCTCTTAATTCTTCAACATCGATTAAAAGCATCAGATACTCATCCACCTATTGAAGTCATCAGAAATTACGGTGATTTACCCGAAATAGAATGCTTTGCTGGACAACTGAATCAAGTGTTTATGAATATTTTAGCTAATGCCATTGATGCTTTAGAAGAGTCTAATCTAGGGCGTAGCTATTACGAAATTGCCGCTAATCCTAATATAATTCTGATTCAAACATCCCTCACTGAAGATAAAAACCATATTTTAATAAAAATTAAAGATAATGGCGTGGGAATGTCAGAGGTAGTTAAGAAAAAAATATTTGATCATTTATTCACCACCAAACCTGTAGGGAAAGGGACAGGATTGGGGTTATCGATTAGCCGTCAAATCATTGTGGAAAAACATGGGGGTAGTATCGAAGTAAATTCCATACTACAACAGGGTACAGAGTTTATCATCAAACTTTCTATTTAAGCCAAAGTGAAATCTTGCTCAAAATTTGGGAACTATAAGCATGTAGGCGCCTGAATATCGAGATTATTTTATGTTTAAGGTAGTAGTAAGTCACAGCAATGATCCAGATTCTTTGTCAGCAGTTGAAGAAGTTCTTCAGCAATGCGCCTTGTCTTTAGCAGGAGACATCCCACAAGCTGGGATACTTTTTGCAGCTATTGACTTTGAGCATTCCCTGATATTGCAACAAATTAATCAGGCTTTTCCCGGAATTGAGTTGATTGGTGGAACCACTGATGGGGAAATCTCCTCAGTGTTGGAGTTTCAGCAAGACTCAATCACTTTGATGTTATTTTGCTCAGATGAAGTGCAAATTTATGCAGGCATTGGGCGCAAACTTTCTGGTGATCCCATAACTGCAACCAAACAAGCTGTAGAACAAGCAAAAGCAAAAAGCACAGCAGCCCCTCAGCTATGTTTAACTCATCCAGAAAGCTTAACTATTAGTGGTGTATCCATCTTGAGTGGCTTGAAGTTAGCACTGGGTAAAGATGTACCCATATTTGGTGGTTTAGCAGCGGATCAATCAAGATATAAAAATACATATCAATTCTTTCAGACAGAAGTTTTAAGTGATTCTGTACCAATATTGCTGTTTTCTGGCTCTATATTGTTTTCCCACGGTATAGCCAGTGGTTGGCGCCCTATAGGTAAACGCAGCAAAGTAACTAAGGTAGATAAAAATATTGTCTATGAAATAGATGGTAAGCCTGCTTTAGATTTCTATCATTATTATCTGGGTTCTCTCTCTCCGTCAATGGAATATCCTCTAGCAGTGTTTGCTGAAGATGGAGAGAATTTTTATATGAGAGCGCCCATTGCTTATGATGAAGAAGTCGGTAGCATTACTTTTTTTGCTGATGTTCCTGAACAAGCAATTATTCAAATTTCTGAGGTTGGTCAAGAAGATATTCTAGCAGCCTCTAAAGCATCATTTATGACAGCTTTAAATAATTATCCTGGTAAAGAACCTAGCGCAGTTATCTTGTTTTCTTGTGTCGCTCGTCGGCAATTACTAGGTACGAAAACGCAAGAAGAGTATCTGAATACCAAATCTTGTGTTGATATTTGTTTACCCGCCTGTGGATTTTATTCAAATGGCGAAATTGCTCCTATATATCCGATGGGTGAGACTTTATTTCATAACGAAACTTTCGTGACTTTAATTTTGGGTATTCAGTAAAATATCATGGATATTGTAGACTTTGAAAAACAAATTAGTGAACTCAAAAAAGCTAATAGAATTCTGCAAAAACAATTAGAACGTTCTGAAGGCGATCGCATACAGTTAGAGGAGACAAATAAAAAAAAAGAATCTTTATTGAAAACAGTCATTGATGAATTACAGGAATCACAAAATAAATTGGAAGAAAGGACTAAGGAACTAGAAAAAACCTTGATTAATTTACAGACAATGCAAGATAAGATGTCGGCATTGGGAGGACTGGTTGCAGATGTAGCTCACGAAATTAATAATCCGATTGGCTTCATAGCAGGTAATTTGACTCCCGCTAAACAGTATATCCAGGACTTGCTACATCTTATTGATCTCTATGAGGAGTCTTACCCAAATCCATCCCCTAAAATTAAAACAGAAATGCAAGCTATTGACCTAGATTATGTGCGTCAAGATTTGCCTAAACTCATTTCTTCAATGAAAGATGGCACTGAACGTATTAGCAAGATTAGCGCTAGCTTGCGAACTTTTTCTAGGTCGGATACAGAACAAAAAGTTTTGTTCAATATTCATGAAGGCATTGACAATACTCTAATTATTCTGAAGCATAGATTGAAAGCAAACAAATATCGTCCAGCTATTCAATTACTTCAAGAATATGGGGAAATCCCATTAATAGAATGTTTTCCTGGTCAACTAAATCAGGTATTTATGAATTTATTGGCAAATGCTATTGATGCTTTAGATGAGTCGAATTGTGGACGCAGTTTTACAGAGATTACAAATAATCCTAATAAAATTACCATTCAAACCAAGCAAATAATTGATAAAAATCATGTTTTGATTCGCATTAAAGATAATGGATTGGGTATGACACAGGAAGTTAAATCAAAAATTTTTAATCATTTATTTACAACCAAATGTGTAGGACAAGGAACAGGATTAGGATTATCAATTGCTCATCAAATAATTGTAGAAAAACACGGAGGTATTTTGGAAGTAAATTCCTCTCTGGGAGAGGGGGCAGAGTTTATTATTACTATTCCTATCAAGCAGCATCCTGTATAATAAGGTCACAATTTATTTATCAAATACATCAAAAATATGAGCAATGGAAAAAATGAATTATAGACAACAAGATAACTTAATTTTAGTAGTAGATGACAGTCCTACTAATCTGGAAATAATTTCTAATTTTTTGAGGAATGCCGGCTTTATATTTCTTACAGTATCTGATGGAGAAATGGCTCTAAAACATGTAAAATATAAAATACCAGATTTGATTTTATTAGATGTAATGATGCCGGGAATAGACGGATTCAATACATGTAAAAAATTAAAAGAAAACCTAGAAACTCGTGATATACCAGTCATTTTAATGACTGCTATTTCTGATACAGAAAGTAAAATAAAAGGACTAGAATTAGGGGCTGTTGATTATATTGTTAAGCCCTTTCATGAACAAGAAATATTAGCTCGAATTAAAATTCATCTTCAACTGCGAAATTTGACAAAAAATTTAGAAAAACAAGTTGCAGAAAGAACAGCAGAACTTTCCCTAGCTTTACAAGAACTACAAAAGTCGCAACTTTATTTAATACAAAAGGAAAAAATGTCTGCTCTTGGCCAATTAGTAGCAGGAGTGGCTCATGAAATCAATAATCCCGTCGCTAGCATTCATGGTAATCTCGGCCATGCTGCGGCATATTGCCAACACATGCTCACTATTATTGATCTCTATCAGCTGCACTATCCTCAACCGATTCCCGAAATTCAAGAAGAAATAGCAGAAATTGACTGGGAATTTCTGCGTCTTGATTTACCTAATTTAATTTCTTCAATGAAAGTAGGTGTTCAGCGTATTCGTAACATTAGTAATAGTTTGCGAATCTTTTCTCGCGCCGATACTGAACACAAAATTTTTTGTAATATTCATGAGGGGATTGACAGCACTATCCTAATTCTCAAACACCGCTTAAAATCCGCCGATAACCGCCCTGACATTGAAGTTGTCAAAGATTATGGTAATTTGCCACTAATAGAATGCTATCCAGGACAACTTAATCAAGTATTTATGAATATTTTAGCTAATTCTATTGATGCAATAGAAGAATCAATACTTCAAGAAAACAAAGATGACAATCCTATAATTGGGATTTTTACAGAATTAAATCCCAATAAGACAAGTGTCTCAATTCGCATTAAAGATAATGGAATAGGAATGTCACCAGAAGTTGCAGAAAAAGTATTTGACAATTTATTTACAACCAAGCCTGTAGGGAAAGGAACAGGATTAGGATTAGCAATTACCCATCAAATTATTGTCGAAAAACACGGAGGAGTGCTAGAAGTAAATTCAGCATTAGGAAAGGGTTCAGAGTTTATTATTACCCTTCCTATTAAGCATGAAGCTAAGTTTTAAATATTCATAAATTCTCTACAAAAATCTCTACTGATGGCTCGAATAAAAATGTATGACTTAAGACAAATGACTTTAAGGGATGTATCTGAATGTGGTTTAGCTTTACGTCATTTAGGGCATAATGCTAATCATATGGAAGATGTATGTAATAATATAATTAAATATCTTGATCAGAATTTTGTTGATAAAGAATCTGGTGAAAAATCTTGTGTATTGATTCGTTTATTTAAAACTCATTCTTACGAAGAATTAACATCAGATCTGCAAGAATATGTTAGGGAAATATTAGGCGATAACGGGGTTGATTCTAATTTAAAATTGTTGATTTTAATGGCGACTGCTGGGAAATTACCAGAATGGAATTCACGGGATAAATCTGTGGGACACAAAGCAATTCCCATAGCGAATAAAGAAGCGATCGCCCGCATTCCTATGCTATCTCAATTTTTGCATCAATTAGATTTAAATCCAGATATTGTAGTCAAACCAGATCCTAATTTATTCATGGATTTAGAGCAGCAGATGTATAATGTTTTTTACATCCCTGATGCTTTGGAAAGTCCTTACATTCCTGCAAAAACATCATTTGTAATTCCCTTTAACGTCAAATCTGTAATTGGCTTTGGTGGGTTACTACCTTCGGGAAATATGTTTGCCGTTATCATGTTTTTGAAGGTGGTAGTTCCCAGAATTAAAGTTGATTTATTGCGTCCCTTGGCGTTAAATGTCAAAATGGCAATTCTGCCCTTTGATGATGGCAGAATTTTTAGTGATGATTCTCAATCAATTGTGAATACAAAAGTCATTACAAATCACAATCCAGATAAAATTATTCAGCGTCTCAACTCGAAAGTTGTCACATTAACTCAATTATTGGATGTTTCCGAGCAATGCACTATCACTCAATCAGATAGACTTGAAGACGCGATTACCAATCTTCAGCAAACTTTAAATGAGCTAAAAACTACGCAAATGCAGCTAGTTCATCATGAAAAAATGTCTAGTTTGGGACAGATGATTGCAGGTGTTGCCCATGAAATTAATAACCCAGTCAATTTTATTCATGGAAATCTTAACTATACAGCCGAATATACACAAAATTTACTGAAATTACTCCAACTTTATCAAAAATATTTTCCCAATTGTCCACGCGAAATTCAAGAAGAAATTGAAGCAATTGACCTTGATTTTCTTATCTGTGACTTAACTCGAATTCTCAAATCTATGCAAGTTGGAACCCAACGCATACGAGAGATTGTCTTGGGACTGCGAAACTTCTCTCGCTTGGATGAAGCCGAAGTTAAGCAAGTGAATATTCATGAAGGCATAGACAATACCTTAATGATTATAGAACATCGCTTACAATCAACAGATAAGTATCCAGCAATTCAGGTAATCAAAGAATATAGTAAATTACCTCAAATCGAATGCTATCCAGGTCAATTAAACCAAGTATTTCTTAATATTATCTCGAATGCGATTGATATCTTACAAGATAGTTATATAGTCTCAGATAGGGACTCTGATTTAGGTTCTTCTAGTGAAAATAAATTACTCAAAATTCATAGTTATCCAACTATTCGCATTCGCACCCAGCTAATTGATAAAAAATGGATAGCAATCTCTATAGCCGATAATGGTTCAGGAATTGCAGAGACAGCTCAGTTTAAAATATTTGATCCATTTTATACGACTAAACCAGTGGGTAAAGGTATAGGCTTAGGTTTATCAATTAGCTATCAAATTGTGGTACAAAAACATCGGGGACAATTAATTTGTAACTCTCTACCAGGAAAAGGTACAGAGTTTTTGATCAAAATTCCGATTAAGTAAGTCAGCAAGAAAAAGCCAAACTATGTAACGAAAAGTAAAATTTATGCATTTAGTTTGTAGTTGCGCTTTAGCGCTATTCGCGCAACTACAAACCAGTCATAATTATTTGCGCCGACTTACTTTTGGCGATTAAGCCTACAACTGTTCTGGCAGTTTTGTGGTAATCACATTAGCCTGAGTACTCACAACTTTTGTTGCTTGTAAAATTGGAGTATGGGCAACGGAATTATTTACCAAGGTAAACAGCGGATTGGACAAAATACCCGCTATAGAAGTGGCAATTAATGTCACGATTAGCCCAACTTGCAAAGGTCTAAAACCAGGTAAATTCCAATTGATGGTGGGATAATTTTGCACTACTTCGGACATTTCTTGAGGTTCTTTGACTACCATCATTTTGACTACGCGAATGTAGTAGTAGATGGAGACGACACTTGTCACTAAACCTAACAAGACTAACCAATAAAGTCCTGCTTGCCAACCAGCCCAGAACAAGTAAATCTTGCCAAAAAATCCCGCTAGTGGCGGAATCCCACCTAAGGAAAGTAGGGAGATGCTCAACGCCAGGGTCAAAAGTGGATCTTTTTGATACAAACCTGAGTATTCGGCAATCTGGTCAGTTCCCGTCCGTAAAGAGAACAGAATGATACAGGTAAAGCCGCACAAGTTCATAAATAGATAAACCAGCAGGTAAAAAATCATACTGGAATATCCCGCATCTGTACCCGCAATCAAGCCAATCATCACAAACCCCGCTTGGGCAATGGATGAATAAGCTAACATCCGTTTCATGCTGGTTTGGGCGAGGGCGACGACGTTACCCAAAATCATACTCAGCACGGCGAGGGCGGTAAAGACAAACTTCCATTCCTCAGCCACGAGGGGGAAAACTACCGTCAGTAAGCGAATAGCGAGGGCAAATCCAGCCGCTTTAGAACCAACTGATAAAAAGGCAATCACCGGGGTAGGAGCGCCTTCATAAACGTCTGGCGTCCACTGGTGGAAGGGCGCGGCGGAAATTTTAAAGCCAATACCTGCAATCACAAAAACCAGGGCGATGACTAAACCCAGGGATTGACCGACATTAGCTGTAGCGATACCGTTGGCGATCGCACTCAGTTCTGTTTGTCCACCCGATAGACCATACAACAACGATACCCCATATAAAAATACTGCTGTACTGGAAGCCCCAATCAACAAGTATTTCAACGCCGCTTCATTAGAGCGGGGGTCACGCTTAGTATATCCTGTCAACAAATAAGAGGAAATACTCAGTGTTTCTAGGGATATAAAAATCATCACTAACTCACTAGCCCCAGAGAGAAACATACCTCCCAAGGTAGCTGTGAGCAAAATTGCGATGAATTCTGCAAGAGCAGTGCCACTCTGTTCAACGTAGCGAATGGACATCAGTATAGTCACAGCGGAAGACAAAGCGATGATACCGCGAAAGATAATACTGAGGTCATCACTGTTAAATTCACCGCTAAAGGAGATGGGATTAGTCCTGTCCCATTGAAAATACAGGGCGACAATCGAACTTAGTAAACCTGCGATCGCTAGATATCCAATCCAGCGTGAGGATGTACGCCCTAAAATCAAATCAACAATCAAAACCCCCATGAGGGTGAGAATCACAATCCCCTCTGGCAAAATCGTTCCAGCATTTAACTGGGATGCAAGATTAGCAAAATCCATGAGATATATAGGTTTTGGCGATTAGACATCAAGGCTGACTTTGTTCATTCTATCTATTGTTCTTTACCAAATTTGCATAAACATTTCTGTCTTTTGGTACAGACTGATCTATGGCTGAAAGCTTTTTCCAACAAGGGTAGTAGCTTTTAATCAGCAAATGCCCCTATCCATACCATCAGATTAAATTATGTTGAAGTTTTGCATTTGGACTTTGGTAACTTGTTAAGGAATTACCAAGAAATAAATTATTCCATCTTGTGGGGTGGACATCCAGCCCTTGGACACGGGCGGGCGAGACGCCCACCCCACAGGAAAAGTTGGATGTTTTTTTATTTGGAAGTCCCTAAGTTCGTCAGTAAGTAAGCCTTTCTCAGTGTGCTGGTGCTTTAAAAGTCATAGTTTTCACAACTCCAAATTGATTGATGATTGATGTGGGATTGACCCCACAAGAAAGAGAAATAATTGGATATTTTTTTATTTGGAAGTCCTTAACAGTAAAATGACATCACCTTGACCGATTGCTCCCTTGAGTTTTGCGACCCAGGGGACTGGGGAAGAGGGGAAATGGGAGACAAGGTGACAATCTCTCGCCCCATTCCACCTGACAAAAAAATAGGAGGTCTGACTGTCTTACACTTGGGGGGTATTTTGAAAACAATAGTCGCCAATTATGCCCAAGATAAGTTAAAGATGGAAATAGCTGGAAATACCACCCGGCATTACTCTACCCTATGCTCAAGAAAAGACCGCCTCCAAAGCGAGTGCGGATTTTCACCCTAGCAGACAGGTTGTGTGAGGATGAAATCACATCTGTGGGCGTGACGTTTATCTTGACATCTCGCCGAAATTGTCTCAACTTGACTGTTTAGCTTAACAGCTATTCTTTTTTTTGAAATTTCCATGTCAACTCTCGTCATCGTCGAATCTCCGACCAAGGCTCGTACCATTCGTAACTACCTACCATCAGGCTATCGGGTGGAAGCGTCAATGGGTCATGTGCGTGACCTTCCCCAGTCGGCTAGTGAAATTCCTACAGCGGTCAGAAGGGGAAAAATGGGCGCAGCTGGGGGTGAATGTGGACGCCGACTTTAACCGGTGTATGTTGTCCCAAAGGACAAAAAGAAAATTGTCACTCAGCTCAAAGAAGCCCTTAAAGGCGTAGATGAACTGATTCTGGCAACTGACGAAGACCGTGAAGGTGAAAGCATTAGTTGGCATTTATACCAGTTATTAAAGCCGAAAGTGCCGACTAAGCGGATGGTGTTTCACGAAATTACCCAAGACGCCATCAAAAAAGCGTTGAAAAACTGCCGTAATATCGACGAGCAGTTGGTTCGCGCCCAAGAAACGCGGCGGATTTTGGATCGTCTGGTGGGCTATACCCTGTCTCCCTTGCTGTGGAAAAAAATCGCCTGGGGATTATCCGCTGGGCGGGTACAATCGGTAGCGGTGCGACTTTTAGTTAAAAAGGAACGCCAACGCCGCGCCTTTCATGAGGGTACATATTGGGATTTAAAAGCCGCCTTGGTGCAGGACAAAACCCCCTTTAGCGCCCTGTTGGTGACGCTGGGAGGCACTAAAATTGCCAACGGCAGCGATTTTGACGCGGCTACGGGGCAAATCGCCGCTGGTCGCAATGTCCTGTTGCTCAACGAAGAACAAGCCCAAGCCCTCACTGAACGCCTGACTGGAAAAATCTGGACTGTCTCAGACATCGAAGAACGTCCAGTCACCCGCAAACCCTCTCCACCGTTTACCACCTCCACACTGCAACAAGAATCTAACCGCAAACTGCGCCTTTCAGCCAGAGACACGATGCGGGTTGCCCAAAATTTGTACGAGCAAGGGTATATTACCTACATGCGTACAGATTCGGTGCATTTGTCAGATCAGGCGATCGCAGCTGCTCGTAACTGTGTAGAACAACTTTACGGTAAACAATATCTCAGCCCCCAACCCCGCCAATACACCACCAAATCCAAAGGCGCTCAGGAAGCACACGAAGCCATTCGTCCGGCTGGTAGCAGCTTCCGCACGCCCCAAGAAACTGGTTTAGGCGGTCGAGAACTGGCTGTTTATGACTTAATTTGGAAACGCACCGTCGCCTCCCAAATGGCCGACTCCCGCCAAACTCAAATTAGCGTACAGTTACAAGTAGAAGATGCTGGTTTCCGTTCCTCTGGTAAGCGGATTGATTTTCCTGGCTATTTACGTGCCTATGTTGAAGGATCAGACGATCCTGAAGCCGCATTGGAAGATCAGGAAGTAATTTTGCCTAGCCTGAAAGTCGGCGATCATCCCAATTGTACTGACTTAGAAGCAGTGGGACACGAAACCCAACCGCCAGCGAGGTACAGTGAAGCTACTCTCGTCAAAACCCTGGAAAGTGAAGGTATTGGGCGACCAAGTACCTACGCCAGCATCATCGGTACAATCATTGATAAGGGTTATGCCCAATTAACCAATAATGCCCTCATCCCTACCTTTACCGCCTTCGCCGTCACCGATCTCCTAGAAAAATATTTCCCCGACATTGTTGATCCCAGTTTTACCTCCAAAATGGAGCAAACCCTGGATGACATCGCCGAAGGACAGGTGAACTGGCTACCCTACCTGCGGGAATTTTATCTGGGTGACAAAGGTTTAGAAACCCTGGTCAAGGAACAGGAAAATCAGATTGATGCTAATAAAGCCAGGACAGTGGAACTGGAAAATTTAGCCGCCAAGGTGCGTATTGGTAAATATGGCCCTTTACATCGAAGTTGATTATGGCGACGGCGTAGTCACCGCATCCATTCCCAAAGACCTGACCCCAGCAGACCTCGACCCCAAACAGGTAGAGATACTCCTGCGACAAAAAACCACAGGGCCTGATCAACTCGGTCGCCATCCCGAAACTGGCGAACCCATTTATGTGAAAATTGGGACTTACGGCCCCTACGTGCAATTGGGCGACAAGACGGAAGAAAACCCCAAACCCAAACAAGCTTCCTTACCCAAAGGAGTCACCTCAGAAACTGTCACCCTAGACATGGCTGTGGGTCTTTTGGCACTACCACGAACCTTGGGTGTCCATCCTGGTACTGGTGGCAAAATTCAAGCCAGTTTGGGGCGTTTTGGTCCTTATGTCGTTCATGACCAAGGTAAGGAAGGTAAAGACTACCGCTCCCTGAAAGCTGCTGATAATGTATTGACAATTTCTTTAGAACGTGCATTGGAATTATTGTCAGAACCGAAAAAGGGACGCGCCGCCAACAGTAAATCGAAAGCAGCCTTACGCGAGTTAGGTACACATCCAGAAGACGATACACCAGTAAACATCTATGACGGACCCTACGGGCCTTATATCAAGCATGGCAAAATTAATGTCAGTATTCCAGAAGGTGAAACAGTAGAAAATATCACTTTCGCTACGGCGCTGACATTATTAGCAAGCAAAAAATCAACAGCGAAATCTACTCGCAAAACAACTAAATCAACGACTTCTAAATCGAAGTCAACTACCAAATCTGGTAAAACTGTGGCGAAAAAAAATGAGTCCGAAAGTTAGTTAGCTTAAAGCCCTGCATACGGGATTGGGGATCATGAAAAAATTTTCACGCTTTCCCTAGTCCCAGTCCCTAATCTATGTTGGTTATGAATGTGATACTCTAAGAAGTAAGGGAAATCACAACGCTAAATTTTAAAAGTGGCTTATACCCGGAATACCGGAGTCTTTGTCACCCCGATGAGAAGCCAGAGGTGCAAAAGTACGCCAGTTTCTGCGTAGCTGTTAATCAAAAATTGAGGTAGTATCTCAGGAGCGGTCAATTTGATGGACTATATAGAAAAGGTACTGGAAAAGCTTAAGGAATTGGCACGCAAGTTAATTGAAGCCCTACTAGGGCCAGAGACAGAGCCGGAACCAGAATTGATTCCGATTCCAGTCAACGAACGTTCCCGTCGTCGTTAAGCGTCTAAAGTGCTGAACTTGACGTTACAACCTTTAAGCATTTTGGTACTGCATGGGCCAAACCTAAATTTGCTAGGACAGCGAGAACCAGGAATTTATGGTTCTTTGACACTGGCTGAAATTAACCGCCTGTTAGAAGCGGAAGCAGTAAAATTACAGGCGCAAGTTTTCTCTGTGCAGTCAAATCATGAAGGGGTTTTGGTAGATACTATTCACGAAGCATTCGGGAAATATCAGGGAATTTTGATTAATGCAGGGGCTTACACTCATACAAGTGTAGCCCTGCGCGATGCGATCGCTGGCGTTAATTTACCTACAGTCGAAGTACACTTAAGTAATATTTACCGCCGAGAAGATTTCCGCCATCACTCTTACATCGCCCCAGTAGCTATCGGACAAATTAGCGGTTTTGGCGCCCAAAGTTATTTGTTGGGCTTACAGGCGTTGGTTCACCATTTACAACAGTGAATTAAGTTCGTAATCAGGAATTTAGTCGGTGGATTTGAAGCACTATAAGTCTCAGCTTATGCGCTACTCTGTTTATGGTCGGTTTCGAGGTACGATACTTGGGGCATTAGTCGGCGAAAGTTTAGCATCTGGTCGTGATATACAGTCCCAGAGTGGCACTGATTTGGACTCAGTAGCAGTTCACGGTGCCCAAAGTTTGATTCAACTAGGCTTATTAGATATAGATGATTGGCGAAATCGTCAGCAGCCAGAATCTCTTCATGTATCTGCTAATGACAATATTTCGTCAAAAGTAATACTTTCCACATTACCAGTGGCACTTTTTTTCCACGAAAATACAATTAAACTGCGACAAAACTTGCTCCGTGTGTTACAAATCTGGGAGGATGACCCAGTAGTACGGGATGGAACACTAGCAGTAGGATATGCGATCGCTCAATCTCTGACTGAAAAACTCCACCCCCGAACCCTAATCCCGGAAACCATCGCTTTTATTGGAGAAACGCCGACCTCAATACCACAACAATTAACAAAAGTCAATGCTTTGTTAGACCAAGGGGCTGGGTTAGATAGGGTACAAGCCGAATTGAGTAGAGAAGATCCGCATGGTTACGTGATTGCGATGGCGTTTTATTGCTTTCTCAGTACCTTAGAAGACTACCGCTTGGCAGTTTTACGGGCTACTCACAATGGCGATGTTTGGCGAAAATACCCTTGGCGGTTACAGTCTCAGGGCATAGGTGCGATTACAGGTGCTTTATCAGGGTCTTATAATAGCACGGTCGGTATTCCTGTAACTTGGCGGGTCTTGCACTCGCAAGCAGGTGCGGCAAAATCGGGACTGACTAATTTTTACCAGATGGTAGAATTAGCTGATCCACTTGTAGCTGTGTGGTCAGGTGTGTATAATCTTACCCTAGACCCCAGTGCATTAACAGCAGCAGGGTATATAATGTCTGACGAACAAGCACAGCTGTGCGTCTACGCAGCTTTGCGCGTCATCCGCTCCCGTTAATACTATTTTCATCCCCACAAAATTGCATTCTACCGATAGGGACTAGGAATTAGGGACTAGGGAGTAGTATTGTTATAGTCAGCACTCCGCACGGGCTAAACGCCCCACTATCCATGTACAGCACTTTTTCCAGGTAACTAGTGTAGCAATTCCAGTGCAACCAAATTTTGCCACCGTAGTTCTGAGCAACTCCGGTGGCAATCGCTTGGACTTCTCTGAGGATTGTCTTGTTTTGAGATATCAAAGTCAGCAACACAAGCCATAGGTAATGAAAAAGCAGCGATTGTTTAAGTCCTTGACTCAGCAATTAATTTACTGGCGGAAACGGTATAAAGCATTACGCCATAAAACTCCATTGCTGGAAATTGTGAAAAATCAAAGCGACAAAAGCCACAGTGGAGGGTTGCAAAAATTTGTTCTCAGCAATATAGTCCTGTTTTTATCAAAAACTAGTGATCAAGGTGGACAGCCAAAACCCGTCAACAACCAACAGTGGGTAAGTAAAATCGGTGTTGCTTGGGTTCATGAAAAGCGTTCCTCAGCGATTTTGGCGATCGCCATAGTATCATTCACAGGAGTAATTGGGCATAAGTTATAT
>CAVYXS010000147.1:0-11176 GCA_963772205.1 uncultured cyanobacterium
TGGAATTGCGAAGTAATAAAAAATTATTCTGAAGTAAATTTAGGCTGTGCAAAACGAGTTTACAGTGGTTTAAATTGGGTTTTTGATCAAGTAGAAGAGGCAATTATTTTAGAGGATGATTGTGTACCTCATCCTACATTTTTTCCCTTTTGTGAAGAATTACTAGAAAAATATAGATACGATACACGAATTGGTTCAATTTCTGGACAAAATGTCCAATTTGGACGCCGACGAACTAATTACAGTTACTATTTTTCCATTTTTAATCATTGTTGGGGTTGGGCAAGTTGGAGACGTTCTTGGCGTAACTTTGATATTTATATGAAACTGTGGCCAGAGTTTCAAGCAGAAGGGTTTCTCAAAAACATCCTCAAACAAGATAAAGCGGTCAGATACTGGAGAAACAATTTTGAGTCTGTTTATCAGAATCCTGTAGATAAAATTTGGGATTATCAATGGACTTTTTCCTGCTGGATGCAAAATAATTTAGGAATTCTCTCGAATGTAAATTTAATTTCTAATATAGGTTTTGGCTCAGATTCTACACATTTTAATTCTAGAAAAATCAGTCCTTACATAAATATGCCTACAGAAGTAATGGAATTCCCTCTTAAACATCCACCCTTGATAACTGCCAACTTTCAGGCAGATAGTTTTACACAGAATACTTTATTTAAAACAACCTATTTACAATTGCTAAAATATGATATTCAAAATAGATTAAAGAAGTTTAAAACATTATTATAAAATAATGTTTTAAAGGTTATTTTTGATGTATCAAAGTTTCACTTATTCTCCTAAATATCCCTTTATTAGGGATATTTTAAGAGTATCTTAGCCTTCATTTTTAAGGAGTTTGGGGGATATAAATAAATTATGATACTTACAAAACATTCTCTGGAATGAGATTAATTCGCACCAGCAATAAAAATTAGAGCCATAGCTAGTTATACTTCTAATTTTTCAAATGCAACTATTCATCAATAACTAATCATAACTAATCATGAAGGTTTTACTGATTAACAGTTCTGACATTCAGGGTGGTGCAGCTCGTGCAGCCTATCGCTTACACCAAGGATTACAATATATTGCGATCAACTCACAAATGCTTGTGCAGAAAAAAGTTAGTGATGACAAAACAGTGTTTGCACCCAAGGCAAAACTGTCTCAAGGCATAGCACAAGCAAAGCGGACGGTTGATATTTTGCCATTAAAATTTTATCGTCAGCGAAGTAACACCTCATATTCTCTTTCGTGGTTAGCAGATACAATTGTTCCCAAAGTGAATGAAATTAATCCAGATATCATCAATCTGCACTGGATTAATGCCGGATTTATGCAGATAGAAACAATTACCAAGTTTAAACGCCCTTTAGTTTGGACATTACATGATATGTGGGCGTTTACCGGGGGGTGTCATTACAGTGGTGATTGCGAACGGTACTTAAAATCCTGTGGTGGCTGTCCCCAGCTTGGTAGTAGTAAAAATTGGGACTTATCTAGTTGGATATGGCAGCGTAAAGCTAAAGCCTGGAGGGATTTAAATCTGACAATTGTTACGCCTAGCACTTGGTTAGCAAATTGTGCCAGAGCCAGTTCCCTGTTTAAAGATTTGCAAATCGAAGTAATTCCCTATGGAATTGATACTCAAAGGTATAGACACATATCAATAAAGTTGTTGCACGAGAACTACTGAATTTACCCCAAGATAAACAACTGATTTTATTCGGAGCATTACAGGCAACTACTGACACACGAAAGGGATTTCATTTATTACAACCCGCTTTGCAAGGTCTCAGTAAATCTGGTTGGCAAGATAAATTAGAAGTAGTTATTTTCGGTGCATCTCAGCCTGAAAATCCTCCTGACTTTGGCTTGAAAGCTCACTACTTAGGCATATGTAATGATGACATATCTTTAGCTTTGGTTTATTCAGCAGCAGATGTGTTTGTTTTACCTTCAACTGAAGAAAATCTAGCGAATACAGTTATGGAAGCGATCGCCTGTGCTACACCCTGTGTTGCCTTCAATCTTGGTGGTACATCGGATCTGATTGAGCATCAGGTAAATGGTTATTTAGCCCAACCTTTGAACACTCAAGACTTAGCTCAAGGAATTGCTTGGATACTTGACAATCAACAGAGGCATGAAAAGCTATCCTACCACGCTCGTGAGAAGGCGGAACAGGAGTTTAGACAAGAAATTCAAGCGCGTCGCTACTTGTCTATTTTTAATAATCTGAAAAATATATAGTTAATAATGAATACTTCCAATTTACGTATTTCCAGAACAACTGAGTCATGGATATTGACTTGGTTATTTGTATTAACACAAATAACTTTCCTGTCTCAGGTTATCCAAGACGTCATTACCCTGGTAGTTTATGGCTTTATATGTCTTGTAATCAGTAGTCGCTTACCTCGGTTTATTTATGTTGCTTTCAAAGATATCTTTTCCGCGTTTTTGTTTTTACTTGCTTGTGCTTCATTTTTTTGGTCGGAGAATCCATTAAAGACTCTATTAGAATTAAGACATTTAGTATGCATGGCTTTCTTTGGACTATATTTAGCTGTTGAATATACACCTAGAGATATTATCCGTTTGCTAACGAGATTATGTATTATTATGATGATTTTATCTCTAGCAAGTGTCTTGTTATTGCCAAGCTATAGCCTACATGTAGTTAATGATGTTCTGTCCTGGAGGGGTATTTTTGATCATAAGCAAACATTCGGTCCATTTATGGGAATGTCCTGCTCAATTTTTCTAGTAAATTGCCTTGATAAGAATAATAATCGATGGTTTGCTTTATCTAGTCTGGCATTTGCTATTGTTCTCATGTTGTTGTCAAATAGTAAAACTGGGTTACTAATATTTGTAATATCACTATATTTTATGCCACTTTACAAAATAATTAAGCAGGGTAAACATAGAGATTTTATGTTATTAATTATCTTGACTATTTATATAGGAATATGTGTTTTAGGTGTGGTGAATTTCGAAACAATAGTGGTAGATGATTTAGGCAAAGATCTTGAATTTAATGGTCGTGTCCCCATTTGGCAATTAGCTATTAATTCTGGATTAAACCGCCCTTGGCTAGGCTATGGATATAATGGATTTTGGACATCAAATGTTTCTTATCCTATTATTAAAAATACATGGGCATTCAGCAGTGAAGCCTTTAGAGATGGTACTGCAATTTTTATTGCCCATAACGGATTTGTTGATTTATTTTTACAGTTAGGTATCATAGGATTAACACTATTTTTGATTAATTTATTTATGTTATTCAAACGAATTATATTTTTAAAAATTGTAACTAGGAAAATAGAATTTTTTTGGTTTTTTGTGTTTCTAGTAATTTATATAATCAATATTCTGCAAGGCTCATTACCATTATCAAAAGATATGTTTTGGGCTATTTATATGGGAATTAATTTTTCATCTGCTCTTGAATATTCTGGCTTTAAAAGAAGTCAAAAAAAGAGTAAATTAATTATATAAATGTATTTATTATACATTTATATACGGTTCTGTCAAGGTTGAAACTCATGTAAAATCACCTTTATCATCAGGGTGGTAACGACAAAAATGTAACTCAAATAATTCTCCTTGCTTGTGCCAATCAGGAGATTAAAAATCTTTGATTACTTGTAGGTGAGTTAAGTTTTTTCAGTAAATTTTTTGTAAATATCCACCATGAAAATATCAATTATCACGCCTGTATATAATTCAGTAAAGACGCTGGAACAAACCATCTTAAGCGTCATTAATCAAAAGATGGAATCGCAATTAGAGTATATTGTTGTTGACGGTGGCTCAAAAGATGGAACTTTAGAAATTATTAGTCGATATTCAGCGCAAATAGATATCTTGATTTCGGAGCCAGACAAAGGTGTTTATGATGCTATGAATAAGGGCGTTCAACTTGCTACAGGAGATATTATCGGCATTATTAATGCCGATGACTGGTATAATGATGGTGCATTGCAGATTGTCGAAGATATTTTTCATCAAGAATCCGATATTTCCATTATTTATTCACCAACATACAATTATTTAAATGGTGAATATTTGAATACATTTGTCCCAGGAGATTTAAAAAAATTAGTAATCAGATTTCCCCTGAATCATCCTAGTTGTTTTGTCAAAAAAACAGTATATGACAGTATAGGATTATTTGATTTAAACTATAAGATAGATGCTGATTACGATTTTATTTTTCGAGCTTATATAAGAGAATTAGCCTTCCGATACGTTGAAACTCCTCTGGCTTCTTACTCTCTTGATGGTATGAGTGGAAAGGCATTAAACCAATTTAAACATATTCACGAAAGTTGGAAAGTAGGTTCTAAGTTTGCTATGCAAGAATCAAGTAATTTGGTTAGTCAACGTCAACATTATTACTTGTATTGGTTATTTCAGGAGGTGTTAATTTTTCCATTGAAGTTATTGATCAATCCGCAAATATTTAAAAAGATAAAAACTTTCGTCAGAAATAGAATTGGCAAGTTACCAACTGATCAGTACGGCACATGGTAAATTCAGTACATTGATAATATTGAAATCTACAAGCCAATTATTGAAGTTGTGCTATTTCTGGCGTGAGCGCCTTGATGAATCCTACTAATTCCTTTTTTGATAATTGGTAAAGTTTCTTAACGCTTTGCTATGGGGCACTTTCTTCTTCATCATGTTACCTCTGTCAACTATCCCCGATCTGAATCCTGACTTTAAAAGTAAAAATTATGAGCTATTCGACAAGGGTAAATATTTGCGGTATCGATATTGATCGATACTCTTTTGATGAGGTTGTTGAGGCGATCGCAGATCATGCAGCTTTTGGAAACACTCCTCAATACGTGGTAACACCAAATGCACAGCATATTGTGATACTACAACGAAATGCTAAATTTCGTGAGATCTATCGCCATGCTTTTCTAGTAGTACCTGATGGTGTTCCTCTTTTATGGGCGGCTAAGTTTTTTCAGACACCACTATCTGGTCGGGTAAATGGTACAGACCTCTTTGAGCGGTTATGCGAAATCAGTGCAGACAGAGAACTGAAAGTGTTTCTGCTAGGAGGTCGTCCAGGTGCTGCAAAGAAGGCTATGCAGGTTCTACAGACAAGACATCCTCTTCTCAAAATTGTGGGAACTTATTGTCCATCCTATGGTTTTGAGTCAGATGCTGAGGAGTTACAACAAATTAACTTAGCTATTCAAGCAGCAGCACCTCACCTTCTGTTTGTTGGGTTAGGCGCTCCCAAGCAAGAGTATTGGATATACAACCATTACCAAAAGCTGAATGTTCCAGTATCAATAGGCATAGGGGTAAGCTTTGAATTAGTGGCTGAAATGGTGAAAAGAGCGCCAAAATTTATGCAAAAAGCTGGTCTAGAGTGGCTTTTTCGCTTGCTTGTAGAACCTAACCGCTTATGGCAACGTTATTTAGTCGGAAACACAATTTTTCTCATGCTCATTCTGAAGCAGCGATTCAGATTGTTATAGATTGGACGAGCGTTAATCTATATGTTCAAACAGTCGTTACTAAGCAGGCGTCATTTCTTATGTCTGAGTACATCAGGTTTAGCAGGAGCGATCGCTCTAGCAGCGACAGATAAGTATTCTCTGTTCCAGAATCAAGCTGTTGATCATCTAAACAGAGACTTTAAAGTCATAGGACAAGCCTCTTTAAAGCAGCGTGCAGCAGCTAAAGGGTTAATTTATGGAGCAGCAGGTATACAGTCCTCTCTAGCCTCAAACAAAGAGTTTGCCGCTATCTTTGCTAAACAGTGCGGAATTTTGGTGCCAGATTACGATCTGAAGTGGGATACTGTGCGCCCTACTCCAAATAGCTTTGACTTTACCAAAAGTGATTGGTTACTTAACTTTGCTCGCACTCACGGAATATTGTTTCGGGGACACAATCTAGTATGGTATCAGGCATTACCTAAGTGGTTTAAAGAGGTAGTGAATCGTCAAAATGCAGAGCAGTTCTTAGTTGAACATATTCAAACTGTTGTCAAGCACTATGCTGGGAAAGTTCACTCATGGGATGTAGTTAACGAGGTAATCGATCCAGATAACAAACGCTCAGATGGATTGGGAGCCTCACCTTGGCTAGATTTCTTAGGTATAGACTATATTGAACTTGCCTTTCGGGCTGCTGCTCAAGCTGATCCCAAAGCCTTGTTAGTTTACAATGAGGATGGGCTACAGTATGACATCCCCAAGCATGAAGCGAGGAGAACTGCAGTTCTCAAACTGCTAGAACATTTGAAATCTAGAGGAACACCAATTCATGCTCTTGGTATGGAATCTCACCTACATGGTCATGAAACTCATGTTAATGCCAAGAAACTACGAAAGTTTCTCGCTGATGTTGCTAGTCTTGGTCTAAAAATTTTGATTACTGAACTAGATGTTACAGACCAAAAATTACCAAAAAATCGTGATATACGCGATCGCATTGTCGCCAGTGCTTATGAAGACTATCTTTCAGTCGTTCTTGATGAACCTGCAGTGATTGCAGTCTTAACTTGGGGATTGAGCGATCGCTACACTTGGCTGTCAAAGTATGCGCCCCGTGCTGATAATTTACCTGTACGGACTCTACCACTCGACTCCAACCTCAAACCCAAGTTGGCATGGAATGCGATCGCCAGAGCATTTGATCATGCTCCAAAACGATGAACATACTAGCTTGAAAAATTTGAAACCAATTGGACGATGGGAAAAGGTGAAAATATCCTTCCCCAAAACAAAGAAACCCGCCGTAGCGGGGTTACACAACAAAACTATGAACTTGGAAAACTTGATTTAACCCAAAAGCTTCATTTCATCTTCTAGTTGACGAATTAGCTTTTCGTCGCCATTTGCTCTGGCTACTTCTAGGCGATGCTCTAGGCTTCTTTGAATATTCTGTCTATGGGCTTCTTGTGCCTTATTTGCCGCATTTACTCTATTGTTGACCATAGTGATTACCTCTTTAAGTTTTTTTATGTCTCGTCTTCCTAACATAACACAAATTCCGTAGCTTTTGTTACAGAAAATGTAACTTTAATATATTTCCATTATAAATTCATCTTCGAGCAACAAATGGGTCAACCAGAAATCCTTACCTTACTCAGCGATTTTGGCGATCGCGATGTATATGTAGGCGTGATGAAAGGAGTCATTGCCCAAATCAACCCCAGGCTAAGAATAGTAGACTTAACGCACCAAATTCCCCCGCAAAACATCGCCGCAGGTAGATTTTGCCTGATAAACGCTTACCCATATTTCCCAAATGGCACAGTGCATATAGCTGTGGTAGATCCAGGAGTGGGAAGTAAACGAAGAGCGATCGCTGTAAAATTTGCTCAGGGGTTTCTGGTGGGGCCAGATAATGGCATATTTAGTGGTGTACTCAGTCAAAGTCCAGCAATTACCGCAGTCGAGCTAACAAATCTTAATTATTGGAGAACCCCTCAACCAAGCACCACATTCCACGCTCGAGATATTTTTGCCCCAGTAGCAGCTCATCTCGCCAGTGGTGTCCCCCTGCAACAGCTAGGAAGAGAAATTGATCACAACACTTTGGTACAACTTCCTTTAGTAGACTGCACCCAGACAACAACTGGGGTCTCAGGTTCTATACAATATATTGACCACTTTGGTAACTTAATCAGCAACATTCCCGGAAGTTACATCCAAGGTAAAGCCTGGAGCGTGAACATAGCAGGATTGACTATCCCAGGGTGTGAAACTTACAGTGATGTTGCCTTAGGACAGGCGATCGCTTTAGTTGGTAGTCACGGTTGGGTAGAAATAGCTATCAACAGCGGTAATGCACACCTGCAGTTGCAGATATGTTTGCAAGATACATTAGAAGTCATGATATCAAATCCGGTTACGGACACACAAAGGGTAGGGGCACAGCACTGCTGTGCCCCTACATATACCATGTGCAATCAACCGGATTTGATATGAGTCAGGGCTAGTCCCGCGATTTCAAAGTCTTATACCATACCACCAAAACGCTAATACATATTCGTGTGGATTTAGAGATACAGCACTTTGCAAGTAAATGAAGTACACCCTTCCCTTGCTTGGGACTACGGTGAATTACCCCCCTTAATCCCCCCTTATAAAGGGGGGATTAAGGGGGGTAATTCCCTCCCCGTATGTATTGGGGAGGGTTAGGGTGGGGTATTTTTGTACCTCACCAACTCGCAATCTGCTGTATCTAAAAATTTATGCGGCTAAACAAATAGTTTGAAATCGCGGGACTAGATTACCCCATCACCCCAAATCAAAAAATTCCCCAACAAACGCTTAAACTAGGAACTAGGAACTATTTTCAACTCCTCACTCCTAAATGCTTGACTATGACGACACAAACAGTATCTCCACCAGAAGTTTATCAAGGTCAGTTTGGGGAATTTACAATTACTCAAAGCGATCGCCTGGGTGTGATTATCTACCGCACTGGCTTAATGGTAGCTGCACTTAGCTTTACCATAGGTAGCGCTTTGGTTTTCTTGGACAATAACCCAAATGTTTTTACCATACTGACACCTTTATACGCCTGTTTTAGTTTGGCTCTCGGTGTCAGTTTATTGACCATACATATATATATGGTACTATTGCACCGAGCGTTGCAAGTTTTTTGGGCAATTGGTAGCATAACATCACTGGTACTGGCACTGACTAGCAGTACACCTTTAGCTGTCATCGTTTACAATCAACCTCTGACATTATTTGGCGTTGGTTTTACCTTTGTCGCTTTGACAGGTATTTATTTCAAAGAAGCTTTTTGCTTCAATCGTCCAGAAACCAAAGTATTAACCGTCACCGTACCTTTACTATTGGTGGGACATTTGCTAGGAATTTTACCGACTCAGTGGGAACAGGTTTTATTAGCAGTTTGGGCGATTTTGTTTTTAGTGTTTGCTTTACGTAAGACAATACAAGCAATGGCTGCTGATATTGGCGATAAATCGGTGTTTACTTATTTGAAAACGCAGCGTTAGGCAAAGGCTTAATTATGACTTCAAATGAAATATCCGGACTAGTCCTTGTTGATAACGCCTACTTACACCAAAGACAAATCAGATCCTATTTCACTCTCTGGTTCATAACCTTTGGTAAGTTGCTCAATTGCCCGATCAATCAAGTCTAAACCTTGATGTACATTGTCAACCAAACTTAATTTACCCCGCAAATCAGCCGCACCTACAAAACCTTTAGCATACCAAGTCATGTGTTTGCGGGCTTGACGCACACCGCGATCGCCTTTATATTCCCATAAAGCTTGCAAATGTTCTCTAGCACATTCCAGCAGTTGAATGGGGGTAGGTGTGGGTAAAAGTTCCCCAGTTTTGAGGAAGTAGTCAACTTCTCCCACCAAAAACGGATAACCCAAAGTCCCACGAGAACACATTACCCCATCAGCGCCTGTTTCCTCTAAACATTTTACCGCCGCTTCCACTGAGAAAATATCTCCATTACCAATGACTGGGATGGAAAGCACTTCCTTGACACGAGCAATCCATTCCCACCGCGCATTGCCATTATAACCTTGGGCGCGGGTGCGTCCATGCACTGTAATCATTTTCGCCCCTGCATCTTCCATCCGCTTGGCAAAATCGAGAATCGTAATTTCTTGATCGTTCCAGCCAATCCGGGTTTTAACTGTTACTGGTACATCAACAGCCTTCACCACTTCCCGCACAATCGCCTCAGCGACTTCCGGTTGTCGTAACAGGGAAGAACCACCACCATTTTTAGTAATTTTATTTACCGGACACCCCATATTAATATCGACAGTATCAGCACCTTCTGCTACCGCCTTCACTGCGCAGCTGACGCCAAAAAATCTGGACGACAGTCAAATAGTTGAATGCTGATTGGTCGTTCGTTGGGGTCTACCTCCATAATTTTCGGCAATTCCTTGACATAATGCAACCCTGTAGCGTTCACCATTTCGGTGTATAGCATCGACTCTGGCGCATAGCGACGCACCAGACGGCGAAACACCATATCTGTCACCCCAGATAAAGGCGACTGCAAAACGCGGCTTTTGACTTCAAATGTGCCGATTTTCAGGGGTTGGGAGAGTCTAGCATGGAGGGAGGGGGACAGGGTTAGCATACAATTTGAGAATTTAGGTTTGAGACCCAACGCTTTGATATGTTAGAATTTCCATCAGGATTTTAGTACCTGTTGGGGTCAAATCCCAGCGATTCTCGAGGCGATCCTGGCTGCACATATCTTGTCAGTAAACCCTTCGTAGCTAAATTCTTTAACACCACCATCATATCAGGTTCTCTAGACACGTCTAGGCGAGAAAGATGATTAGCTATTTCATACCAACTCCAATTTCCCTCGCCTTTGGCGACTAATTCGAGAAGTACTAATTCAAGTTGAGTTACTTTGGTTGCGTTTTTCATAAAAATTCCTCCCACTCTTCAATATTAAGAGGATTTGATTAAGTTAAAAAATATTAGTAGGTTTATAAAATTTTTTACCCGAATGCTTATGCTCTATAAGCATAACATTTTACAAAGTATAGGGCTACTATTTGATTTTTGCAATATACGTATGCTTGGCATTGCCTAGCGTACAGATACTTTAAGCTGTGGGAGTGTCAAAAACTAATTTTAAATAAAATACCTGGTCCCTCCTTTAGCCGATAATCTTCTAGTGTTGCTGTGTGAGCATTATTCCAGAGTTCATAAGCCTCATCTGGATCATTTGGCTGCCCAGCCTGGTATCCAAGTTTTTTATACCTAATGTATTCCCGTAGTTCATGAGTATAGAAGCGCAGATCGACTGGTTCGGCTATGAGTTCATTTGCTGCTATTTTTCTTAATCGATCTACCATTTTCAATTCTGCATCACCAATAGGATTAAACCTGCGGACATGAGCTTCGACTATATCAGTACCCTTGTCTGTTATCTTGACATTTTCATAAAAGACTTTAAGTATCTTTCCACCTGCTTTTGATGGATCGAAGGCTCTGCCACTGGTAATACCTCTTTCTAGCATTTTAATAATAATAAAACTTTAATATTTATATGTATTCAATATCACATATAGGTATTTAAATATAATGTATTTTTGGCTTTTTACTTGCCTTCTTCTGGGCTTTCTGACAAACCCGCACCTGTTTTAGCGCGTTTAAGCT
>CAVYXS010000148.1:0-6326 GCA_963772205.1 uncultured cyanobacterium
ATGTATTGCTCGTTTCCTAAGAGATTGAGTAAGACTTGACGCAATTTGCTTTCATCAGTTTGCACGTATTTTGGCAAATCAGGAGCATATTCAAATACCAGTTGCAAGTTCTTAGAAACAGCCCGAAACTGTAACATTTCTTTCAGATTTGCTAACAGGTGAATTAAGTCGAAGCTGTTAATATTTAATGTGGTTCTGCCAGCTTCAATTTTGGACATTTCCAGAATGTCGTTGATTAAATTCAACAGATGTTCACCAGCGCGATTGATAATTGCTAAGTTCTCTTGATGTTCAGGGGATAAAGAATCATCGTGGTTCATCACTTGGGTGAAACCAAGAATAGCGTTGAGTGGGGTACGCAGTTCATGACTCATGTTAGCTAAAAATTCGCTTTTGGCTCGGTTTGCCGCATCAGCAGCGATGACAGATGCTTGTAATGCTTGTGATTGTCTTTGAGTTTTTGCCAGCAATTGTGCCTGCTGTAAAGCAACTTCTAGCTGATTACCAATTTGCACGGCAATGTTGATTTCTTCGGTTTTCCATTGGCGGGGATGAGAATTTTGATAACTTACTAATAATCCCCAAAGTTGACTACCATATAAAATGGGGACAGTGATATAAGCTTTTGCTTGAAAGCGCTCTAAAAGCTGAATGTAATCATCGTCAAATCCGGCTTTATAGATGTCACAGACACAGCGGAAACTTTCACCTTGGCTGTACATATTACCTTGGATGTCTTGCAGATAAATATCCTGTATCTGGTTGTCTACACCATCCAAAAGTTTGATTATGCAATGGTTATCTTCTAGTACAGATTCTGTGAAATGGGGTGCTTCTAGGAGAGAAATCCAATCATTCCCCACCGACTCAGCCACAAATTTGCCACTCTCATCGGCATTGAAACGATAAACAACGACGCGATCGCAGTCTAACACTTGCCGTAATTCTTGGGTTGTCGCCGCAAATATGGTTTCTAGATCCAATGTTTGCCGCATTTTTTGAATTACTTGGGCGATCGCTCTTTCTCTTTCGGTACTTTCTTGTAGGGCTTCTTCTGCCTGTTTTCTCTCGGTAATATCTGTTACTGTCCCAATAAAGCCTTTAATTTCGCCGTCATTGCCAATTTCTGGTAAAGCTTGACTAATTACCCAAGCTAATGTATTATCGGGACGCAAAAAACGATATTCACATTTATAGGCCCATTGAGATGTTGTTGCTTGATACCATCTCATCAAAACTAGCTGACGGTCATCTGGATGTAAAGCTTTTTCCCAGCCCTCGCAAGAGAGATTCTTGTGGTGACAGGCCAGTAATCTCGCACCAGCGTTGATTGCTATATAAATAATTGCCGTCAATATCTGCGTGAAATATCCCCACAGGTGAGGCTTCTGCTAACAACTGATATCGCTGTCTACCTTCTTGTACAGCTAGTTCCGCCCGTTTGCGCTCGCTAATTTCTAGCATAACAGTACCCACGCCAGAGGGGCGATTGTCCTCTGTGGGGATGGGAAAATAAGATGTGAGGAAGTAACGGATGACATCTGGTTGGCTGGGTAATGCTCCGCTCATTTCTTGGTTGAGAATCGGTTGACCAGTCAATAACACCTGCTCGTAAAATGGTGCAACTATGGGTGCAATGTGAGGGATAACTTCATGGATAGTCTTGCCAATATGGTCATTTTGAGGTATGCCATGAATTTCTGCTAGCAGTTCGTTAATTTGCACAAACTGTAGTTGATGATCTAGAATATTCATCCCCACAGGAGCGCTGGTAAAAAAGGCATTCAGACGCGCTTCTCGCAGCGCCAGTTCTCGTTCTAGGGTTTTGCGTTCGGTAATATCTTTGTGCGTTCCTGTCATCCGCAAGGGTAAACCCTGTTCGTCGTACTCAAAAATCTGACCACGAGACTGAATCCACTTCCACTCCCCAGAGGCGCAGCACATCCGACATTCTACTTCATAAACGGGAATAGCACCTTCCAGATGGGCTTTTAAGACTGAGTTGACTAAGGCTAAGTCTTCTGGATGTATCAGTTGCTGACAGCCTTGGAGAGTTTCCTCAATTTCCTGTTCTTTGTACCCCAGCATTTGGTGCCATCGCCAGTCGCGATAGATTTTGTTCCTGCTGATATTCCAATCCCACAATCCTAAATCGCTAGCTTCTAAGGCTAGCTGTAAACGTTCTTCGCTGTGTCTGCGGGCGGCTTCTACTAGTTTACGCTGCATCAGCCCACCTAATTGGGCAGCTACGGCATTGACAAGCAAGAGCAACCGTTTATCTATTGGTGCTGATTTGCGTTTAAAAAACACTAAAACAGCTAATACTTCTTGATCAGCGAGAATTGGCACGCCAACGCAAGCTTTTAATCCCAGTTTTGCTGCTGATGACGATCGCAAAAACACTGGCTCTGTAACATTAGAAACATTCTCTATCCATTCTGGTTGTTTGTTTTGCCAGACTCGCCCTGGTAATCCTACACCTGGAGCAAATTTGAAATTTTTGCTTTGGTTGCAGAATTCTCCTAAAACCGTTTCTTCGCCATACCAAGCTAAGGCGTGTTCTAAAACATTGCCATCATCACTGGGTATCCATGCTTCGCCAAAATCCCAATTAATCGTGTGACAAATTAAACGCATAACGAGGAATAAGGCACTGTTGACATCTATGGCACGACTCATTGCTTGGGTAGTCAACAGTAACAATCGGCTTTCATTTTCTGCCTGTTTGCGCTCTGTGATATCTTTATTTGTACCGAGTATATACTGTTGCCCATCAATCTCGATCATTTCTGCACTATACAAAGTCGTTCTCACTTCCCCAGTCGCGGTGTGAACATCAATTTCATGGTTGCGAAGGGCTTTTGTCTGTTGCAAAATCTGCGAGAGAAAGGCAGTTTCTTTTGGATTGACCAAAATTTTCAATTCTTCTGCGGTGCGATCGAGAACCTGGGAACGCGAATAACCAAAAAATCGACAAAAACTGTCGTTAACTTCGATATAGCGATTTTCGGGAAAAATACTGAGACTAATTGGATCAGGAGATGATCTAAAGGCTGATCCTAATTTTTCTTCGGAAGCGCGGCGTGCTGCTTCTGCTTTTTTGCGTTCCCTTGCTTCTAGCACCAAAGATACTAAATTACCCAAAGAACGAGCAAAATTCTGGTCTTCCTGAGTCCAATGATAAACAACTCCTACCTGTTCTAAGCATAATATGCCTGTAGTTACACCCCCTAGTCTGATGGGGACACTCAGATGGGAAGTGATACCGAATTGTTTTAAGTATGATTCGCTCAGTTCTTGTGTTCTCGGATCAGTGTAGGGATCATCGGCGGCGATCAGTTGGTCGGTGTGCAAAGCTTGAAAATAAGTGGGATAATCTGCTTCTATAAGCACATATTCTGGACTATGTTGGTGAGCATCTGGCTGGAATAGGTCAAGGCATTGCATAAAGCTCGCAGTTTTCCCCATACATCCAGATACTAGCTCTTTTTATCCCCATATTTTTAGCCCCAGCGGCTGTCAATTCTCTGCAAGCGGTTTTTAAGTCACCCTGATAAAGTATCTGATTTTTTGCTAATTGTGTTAAGACTAGGTTATGGTTAGAGAGTTTGATCGCAGTTGATAACAGGGCTTGTTCTGCCTGTTTGCGCTCTGTAATGTTGCTAGCTGTACCTGTGATGCCGACAATTAAGCCTCGTTCATTGTGTAGAGCGATCGCATTCAACATTAGATAAATGGTGTTACCATTTTTGGCAATGCAGGTAATCTCATACTGAAACACAGATTTACCATCGAGGACTTGCTCTATCAGTTCCTGTGTATCAGCAACTTGTTCTGGTAAGACAAAATCAGTCAATAGCCGCCCAATAACTTCTGCGGGTTCGTAGCCAAAAATATGTTTAACAGCGGGGTTGACAAAGACAAGCAAGCCGTTAATATCTACTGACCAAATTATATTCTGTGATGTCTCAACTAGGTGGCGATATTTATTTTCACTCGCTTTGAGCGCTGTTTCTACTGAGATGCGGATACCAATTTCTTGCTGGAGTTGGATATTTTGCCGATCTACTTTAGCACGTGCTTGTTTTTCTTGCTCTAGTAGTTGCGCTTGGGCTAGGGCGATTCCCAGTTGAGCGGCGATGAATTCTAATAATTCAATTTCCTCTGCTGTCCATTCCCGGTGTTTGTCGCACTGATGCAAACATATCATACCATTGGGTTTACCTTGATAAGAGGTACGCACTGCTAACATCGACTGGATTTGTAACTTTTGGCAGATGGTGTGGAAATTTAGATCCTGTGGTTCAGCATAAACATCTGTGGAGGCGATCGCTTTGTCTTGCGATAATATCTCTTGAATGCGGGGATTACCCTGAATCGTTACATCAAAATCAATGATCGAGTCATAGCCAGCAGCCAGAAATTCGCCGACAATGGGAATTTTGGGACTGGGTGAATCTATGTAGATATGAATCAAGGCGCGACTGACTCCCAGAACCTCACCTAACTGAGTGCTAGCAGTCTGTAAGATATTTTGTGTATCTAATTGTGACCGAATTTTATAAGAAATTTCTCTGATCAGGTTGCTGCGATCAAGTTGTTTTTGCAGCGCATCTTCAGCTTGTTTGCGTTCTTGGGCGATGGAAATTGCTGTTGCTGCTGCTTGTAAAAGTGATACTTCCGATGCTTCCCAAAACTGTGTTTCTTCACAATTATCAAAGCCAATAAAGCCCAAAAAATCCCCTTTGGCGATAATCGGTAAAAGCAGAATTGAGTAAATGCCTTGAGATTGTAAAATTTCCTGTTCTGATTCGGGGAACTCTGCTAATATACCACAGATGATCTCGCCTTTTGATAATAAAGCAGTCCAGCGTGGGCAAAAATTCTCATAGCAAAGGTTTTGTAAAGCGGGTTTGTCAATTTTATCCTCAATCCCAGAAGCGCACCATTCAGCACGTTGACTCATCCGCAAGCGTCCATCTGCGCCTTGGTGATTTTCCCAGACGTATACACGACTGGCGTTTGATGCTTGTCCGAGAATTTGCAAAATTTTTGTATAGCATTTATTGCTACCATCAAAATTAAGTAATCTGTGTTGAACTTCTACAAGGGCTGCTAGGTAGCGTTCACGAGATTTACGGGCTGTCTCGGCGAGTTGGCGATCGCGCAATGCGGCTAGCCGTTCGCTAATATCTATCAAGGTAGTGACGACAAAAAACTTGCCATCATTTGTTTGGAAAACCCCTTGGGTAATCTCAACACTTAGCTGAGAATTATCCGGACGAGTAACACTAAATTCTCCTTTGTTTTGTTTGCCGCCATTGCCGATAAAATTTTTATATTGCTGAATTAAATGATATTTTTCTTCACCTGTGGCATTTGGATAATGTACTGTTGTAAATTGTTTCTCAATAATTTCTGAGCGTTTCAATCCATACAATTGACAATAGGCTGGATTTACTTCCAAAAAATAGCCGTCTTCATCTGTCAGGCAAATCCCTACTTTAGCTGTATTTAAAATTGATTCTATTTGTGTATTTTGATTTTTTAATTCGCCTGCAAACCGCTGACGCTCTTGGATTTCCCACAGTAGTTGCTGATTTTGTCTTTTTAATTGTCTTTGTAGATTTTGGATGATGAGTTGATTTTGGACGCGGGCTAAAACTTCTTCGACTTGTAATGGTTTAGTGATATAGTCAACAGCACCTAATCGGAAAGCTTTGACTTTTTCAGATAATTCTTCTATTACACTCAGAAAAATTATGGGAATATCTTGAGTTTTTTTATGAGATTTCAGATATTGACAAACTTCATATCCATCAATATCTGGCATAACAATATCCAGCAAAATCAAATCTGGAGGAGCAGCTAAGGCTGCATTGATTGCCAGTTTTCCTGAAATAACCCGTTGCACTTTATAGCCTTCGTGAATGAGTATTTCGGATAAAAAATGCAAATTTTCTGGCTTATCATCAACTAACAATATTTTGTTCTGCTGTTCATTGATTGCCATATCACTTTCTACGTTACCTTTCAATCATTTATTACTACCTGAGTACATTTGACGATGATATCAAACCGAAAATTCTTAACTAAATCTTTTAAAATTTTAGCTAAGTGTACGTAATTTTCTGATATCTCTGTAATTAGCTCTTGAATTACATCTTCATCAACTTCATTAGCTGCATTATGTAATTGCCTTACCCAATTTTTGGACATTGGGGTTAATTGCTCAATTACATCAAAAGTTGATATTTGCTTTACAGAAGAATAACATTGAGAGCAATACGTACTAGTTTTGTGTACGTGTACATAAAAATTCAATG
>CAVYXS010000149.1:0-44551 GCA_963772205.1 uncultured cyanobacterium
AACAGACTTACTTAATTTTTGCCTCTTGCCTTTTAACACATAACATGAAGATCATCCCTAAAAAACAAATTTGGAAATATCTGTTTTGGCTAGGGCCATTTTTATTTGTGGCCGGCTTAACTGCGGGATTAGTTGCTGGTAAATGGGGGTTAATTCCATTAGCATTGTTGATTCCAGGAATCGTGATCATTGGGTTGTGGGTAATATGGCAAAGTCAGCAAAGTAAATGGTGGCGAAATCGTTCTACCCAAGTTAGCACTAATGCCCTAGTAGCAACTTTAGCAGTGTTAGTAATTTTAGGGTTGATTAACTTTTTAGGTAATCGCTACCATCTGCGGGCAGATTTAACTGAGACACAGTTGTTTACCCTGGCGCCGCAATCGCGAGAATTAGTGCGGAATTTGTCACAGCCCGTGAAAGTGTGGGTATTTGATGTCACGCAAAATTCCCAAGACCGAGATTTATTAGAAAATTACCGCCGCCAAGGTTCCAAGTTCAAGTTTGAATATATCGACCCCCAAACTAGACCGGGACTAGCAGAGAAATTTGGCGTCAAAGATTATGGGGAAGTTTACTTAGAATCGCAAGATAGAAAGCAGTTAGTACAGGTAGTCAATGAAAATGAACGATTGTCAGAAGTTAGATTAACAAATCGCCTGCAACAAATTATTAGTTCCAAAACAGTAAAAGTTTACTTCCTTCAAGGTCATGGCGAACACCAACTATCAGCCGGTGAAGGTGGAATGTCCCAAGCAGTTCAGGGATTAACTGACAAAAATTTCACCACATCACCGTTGAATTTAGTGGAAAAATCAAAAGTTCCTGAAGACGCGGCAGTGGTGATAGTAGCAGGCGCCACGCGAGAACTATTTGACAAAGAAGTCAAAGCCTTAGAAGAATATCTCAATCGTGGCGGTAACTTGCTGCTGATGATTGATCCGAATACGAACACCAAACTCGACAGCTTACTACAAGAATGGGGTGTGCGTTTAGATAATCGTCTAGCCGTTGATATTTCTGCAGATATTGGCTATGGGCCAGCCGCTCCTTTGGTGACACAATATGGACAACATCCAATTACCAAAGATTTTGGCAATGGTATTTCTTTTTATCGATTAGCTAGACCTCTGCAAATTACAATAGTTGCTGGCGTAAAAGCCACTCCCCTGCTGCAAACTAAACCTTATCCCAACAGTTGGGCTGAAAGCGACCTGCAAAGCGAAAAATTAGAGTTTAATGCAGACAAAGACCTCAAAGGGCCTTTGACTTTAGGCGTTGCTTTAGAAAGAAAACAGCCAGCGACACCAGCAGCCAAAGCAAGCCCCACGCCCACACCGACAGCAACGCCCACACCGACAGCGACACCCACAATCAAAGCGGGAGCAACGCCCACACCGACAGTATCACCCACAATCAAAGCGGGAGCAACGCCCACACCGACAGCGACACCCACAACCCAAGCTAGCCCAAAAACCACTACTTCCCCCACTCCCAGTGAATCAAGATTAGTAGTATTAGGTAATTCAGATTTTGCCACCGATGGCTTATTTAAACAACAACTCAATGGAGATGTATTCCTTAACTCAATTACTTGGCTAAGTCAACAGGATCAGCAAACCCTTTCAATTAGCCCCAAAGAACCAAAAAACCGTCGCATTAATCTAACACCACTACAAGCCAGTCTTTTAGGATGGTCATCTTTAGTATTTTTACCCCTAATTGGCTTGCTGACAGCGGCTGTTATCTGGTGGCGAAGACGGTAAGGGAGATGGGGAGATGGGGAGAGGAGGGATAAAACTTTATGCCCAATGCCCAATGCCCATGCCCCATGCCCAATAACCAATAACCAATGACAAAAATATGAGATTTTCGCGAACAACTTTAATTTTGATATTGCTAGCGCTGGGTTTAGGTAGTTTTGTTTATTTTTATGAAATTCAAGGTGCGACTCAGCGAGAAGAAACGAAGGATAAAAAACAGCAAATTTTCACCTTTGCGGCTGATGATGTGCAATCTTTGACAATCAAATCGCCAAAAGTTACTCTAACTATAGAACGTAATGGTCAATCGAGTAACCCTAAATGGTTGCTGAAATCGCCAATTTCCGAGCCGGCGAATGATGCTGTGGTTTCTTATTTGATGGATTTGTTAGTCAAAGGAAAAAGCGATCGCATTATCTCAACACCAGCAAGCCAACAAGCAGAATTCGGCTTGGATAAACCCCAAGCTACGATTAATATCACTCTGAAGAATCAGCAAACTCATGAGTTGATTTTGGGTAAGCCTGATTTTAACCGTCGTTTTTTGTATGTTAAAGCTGACCCCACTATTAAACGTGATGGTAAAATCGATGTTTTTTTGGTATCTACAGATTTTGAAAATGCCGTCAATCGGGAGATATCAGAATGGAAACAGCCTGTAAATAAACCTGTAAATAATAGTCAGAATCAACCTACGCCAACTCCTGTACTACCAACCCCCAAACAAAGCAAATAAGCCATTAAAAAATATTTGAATATTCCTATGACAAATCCCACAGCAACATTGCTTATTTCTTGCCCCGATCAACGGGGGTTAGTGGCAAAAATTGCTAATTTTATTTATGCTAATGGTGGTAATATTATCCATGCAGATCAACATACAGACTTTGCTGCTGGGCTATTTCTCACGCGGATTGAATGGCAATTAAAGGGCTTTAATTTACCGCGAGATTTAATTGCACCTGCCTTTAATGCTATTGCCCAACCAATAGATGCTAAGTGGGAATTACACTTTTCAGATACTGTACCGCGTCTGGCAATTTGGGTAAGTCGGCAAGACCATTGTTTATTTGATTTGATTTGGCGACAACGAGCTAAAGAATTTGTCGCTGACATTCCTTTAATTATCAGCAACCATCCTGATTTAAAAGAAGTAGCAGAGCAATTTGGGATTGACTACCACTACATTCCTATATCTAAAGACAACAAATCAGAAGCAGAAGCTAAACAACTGGAATTATTACAGCAATACAAGATTGATTTGGTTGTATTGGCAAAATATATGCAGATTGTCACTGCGGACTTTATTAGTAAATTTCCGCAAATTATTAATATTCATCATTCATTTTTACCAGCTTTTGTCGGTGCAAATCCTTATCACAGAGCGTTTGAACGCGGCGTAAAAATCATTGGTGCAACGGCGCATTATGCTACTGCAGATTTAGATGCAGGGCCAATTATTGAACAAGATGTAGTGCGGGTGAGTCACCGCGATGAGGTGGAGGATTTGATTAGAAAAGGTAAAGATTTAGAGCGAGTTGTCTTAGCCAGAGCAGTGCGATCGCACTTACAAAATCGCGTCTTGGTGTATGGGAATAGAACTGTGGTATTTGAGTAAAATTTAGGGTTGGTAGTGTGAGCGTCTTTCTCACGACGCGAGCGCTACTTCGACCCTTCTCTGCGAGACGCTACGCGTAGCTTGCTTCCACGTAGTGGTATGGCAAGCTCAGGGCAGGCAAGCTCAGTACAAGTCAGTCAAACGCTGCCCGCACTACCCAAAAAATAAGAGGACTGAAGTCCTCACTACACCAAATATAAACGCAGACCTTGCAAACATCCCTTAGAATGCGCCAATTCTGGCAAAAATGACATAGAATGTTTTCCCTATTAATAATAGGTCATACAAACGATGCCAATTTTGCTGATAGCGTAGATCTAAATCAACTATTTGTTCAAAATTTGTGATTTGAGAACGACCATTAACTTGCCATTCACCAGTTATACCAGGTTTGACTTTTAAACGTTGCCAGTGACGTTCCGTATATTTAATGACTTCATCCCCAGTTGGTGGGCGTGTGCCGACTAAACTCATTTCGCCTACCAAGACATTCCAAAACTGAGGTAATTCATCCAAGCTGGAACTTCTTAAAAATTGACCAACCTTGGTGACGCGGAAGTCATTTTTATTTTTAAAGATGAGTCCGTTAGCCTCGTTCTTGACTAAAGATTTTAATTGCTCCGCATGACTAACCATTGACCGGAATTTACGTAGACGGAACGGTCGTCCTTCGAGTCCGTAACGTTCTTGAGTGAAGAAAATTGGACCGGGACTATCGATTTTAATCGCGATCGCTATGGGCACAAATACAATGGCTAGAATTAATAGCCCTACTAAACTCCCCACAATATCTAAACACCGTTTAAATTTAGAATTTACTGAGGGATGAACAGCCAACTTTAATTCCCAAGATGGATGCGCGACATCTTGAAAAATCATTTGCAAAGTTTCTCGTGTTGGGTAAATCATTTCGCCGAATCTTCAGTAATAAGGGTATAATCACTTAGTTTTAACCTGAGTTCGTTGAATTTACTATGTCACCCTGGATAGAGAAAACTCAGTATGTAGTAAGATACACGTTGGTTTTGAGTGATTCCGGAAAAGTTTTCTTTTGTAAGTAATATTTATACTGATTGAATCTTCACCCTTTAGAGACTGAGAGTTAACCAAATTTCCCATCAATAGGGCACAGGGGAGCCTGTGCGCGTCCGTATCGTTACTTATAATGGTAATGTGAACCAAAATGTTGCCCCTGCTCCTAATCCACTCTTGACACCAATTTCACCACCGTGAGCATTGATGATTTGCTTACATAGATATAATCCTAATCCCAAACTTACAGAACTGCGGTTATTACTAGCACGAAAATAAAGGTCAAATAACCGTTGGCTTTGTTCTTGACTAATACCGACACCATTATCACTGACAGTACAATAAATCTTCTCTTGATCAACGATAGCGTTAAGAGTCAATAGCAATCCTGGGGGATTATGTTTAACAGCATTGACAATCAGGTTAGAAAACACGCGCCAAAGTTGGGTAAAGTCGGCATTAACCAAAGGTAAATCAACAGACACCAGATTTATCAGGTTGGCTTGATTTTGTGTCAACATTGGCTCTAAATCTGCGATCGCGGCTTCGACGACTTCAGATAATTTTACTCTTTGACACTGCAATACAACCCCTTGTACCTCGCTAGCATGAGCTTCCATCAACGAATTAATCAAATTCAGTTGGCGATCGCTACTTTGCACCATCCGTTCTAAAATCGAACGAGGGACAGAAATTAGGGATGGGGGGATAGAGTGAGAGAATGTCTCCTTGTCGCCTTGTTCCTGACTGTTGAGTAAATTCTTCAACACCATCATCGTACCCAGTACCGGGTTGCGTAAGTCATGGGAAACTGCATGAAAAAAGACTCGTAGAGCTTCTTCTGCTTGCTTGCGCTGTGTGATATCTTCAATTAAGCCTTCATAGTAAAGTAGTTTTCCTTGTTCGTTATGGACGGCATAAGCCTTTTCCGAAATCCAGACAATACTTCCGTCTCGGCGATACACCTGAGATTCAAACTCTGAAACACTGCCATACTGTTGAATCAAGCGGACAAACTCGGCTCGACGCCCAGAATCAACATATAATTGATGTGCAATGTCAGTGAAGTTGGCGATCGCTTCTGCTGGTAGCGAGTAGCCCAAAATACTAGCTAATGCTGGATTTACCGTAATATAACGCCCATCAGCAGTGCTTTGAAAGATACCTTCTACAGCATTTTCAAAGATACTACGATATTTAACCTCTGTAGTTTCTAGTTTTTGGTAGGCAGATTCCAATTCTTTACGGGCAAAAAACTCCGAACGTTGCAGGCGATCGTACAAATAAACACCCAAGTCACATATAGCACACAACCAAAAGACATACAAAATAAATGTCACATTATAGAGTTCTGGGTGTTCAGAAATTGGTGTTTTTAGCCCTAGTGCTGTATTGACGCCAAAATAATAAATTAGCAAACCCACCTGAGACATCAAATGTAAATGCCAACAGACTGGTATAAATGTAGCTTGACTCAAAAACAGCAGCGCCCAACCAAGAAGATCAGGTAAAGCGAAACCCTTGACAGTGGCAAACAATTGTGCAGATAGACTAATTGACCAAGATGATCCCAAAAATAATAGTCCTGGATGACGGCGGCCAAACTGAGTTTTATGCAGAGCAAAGCAGACAAGTAAAATCAGTAGCATTGCCAGATTTATGCACAGCCGCTGACTTGTGAGGGTTTCTGGCACCTCTGCAAATTCCTGAAGCGGGACAAAAAAGCCGTAAATGTCTCGCACAGTAAAACTCAACAAACACATTAGTGCTAGCCATAACCACAGACGCAATCTTTGCCACAAAAAGCGCTGTCTAGTGGTAAGCCACTCGTTGTCTTTGTAGGTAGCCTCATGTGTTTTTCGGATCTCAAAGGCTGTTTTCCACAACCTTTGCACTGTTCTCAATAAGCTAGTCATTAACTCTTAGGGACTGACAAAAAATAAATTATCCAATATTCTGAGTGGGCATAGGGTGTGTCAGACCTAAAATATCAGTTGTCTGGTTATCTCACACAAGTGTCAAAGGTAATGTAAAATGAAAAATTAGGCCGCGCTTGCGGTGACTAGTGACGCCAATTTCTCCGCCATGAGCTTGAATAATTTGCCGACTGAGATACATTTTTAAAGCAATTGCTGTGGAACAAGGTGCTTGTGGATCGCGGGGATACAAATCAAAAAGGCGATCGCACTCTAGTTTACTCATCACCACACCATGATCTTGAATGGACGCCCGAATCATGTCCCCGGCGACTGTGGCTTTTAAGGTAAAATTTAATCCTGGTGGATTGCGTTGTAAGCTATAAATAAACAAATTTGCCACAACTCGCTGCAACCGCATCTGATCTACCATGACTAAGGGTAAATCTTCAGCAACCAAGTTCTTTACAGTTACCTGATTTTGGCTGAAAATTGGCTGCAAGTCTTTGAGAACTGTTGCCAGCAGTGTGCTAAAGTTCACACCCTGGCGATGAAGGACAACACGTTGCTCTTCACAGTCATGAATTTCTAGCAATGAGTCAATCATCCCCAGTTGACGTTCATTTCCTTGAATCATCCGCTCAATTATGGAGCGAGATACGCATATTTGAGATGGGGGGAGAGATTGTCCCCAGTCCCCAATCCCTGAGCTTTGAGCTTTGAGCAAATTTTGTAGCACCATCAAGTTACCCATGACTGTAGTCCGCAAATCGTGAGCCACTGTATGCAACACTACATCTTTCATGCGTTGCAGTTCTGCCAGTTCCTGGATTTTTTGCTTTAATTGGGCGGTGCGTTCTTCCACCTGGTGTTCGAGATTAGTATTTAGTTCTGCTAATTTGTGGTACAATTGAGCTTGCTGAATTGCGATCGCTACTTGCTCAGACATTTGCTGTAGCAAGTCGATTTCTGTGGACTGCCAATGACAAGGGCCAGAACATTGGTTAGCAATCAATGCACCAAATGATTCATCGCCTAACATGATGGGTACAGCCAAGGTAGCCCGCGTCTGAAATTTTTGATAATGTGCCCGCAATTTGGGAGATACTGTTATTTGATTGATATCTTCCACCAACCGCACGCGATCGCTCATAAGTAGACTTTTCAATTCTTGGAGATAATTTTTATCATTAGTCGTCCAACCAACAACTGATGGATAATTTGGGTTGACTGATTCGGCGACAGTTTTAGCTCCCATCTGGGAATCATTGAGACCAATAAATACTCGGTCTACTTGTAAAAATTGGCGGACTTCTGTGACAGTAGTTTGCAGAATTTGTTCTAAATTGAGAGAAGAACGAATTCGCGCCAGGGTTTGAGTCAACAAGCGATCGCGCTGTGCGGAAAGGCGTAATTGTGCTTCCACCTGCTTACGTTCTGTAATATCATGATTAACAGATAGAATACACTTAATGCCATCTAAATCAATGACTTCGGCAGACAGCAGTGCTATAATTATCTCGCCAGATTTTTTGCGAAATTCAACTTCCAGGTTTTGTACAAATCCATTGGCTTGCAATTCCTGTAGCAATTTCATGCGATCGCATTTATTGACCCAAACATTTAAATCAAAAGCAGTGCGTCCAATAGCCTCATCTCGTCCATAACCTGAGAGTTTCAAGAAACTTTCGTTAACTTCTATATAGCGTCCTTCTTTAAGAGTACTAATAATAATCGGGTTAGGACTACAACGAAAAGCTTGAGAAAACTTATGAGCAAGACTTTGCAGATTAGCTTCAGCTTGCTTACGTTCTGTAATATCCCGCACAATGGCTAAAACTTCCCCAGGTCCGCTAACTACTAACCGCGCCTCATAATCACGTATTCCCAAAGGCGTTGACAACTGATATTCACAAGTTTGCAAAGATTGAGAATCCAGAGTTTTAGCGATCGCTTCTTGAGTAATTGCAGCTACATCACTTGGTAATAAATCTCGCATATTTTTCCCAATTATCTCTTCTTTGTCCAGCACCAGATTTGCGCCTTCGCCTTTCAAATCGAGATACTTACCATCATGGCTAATGCGAAACATCAAATCAGGGATAGCATCTAAAATTGCTTCATACCGCATCTGACTTTCACGCAGTTTTGCTTCTGCTGATTTTAGGTCTGTAATATCCATTACCAAGCCCTCCCAAAGCAGATCGCCATTAGCTTGTAGTTTCCGTTGACAACAATCTTGGAGAGCAAACCTGGAATATGCAATAATTTTATAGCTTCATCCACTCTTCGACCCTTTGATAAATCAGTAACTAATTTATAATTAAAAGCAATCATAGCGATTTTGGCGATTGTTCTGCCGTGAGAATAACCACTTACAATAGTTTCTGCTTTCAGAGTAGATTCTAGATGAGGCGATCGCATACACCCAATCGGGTGAATCAGCGTTAAAAAGGAACTTTTAACAGGGTATTCCTCATAGAAAAATATACTTGCTCTTTGAAGTCTATCCTCTGATCTCTGTGTCCTTTGCGCCTCTGCGGTTAATTTAAATAGATAATCTTCTAGTAATTCGGAAGTAAAACAAAAAAACTCCCACACCCGATCCGTTCGCGCAAAGTCTCGTAAAGCCTGCGCTTGTTCTTCACTTAGAGCATAGGCTAAGAAGAGAAGGGAAGTGGGGGGGTAGTTCACAAGTATTTGGATTGAAAAAACCCAAAATACAGAAAATTTAAGGATGTTCCCTGGAAGAAGATTGCTTTTTTGCGAATTGTTTACGTAAAATCAACAATATAACTCCACCACCAGCGGCGATCGCTAATGCTTCATTAGCAGGTTCGGGTACTGCTGTTGGTTGTTGATGCAAAACAGGATGAGAGTTATTTGTTGTGGAATTTGGGACTTGATTCTGTCCGCGAGAATGGCTGCCGACAATCAACAATAGCAGCAACGGTACACAATAAAGAAGTTGCATTGTCCAAAAATACGTAATTATGGATTGAGACTAGTAGTTCATGTCATTAATTTTCGGCACTACAAGATACCCGACTCCGCAGAAGTTGTCGGGTACCTCTCAGAGGAGGAAAATTAATGTGACAGACTAGTAGATAGGTATTAACATCACACTGGGTGTGATTTAACACTAAATATTGTCTTAATTTTATTAAGACAGCACAAATAAATCATAAAATTTTTACAATCTATCTACGTAAAATATCTATGTATTTACTACAAAGCTTATGTAAAGTTTTTATGCTGTAGTCGCGAAAATTCGCGCTTGTTATCCAATATTCTGAGTGGGCGTAGTGGCGTGGCCAGCCTAAAATAGTGCAATAACAGAAGTTCTATCCGCGTTTATCTGCGTGCATCTGCGTTTAATTCCATCCAATTCCATTTAGTCGTGTCAGTCCAGTAGGGTGTCTCAGAGAACCAACAGATGAAATTCAATATTTGAGGTTCCACGCACCCTACAAAACCGGAGGTGTTGTTAATTGTCAGTCCTTGATTCCAGCTCCTGTAACGTCCCTAACTTTAACATCTGAGGCCAAATCATCGCCGCCGCAATTACCACAACAATCGTCCCAATTCCACCACCGACAACAGAAATCACTGGGCCAAACAAAGCAGATGTCAACCCTGACTCAAAACCCCCCAACTCATTAGAAGCACTAATAAACACACTATTGATCGCCGCCACCCGACCGCGCAAATGGTTGGGAGTGCGGATTTGCACTAAGGTATGGCGAATCACCACACTGATGCTATCTAACACACCACTCAGAGCCAGCATCAGCAGTGACAGCCAAAACCAACGAGAAAGCCCAAAGATAATTGTCACAACACCAAAGCCTACAACCGACCAGAGTAAGGCTGGTCCTGCTTTGCGTAAGGGCGGTAAATGCGCCAGAGTAACAGCCATAATTAAAGCACCGATGGAGGGGGCTGCCCGTAAATATCCCAACTCCACAGGACCGACATGCAAAATATCTTTGGCAAAAATCGGTAAAAGTGCAACAGCACCGCCCAGTAAGACAGCAAACATATCTAAGGTAATTGCTGCTAAAATCAACTGATTCTGCCAGACAAACTGACCACCAGCAGAGAGGGCTTTGAGAGACATTGGCTCAGTAGAGCGGGTAATTTCTCCCTCGGTAATTATTGCCGTTAACATAAAACACAATAGTCCGGCGATCGCTGCTAGGACATATACCCCCGTAGCACCTCCCAAAATCGCGATTGCAAATCCTCCCAAAGCAGGTCCGGCGACTGAAGCCACCTGAAAACTGCTACTATTCCAGGTAGCAGCATTCGTAAACACACTCACAGGTATCAGTTGAAACAGCAGAGCATCACTGGCAGGCTTGAGGAATGCTCTAGCAACACCTGTTAACAGCAAAATAGTGTAAATCAGAACAATTGCATTTTGGGGATGAAGATAAGAAATTGCCGATAAACTTAGAGAACAAAGGACTAGTAACATTACCGACAGCAGCATTGTGGGTTTGCGCCTGAAACTATCTGCTACATGTCCCGAAATCAAAGTCAGTAATATCATCGGCACAACTTGTGCCAGTCCTATCCCACCCAAAATCAATGCTGAACCTGTGCGCTCATAGAGTTCCCAACCCAAAGCCACAGTCTGCATTTGTCCACCGGTGAATAAGAGAGTACGATCCGATAGTAAATAATCGATAGTCGCGAAATCTGAGGGCTGCAAAAGGATCATGTTGTCCAGCCTTACTGTGGAGGGGATTTGATTTCTGTTTGCTCGAAGACATGTTTTAGTAGAGTTAACCCTTGTTCAATTTGGGAAAGTTCCTCGGCTGTCAGACCTTTGAGTAAGTCAGCAATATGAGCGCGAGTTTGATCGAGGGATTGCTGAAGATGGTACTTACCCTCGTCGGTGAGATTGAGGACTATCCGCCGTCGCTCGCTCGGATGGTGAGTGCGTTCCACCAAATTGCGTTGTACCAATCGTTCTATCGTTGCTGATGCTGTGGCTGAGGTGACACCTAAATGCTCTGCCAACTTACATAATGAAGCACCAGGACTGCGGTTAATAAAAGCGAGCGATCGCAACTGTGGTATTGACAAAAAAGCCGCGCTATGGGCACGCATATCAGATCGGATAAACCGCATCATCAATGGAACAGCTTCCATGACTCTGGTAGCACATTCTGCGGAATTTTTACCTTGAGACGGTTTATCCAAACTCATGAAAGGTTGTTCTCCTAGTTACATGGCCACCCGTGGATAAAGTTTGCCACAGATGATGGTTAAGCCTATTAATGTTAACAAGAGAATTGCACAGTCTAAAGTAAAGCCATAGACACTAGCCCCATTTGCTAGCATTGTGCCGCGTAAAGCGTCCACCTCATAAGTTAAAGGATTCAAGTGGGAAAGAAACTTTAACCAGATGGGCATCAGTGAAATAGGATAGATAGCATTGCTGGCAAAAAATAACGGCATAGTTAACAATTGACCAATTCCTGTCATCCGTTCTCTAGTTTTCACCACACAACCAATGATTAAGGAAAAAATACAAAAGCAACCAGCTCCCAACAGTACAATTACTAGGACTTTGAGAATGGCTAAGGGATGAAGATTGAGTTTGACGCCTAATAAAAATGCCAATCCGTAAATCATCACTACCTGGGATAAACACCTGACCCCACAAGCCAGAGCCTTACCCAATACTATTGCTATCCGGGGTGTGGGAGTAGCGAGGAATTTATGCACAATCCCTAAATCGCGTTCCCAAATCAGCGTCATTCCACCAGTGAAAATGGCAACAAATAACACGCTTTGAGCCAAAATACCTGCAGACATAAAGTCTAAATAGGGTAAATTACCTGTAGGAATTACCCGCGTGCGGGAGAAAACTTGCCCAAAGATCAACAGCCATAATGCTGGTTGCACGGCTCGGACAACTAAATCAGTAGGATCATGTCGTAGTTTCCGTATTTCTAGTTCAGCAATCACGAGAGTTTTGGTAAATATCTCAATAATTACACTGATGAAATTGGGAGGACGTTGGGGTTGGGCTTTAACCCAGCCGTTGAGCAGTGCGTCTGGTTCTTGCTGTATCACGGTAGCTGACTCCTGATGCTAATTGATCACCTGCGTAGTGGATAAACACATCATCCAAAGTGGCGTTAGGTTTATCTAACGAGGCTTTTAAGTCACTGGGTGCCCCCGTCATCATGACTTTACCTCGCTGCATAATTGCCACACGACTACACAGAATATCGGCTTCTTCTAAAAAGTGAGTTGTTAAAAATATGGTTGTGCCATACTCGGCACAGAGTTCTTGCACAAGTTGCCATACCTGTGTGCGGGCGAGGGGATCTAGCCCCACTGTCGGCTCATCGAGAAATAAAATTTGGGGTTGATGCAAAATAGATTGGGCAATTTCCAGCTTGCGGATCATCCCACCAGAGTAGGTTCTTACCAAGCGATGTGCCGCATCTTGTAAATCCATGAACTCCAGCATGTCACGGATGTGCTGCTCCCGCCTTTTAGCAGGAATTTCATACAGCTTGGCAAATATTAACAGATTTTCATAACCTGTCAGACTGCCATCAGCAGACAGCGCCTGGGGTACATAACCAATCACCCGCCTGACAGCATTGGATTGATGAGTCACATCATAGCCAGCCAATGTTGCCTTCCCTGCACTCAAAGGTAAGAGGGTGGTCAACATTTTAATCACTGTACTCTTGCCAGCTCCATTGGGTCCGAGCAGTCCAAACACTTCACCCTGTGCCACAGATATGTTTAGGGTATCAACGGCAGTTATTTTGCCAAATTTACGTGTCAGCCCCTGGGTTTCCAGAATAATTGGTCTGGGAACACTTGCAGGCGATTCTGACTGATCTGCTTTTCCCGTCAGTATTGTCACAAGTTCGATGCACTCCCTATATTTAGTTAAGCTAATAATTAGCTTCTCAAGATATTTGTCCGAAGTCAATAGACAAATAAAAAAAGTACACTTGAGAGATGACTTTTAACTCAATACAAGCAAAATCATCCATACAGAGGTTACCAGTTGCGGGAAAATATATCCCCAAGAGTTGGTGGTCGAGGTTCAAAGCCGCCAAACTTAGGTATAAAGAAGATAATATGAGTAATTATTAATACTTTATACCCCATACCCAAAAGTGGGTGGAGTTTTTTATGATGAGACATTATTTCCTAGAGTGTTAGCCTTGAGGGCTTGACATTTTGGGGATTAATTGGCGAAAGTAAGAAATTTGGGGTGCGCTCGCTATACACTTTGAAGAGGTTGCAAATCGAAGTCATAGCAGCCAGTAATAGAAAATACTCGTATGATTTCTTGATTAAATGTGTAAGGGTTAGAGATTAATGCAAGTTCTAAAAAGAGCCATCAAACCACAAACCTATATATCATTCCTCCACATCTACCCAACTACTTGGGGAACTGCTGGTGATATTTGTTTAATCCGTGAATCTGTAGCTAATTCAAGTGCATCAAAATTTGTCGGTCATAAAATGGAACTAGCATTACCAAAAGGGATGGAACGCGATCAATTAGCGGGCGTTCCGGTGATAAAAGTTGCAGGTCATGTTGGCGAAGGACATCCTAAAGATCGCCAGTCGGAATGGGAGGCGTATGAAGGTGTAGATCGAGAAATAGCGATCGCAGCCATGAAACCTTGGGGGTTCAAATTAATTGAGCCTGATTTGGCGATATGATAGTCCAATACACTCGTAGGGGCACTGCCGTGCCCATTGGTGTCAACTTAAGGGGCTAAAGCCCATATTTGTTGGGTGTAAGCGTCAATCTCTCGATGACGCTTACGCCTGCTTTTGACTAATCCAAAGAGCTTTTGACGTTCCACAAGATCAGGAACAGCGTCACTAGCATCACCACGGAGAACAGCTTGTGAAAAATGGTATAAAGCACAAAACACCATTTCTGTAGAAATTCGGTCTAAAGGTTGGTTGAGAGCGATGCCTACGGCGGTAAACTACGCTACATCGATACATAATTGGTTAAGGACAGCATAAAAAATCCAAGTAGCAAAGATTTGGATTTGTACGCCATTAGTGTCTCCTACCCAGATATAAGCTAAACCCAAAAGCCGTTTTGTCAGTAAAAAAGCATCTTCCACACGCCAACGACGACGATATAATTCACATACCTGCTGGGCGGATAACATTTGAGGGTCGAGTACGTTTGTTAAGTAATAATACCAAGTCGAACCCCATAAAACAGAAACTCTTCGTACTTGGCGCTGACTTGGGTTAGAGCGGTATTCTCCCATCTCAATAATTTCGTCACGGTAGAATGGGGCGTCGGTTAAACAACGGATGATCTTGTAAGAAGTTTTTTCTCGCAATCTGGTCACAAAAAATTTATCAGCTTCCGTGAATGCATCGAACCAAGGAAATTTAAAAAATCCTCAATCAAAAATTAGCAATCCCCCAATTGGTAAACGTTCAAGTAATTGATCGCACCAAGTTTTATCATTGGCTTTGCTGTTTTCTGTATACCAAGTTGTGACTGGGCGATGGGTAAATGCTTCTACCACCATCATAATTTTGCCAGCAAGTATTTTTTCTTGTTCTTGTAGTGCTTTTAGCTTCCTTCTCTACGAGACGCTACGCGAACGTAGTGCTTCTAGGATCGCACAGATTTTTGGAAAACCAGAAAAATTTACCTAGAGATTTGTCACTGCTTAATCAGACGACATTTAATTTGTCACTAGCTGGAATATGGTATAATATAATTTATTTTTTTAAATCCTTCCTCTACAAGCTTTTCACCGATGACATTAATTTGTCTTGACGAGAAATAATTAGTCACTGTACATATGTTGAAGCTATTTCAGGGTTTTTACAAAGCCAAGAATACCCACACAGTGCCGTTGTTAGAAATCTTGTCAATGGCAGCAGAAACACTGTGGAGTAATAAATTACGCACAGGACTGACGATGCTAGGTGTAATTATTGGCATTTCTTCAGTTATTGCTATTACCTCTGTAGGTCAAGGGGTACAAAAGGGAGTTGAGCAACAAATACAAGCATTAGGTACAGATGTATTGCAAATCTTAGCAGGTGGGGCAAGAAGTGGAAATATCCGTCAAGGGATAGGTTCTAGTAGCACTTTGACATGGGATGATGCTAAAGCGATCGCTCAAGAAGCCCCATCGGCGCAAATTGTTTCCGCCTATCTACAGCGAAATGCCCAAGTTGTTTATGGAGGAGAAAACACGTCAACAACAATTTATGGTACTGATTTGAATTACCCAGAAGTGAGAAATACTCACCCGCAAGAAGGGACATATTTTACTCAGGAACAACTCAATACTGCTGCACAGGTGGCTATACTAGGTCCGACAGTGCAAAAAACTCTCTTTCACCAAGGTGTCAATCCTATCGGTGAGACTATCCGCATTCGGGGAGAGGCTTATAAAGTAATTGGTATTATGGAACCGAAGGGTTCTCAGGGACCAATGGATCGAGATGACCAAGTTTTTATACCTCTAACTAGTATGTCAGCTAGACTAGTTGGTAAAAACTCCCTAACAGGTATTTCTGTGAGTGGGATTTTAGTTAAAGGTGCCAATCAAGAGCAGTTAGAGGCGGCTCAGTTTCAAGTCACCAATCTCTTACGCCTGCGTCACAACATTTATCCACCAGAAGTTGATGATTTTCGATTGACCAACCAAGCTGATATTATCAGCACCTTTACTAATGTTGTAGGATTATTTACGGTGATGGTAGTAGCGATCGCCGGAATTTCCCTCGTAGTTGGTGGCATTGGGATTGCCAATATTATGCTGGTTTCCGTCGTCGAACGTACCAGAGAAATTGGCATTCGCAAAGCTGTAGGCGCGACTAATTCAGCTATCTTGAATCAATTTTTAGCCGAAGCGATCGTCATTTCTATTGTGGGTGGAACCATTGGTATGGTTAGTGGTATTGTCATTGCTTTTGGCGCTGCCAATATTTTTAAGTTTCCATTTGTGATTTCTTTGATATCCGTAATTGTCGGTTTTGCGCTTTCTTTAACCGTTGGTTTAATCGCTGGTGTAGTTCCAGCAACTAATGCTGCAAAATTAGATCCAATCACCGCTTTACGTAGCGATTAGACAAGTCAAAATTTAGCGTTGCATAATTGCGGGATGATTTATAGTAGATACGTAGGGTGCGTTAGCGACAGCGTAACGCACCATCATCAAGGATTTGGTGCGTTACGGATTTCATCCTAACGCACCCTACGATACTGATTTTTGGTTTAAGAGAATGTATAATTAACAGCTATTTTTTTTGATATACTAATACTAAAATCCTTCATATATAAACAATAAGCGTACTTGTTACCCTCACAGTCTAAAATATATAATTGATATGCCAACGATGATTTGGATGGAATCCATTACCAAAACTTACCATTTAGGAGAAGTTGAGGTTCCCATACTCAAGGGAATTCAACTGTCGATAGAAGAAGGAGAATATGTGGCAATTATGGGTGTATCTGGTTCTGGTAAATCGACGCTGATGAATATTTTGGGTTGTCTGGATCGTCCGACTACGGGACATTATATTTTTGAAGGCAGAAATTTAACTACCTATAACGATGATGAATTAGCATATATTCGTAACCAAAGAATTGGTTTTGTTTTTCAACAATTTAATCTATTAGCACGGGCAACAGCTTTAGATAATGTTATGCTACCAATGGTTTACGCTAATTTACCTAAGCCAAAACGCCGCGAAAGAGCATTAGAAGCATTAGAAAGAGTAGGATTAAAAGAGCGCATTGCTAATCGTCCTAGCCAACTTTCTGGAGGACAACAACAACGGGTAGCTATTGCTCGTGCTTTGGTTAATCGTCCTGCATTAGTTTTAGCAGATGAACCAACAGGCGCATTAGACACCGAAACTTCCCATGAGGTGATAAATTTATTAACAGAATTAAATGAGCAAGGAATCACAATTGTGATTGTTACCCATGAGCCAGATGTTGCTGCCAAAACTAAACGGATTATTCGGGTGCAAGATGGTTTGATTGTAGGGTAATTATGCCGACTGTAGCTTTTATATTAAAATTATTTTGTCCAAGCTTTATCCAATTTATATTTCAAAATTCCCTAGATAAATTTAGTGCGTGACAAAGATGATGAAGTTGGGAAATTTCATCCTCAAATTCGCTGAGAAAATCAATTCAGTACTACACCAATATTAACCATGAATTTCACCTTATTTTCTGTGCATTCTATCTCGGTTACAGTGGCAGTTGCTATTGTCGTGACAACTTTGGCTAAAAGCGCAGCAGCAGCAACTCCCACAGAAACGCAGCCATCCCCAAGTGTTACTGGGAGTAATTCTGAGTCAATTATCGATAACCTCAAGCCGAATGCGAATCCTTTACAATTTCCTACCAAACCAGAGGAAGTGAAAATTCAGAAAAATGTGTCAATTACTTTGGCTCAGGCTTTGGAATTAGCCAGACGCAACAATAATAACTTACAAGTAGCCATATTTCAAAGAGAACGCAGTCAAAGTGCAGTCCGCCAAGCTCAGGCTGCTCTGTTACCTAATGCTAATCTCAGTGGCAGTGTAACTAACAATGGTCGTGTTTTTACTAATAATATTAATTCCACTTCACCTTCATCATCTTTCAGCGGTCAGGCGCAAGCGAATTATAACCTTTATACCTCCGGGAATACAACAGCTACTATTCGAGCCGCAGAAGAACAATTACGTATAGATGAATTAAACGTTGAAACTCAGTCTTTGACAATTGCGTTAAATGTCGCCACCCAATACTATAATTTGCAAAGTGCAGACGAACAAATACGAATTAATCAGTCTGCCGTGAGGAATGCCCAAGCTAGTTTAAAAGATGCACAAGCTCAACTCCAAGCAGGAATAGGTACGCAATTCTCATTACTACAAGCTCAGGTTGCTTTAGCAAATGCCCAACAAAAGCTAATTACGGCGATCTCACAGCAGCACATTGCTAGTCGCCAGTTAGGTACTCTATTAGTTCTACCACAATCGGTTGATATTAGCGCGGTCTGATCCTGTAAAATTAGCTGGTCTTTGGCCGCAAACACTGGAAGAAACTATTGTCCAAGCTTTTCAAAAGCGCCCAGAATTACCACAAGCACTGGCGCAACGCAATATTTATGAGCAACAGCGACGACAGGCGCTATCACAACTAGGACCACAACTAAGTTTAACTGGTAGCTATAGTTTATTAGACCAATTTCATGATAATGTTAGCGTTGCTGATGGCTATTCGGTGGGGGTGACAGCAAGTATAAGGTTATTTGATGGTGGAGCAGCAAAAGCTAACGCAGCTCAATCAAAAGCTAATATTGCGATCGCCGAACATCAATTTGCTAGTCAGCGTGACCAAATTCGCTTTAATGTAGAACAATACTATTTTCAATTACAATCTAATCTAGATAATGTGCAAACTGCTACTACAGCCTTAGGTCAAGCGCAAGAAGCTTTGCGGATAGCCCGGCTAAGGTTCCAAGCTGGTGTAGGAACGCAAACAGATGTAATTTCTGCTGAAAATGATTTAACAACAGCAGAAGGTAATCGAGTTTCAGCTATTTTAGCTTACAATCTGGCTCTTGCTAATTTACAGAGTTCTGTCAATGGCACAGCACTGACGCCACTTGCACGTTGATTAGCTGTAGAGTGAAAAAAATCAGGGAATGAAACCATTGATACGCCGGGAAAGTCCCTAACCCGCACTTCTTCACCATATTTTTCCCTAAACATGGCGATCGCATTTCGCAGGCGGTTGAGTGATGCGATCGCGCAATTCAATAACAGATAACTTAGTATTGCGGTCGGCTTAAATGATGTATAATCCCTATACAAAATATGCTATTCATCAGAATCATACACCATTTTCAAATGCTCAGGTAAATCTATTTCTTGAAATTGTTCAACAGAAGTTGTCGGAAGACCACTTAATTCTGATAAATCTCTAATTTTTCTGGTTAAGACTTCAATTAATGTTCCATTTTTTGTTAATTGAAATAAATCATCCTTATCTAGAACAACTATAATTTTATTTGTTTTGGCATGAAAAATTATCTGCCGAAGTCTGCAATCACTAACTGCTCTTTGTCTAGAATTCCCTAATTTAGGAAAACCTGTTGCTCCATTGAGTGTAATAAAAATACCAAGACTTGCACCTTTTAAATTCAAATCCATTATGCTGCACAATCGAGCAAACTGCTTGTCTGGCAAAAGTGCTTTTGTTGCTTTTGCTTCAATAACTATATCTCTCTTTTCCCAGTCAAGATATAAAGTTTTACAGACTTCTTTCCAAGAAAGGTCATCGCCACTAATTAACAAATCATATTGGGACATTGCGGACTGAAAACTTTTGATACTTTGAACCCCTTTTAGTCCTTTAAACACTAAAATTACAATCTGTTCTAGAAGCTTTCCAGCTTCCTGCGTTTCTTTTAGTGTGGGTTTTTCTACTTCTGTAAATATTTTCAGATTACCTAAATATTCAGAAAGTTTATTATCTGGTTTATACAAATAAGAAGCTAATTTATTTAATGCTGGATCTCCTGATTCCAGTAAATTCATAGCATTAATTATAGATTCCACAAGTTCATCTTGACTTGGCATGATTCAATCAAGCAAATTCAATTGGTTGTTTAGATATTGCCATAAGATCAAAAGATAGCTCATCATAATTTTCTACAATGCTTTCACAATGCGGACAAGTCCAAGGTAAATCAGGAAACCCTGTACCATAAGGAATTGCACCTACAGGGACATCCGGCTCACAATTATGGTATATGAGAAGCTTCATTTCACAAACTCCCTGTGCTTCTAGGTCTGCTAAGACTGCTAGAGCATGAGAGTATTCTATACCCAACTGTACAGCAAGTTGATGCGGCATTACATTGGTTGATGCCGTCATAAAGTATTTGCTCAGTTCAGCCTTCTGATTGTCAGATAAGAAGTCCAAATGACCCTTGTGGATGAAGCTAGTCATGACTTTAGCCTTAAAATCCAAGTTCTTTTAGCAGAAACTTAAGAACACCAGTACTACCACCATAGCACTTAAGGTGCTGGAGAGAATCTTGGGTTGTGGAGTGAGGTTTGAGTCCAAAATAGCAGTGTGCTTTGATCAGACGTTTTCCTGTATTTTTTAACTTTTCTTTCTCTATTTCATTTACTATTAATTCCTTGTCTAGTTCAAATTCATAAGATTTAGTACCCCAATCTTTGATTAAGGTAAATAAAATCGCATCTTCCGCATTGCTTATTTTTTCTAGATCACCAGATAAACCCAGTATATTTAGCACAGAATGAGCTAATTTTTGCGACAAAGCTTGTAATCCTCTAACATCAATTTCTTGAATTCCAGAACTATGAGCATTTATAAAAAGTCCAGAAGCTTCTGCCCGAATTCTTAAATGTTTCCATTTATAGGAAACTCCATTTATTGATTTATTAAGATATTTATTCCACATATCATGCAGAATAAGCTGATGGAGATTAGGATGTATCCACTGAGTTTGGCAATGATTAGCTAATTCATCAAAAAATTCAGGAATATGATTCCAAAAAGGGAATTGAGTACGTTGTTCTATGTGTTCATCGGCTGTTGAACTATAGGTAAATCCATCCCAGGATAAAGCCAAGTAATTTTTGTCAACCTCAGCAATCACAGACCAGCGAATATAGCGTTCATCTAATTTGCTAGCACTTCCAGCTCCTCTACGAACATAATCGACTATTCTATAAGTTCGGATATACCATTTCTTATGCGGTTGACTCGGTTCCTGAATTGGTCCATACCAACCATCTTGACCAAACTCTTTTAACAAGGATGCAGCAGGTTTTAGGTTTGGTGTACAAGCGCACTTACCCAGTTTTAAACTCAACCATGTTCTTGACTGCTTTACATACGCAAGCAATATTTCATCTGAAGTAAGCTTACCTTTTTCAAGTGCATCGGCTACATATACTGCTAATTCAAATTTTTTAAGCCGATCTGACTCTGAGCAAATAAGTTGCAGAGTTTCAACAGTAAACTCACTACTAGAGAGAAATTTCTCACAAAACTCTCTACCTGGGTCATACCCATGATCAACAAAAGCGTTAATACTCATAGACTATTAGTTGAGATGTGGTGTCAATGCACTTAAAAGGATGTTAAAAAAAGAGCATACCAACTAAAAAGTATCCACGCTAGACTAATTTACACTAAGGCAGGCAAGATGCCTGCCCCACAAGAAAATATAACTAACCCAACCCAGCTTTTAAATCACTCCGCGCCTGTTCTAAAGCCTGGGGTAATTTACTCCCATCGCGCCCCCCAGCTTGGGCTAAATTGGGTTTTCCACCGCCACCACCACCGCAGACTTTCGCCACAGCACCGATAAATTTACCTGCTTGCAAACCCTTTTTATTCACCTCTGCACTAAAAGCTGCAACTAAGCTGACTTTATCGGCTTCCGGAACCGAACCCAGCACCACAGCGCCGTTACCCAGTTTTTGCAATAAGCGTTCAGCAGCGGTTTTCAACGATTCGGGGTCAACGTCGTCTAATTGGGCAACAATAATTTTATAATCGCCTACAGATTCGGCTGTTTGCAACAAACTGTCAGATTTAGCGATCGCCAATTGTCCTTTTAAAGTTTCCAGTTGTTTTTGGCTATATCTCAGTTCGTTTTGCAGACTTGTAATTCTGTCTGGTATTTCTTCGGGTTTGACTTTAAAGCGATCGCTCAAATCTTTGACTACTTTATCTCGCACATTGAGATAATCTAATACTGCTAGCCCAGAAACGGCTTCAATGCGGCGCACTCCTGAGGCTACACCTGCTTCAGCAATAATCTTAAACACGCCAATTTCAGCAGTATTACTGACATGCGTTCCACCGCATAGTTCCATTGATACGCCGGGAAAGTCTATCACCCGCACTTCATCACCGTATTTTTCCCCAAACATGGCGATCGCACCTTTAGCTTTGGCTTCAGCGATGGGTAATACTTCGACGTTAGCGGTGTGTGCTTCTGCAATCCAGGTATTAATCTGTGATTCTACTTGCTGCAATTCTTCTGCTGTCAAAGCACGAGGACAGTTAAAGTCAAACCGCAATCTGTCAAAGGAAACCAAGGAACCGGCTTGAGATATGCCATCATCGACAATTTGCTTTAACGCTGCTTGCAGTAAGTGGGTTGCGGTATGGTTAGCCTGCAGACGACGGCGACAACCGCGATCAATTTGGGCAGTTACAGTATCTCCTACTCGGATTGTACCGCGTTCGATGCGTCCAAAGTGAATAAAGAAATCAGATTCTTTTTTCACATCTTCGATTTCCACGACGACACCATCACCGGTAATATAACCGCGATCGCCAATTTGTCCCCCTGACTCTGCATAAAATGGCGTTTTGTCAAGAACAATTTGCACGTCTGTCCCTGCTTCTACTTCTTGTTGGGAAACACCACCCACCAGCAATACTTCTACTCTTGAATTAGCTACTGGTTGGGTATAGCCTAAAAACTCCGTCCCGTGGATGTGTTCTGCGAGTTTGTCGAGGGAACCTTGCACAGTTAAATCAATGGTTTCGTGTGCTGCTTTAGCACGTTCCACTTGTTTTTGCATTTCGCTTGCAAATCCTGCTTCATCCACAGTCAAGTGATTTTCTTCAGCGATTTCTTGAGTTAATTCTAAGGGGAAGCCGTAGGTGTCATACAGGGTAAAAGCGCTTTCACCGCTAATTTGGCTATTTCCTTGTTGTTTGACTGCTTGGATGATGTCCTCAAGTAGTTTTTCGCCTCTATCGAGAGTTTTCAGGAAATTTGATTCTTCCCGTTGCAGTTCAGCTTTAATTACGGTTTCCCGTTGGCGGACATTGGGGTAAGCTGATTCGGAAAGTGCGATCGCTGTTTCTGCAACTTGGGTAATAAATTCCCCCGCAATCCCAATTAATCGTCCATGACGTACCACCCGCCGAATTAACCGCCGCAAAATATAACCCCGACCGACATTAGAGGCGCGGATTTCATCAGCAATCAAGTGAACAACAGCCCGCACGTGATCACCAATTACTTTCAAGGAGACTTTGGTTTTCTCGTCGCTGCTGTGGTAGTCAATCCCCGCAATTTGCGCCGCTGTCTCGAATAATGGGGAAAATTAAATCTGTTTCGTAGTTATTCGGCACCTTTTGCAGAATTTGGGTGATTCTTTCCAAACCCATGCCGGTGTCAATATTTTTATTTTGCAGTGGTGTTAAATTACCGTCCGCATCCCGATTATATTGCATGAAGACGAGATTATAAAACTCGATAAATCGGGTGTCGTCTTCTAAATCAATGTTGTCGTCACCCAGTTCTGGGTGAAAATCGTAGTATATTTCTGAACAGGGTCCACAAGGGCCTGTAGGCCAGATACCCAAAAGTTATCATCTGCACCCATGCGCTTGATTCTGGCTTCCGTGACGCCAATTTGATCGCGCCAAATGGCATAGGCTTCATCATCTTCCTCAAAGACGCTGACAACGAGACGGTTTTGTGGTAAGCCAAAGACTTGTGTAGAGATTTCCCAACCCCAGGCGATCGCTTGTGCTTTAAAATAATCACCAAAGCTGAAATTACCCAGCATCTCAAAAAAAGTTTGATGCCGTTTCGTGCGTCCGACATTTTCGATATCATTAGTACGGATGCATTTTTGCGATGTCGTCGCCCGTTTAAACTCCGGTGTCCGCTGTCCGAGGAATATCGGTTTAAATGGTAGCATCCCCGCGATCGTCAGCAGCACGGTGGGATCTTCTGGTACAAGGGACGCACTTGGTAGAATTTGGTGTCCTCGTTGGGCGTAGAAGTTGAGGAATAGGTTGCGAATTTCGTTACCGCTGTTGTACTGGGGATTGGAAGACATGGGTGTTTACAAAAGTAGTGTCTACTGAAGGAAGTATGAAGATTAGCCCCCGGTGCTGTTCCTGGGGCTGAAAACACTTGTGTTGAGCAAGTCGAAACACGGATGCGTATTTCTTCCCATGATAAATCTACTGGCTGTATGTCCCGGTTATTTCGTCCTACTTCATTGTAACTCGGCGGGAAAAATTATTCTGTCCGCACACAAAGAAGCGATCGCAACGCTGACAAAAATGACTTTTACTCAGATTCTTCACCTATATAAGATTGGCGACTATTGCGAACATGAAGAATTGCGACAACATTTTCTTCAACGACAAATAAAACTCGATATTTTCTGCGTTTTCCCACCCAGATTTGCCGAATTTCACGACCAATCACTGGTGTTTCTGGTGCTATACTACAGCGATAAGGAAATTCTTGAAGTGAAGCGATCGCGTCTTGAAGTTCGTCATACCAGTTGTTGGCTACTTCCGTACTCAGGAGGATGTTTCGATTTCTTCAAAAGCAGTGGGTTGAATCAGAACCTGGTAACTCATGGGCAAGGCGGAATGCCAAGTTTCTGTTGTAGGGTTGCCAAGGCTTGCTCGGCGGGAATTCCTTCACCCTGCTCAAACTCATCTAGTCCTTGACGAATACCTACTATTGTTTCTAGGTAATCAATACGTTCTAAAAGTTCATCTTCTGGAAAATCTCGCTTGGCGAAGTTAGCAATTACAGAAACAAACTGAACATTTCCAGGAATATAGCCAAGTGCAGTATTTATCCTATTTAAACTGGCTGTTTTTGGATGTAGCTGACGACCATTCCAATGCTCTGTTGTTTCCGGATTATCTAATTTCCAACCAGTATAGGGACATTTTCCACCCTGCTTTTCCCATAGTTCCTTTAAATACTTTAACGTAATACTACATTCTCTACCTTTACTTTTGAAACGTTTTCTTGCCGAGATAAGATGCTGACGAAAAGGTGAGTATTCATCTCGACGATTTCCTAGAAATATTTTTTTTGTATTGTCGCTATTCAGATTGATGAAGTTTATAGAGTTATCTACACCAGATTTTTTGTATTGAAAAAGAAGCAGGGGGGCAGGGAGCACTTAGCTGGGGAGAAGGAACAGAAAGGGGGATTCAACCCCACCTGTTGCGCCAGCTTCCCGCAGGGTACGAGAACCACTTGTAAGAAGTGGGGGACGTAAGAACATGTTCCGCTCCGCTCCACGGCAGGAGTCAGGGGTCATTTCCCCCCGCTCCCAGCAAAATGCCCCCTGCCTCTTCGTTGATAAACGTCATGACAAAATTTGATTAATTCTTCTTCAGTAAAAGCATTTTTAGCATAGTTAGCAATTACAGCCACAAATTGGATATTGTCTGGAGTGTAGCCAATAGCCGAATCTATGCGATCTACACTGGCTCTATTAATAGTTAAAGGCGTACTTTCATAATCGGTAGTGCAAGGTAAAAGAACTAAATCCCAACCTGTATAGGGACAAATACCTTTTTGTTGTTCCCATAACAGCTTTAGTTCTGTTAATGTCACACAGCATTCTTGATTTCTGTGTTTTGCAGACTTTCTCATCACTTTTAGATGATATCGAAAGGGAGAAAAATCATCTCGCCTAATTATGTCTCTTAAATAAGAGGTATCTCTATTTATTTTATCTTTGAAATTAATTAATCCTTTAAATTTGCCATAACATGATTTAGAACAAAAATGCGACCTTCCTAATCGTTCGCTTCTGTTAAACTCAGTTTTACGTTTACTAAATTCTTTGGCACAAGCCGGATTTTGACAAACAACAATTACTTCGGAATTACCCATAAAAAAAATATCCACCTAGATTAAACATTATCAGGTGGATATAGGGTTTATGTAAATATGGAGCTTATGGGAGTTGAACCCATGTCCAAATTGGGTATTGACCCCCCGCTCATTCACAGGTTTAGCCTATCTGACCCTCAAGGCGGGAATCGTTCATTATCCCGAACGTAGGATGCTCTGATTGAATCTTAGCCAGCAAGCCAACCAGAGAACACTTGCTAGAGCATCCGTTGGGGTTAGGTCTTTAGTCCTTAACGGAGTCAAACTAAAGACGCTCGAACCTATAAGAGGTGTTTAGGCAGCTACTAGAGCTTCCCGACGAGCAAATTTAACGATGTTATTCGCATTTACTTTTGTTTTGAGCCTTTGATTTGCGAGAGGAGACTCACTCTCGACCTGAATCACAGAGTAGCGTTCGCCAACCTGTCGAAACCGTTAAAGCCCCATGTGCTGTATATCTATATTATAGTGCAATATTTGGGAAATGTGTTACAAGATGACAAGGAAATATTCAACTTTAATTTCACACCCTTAACTGTCATGAGCCAGACTACAGGCAGAGTTCGCTGGACAATTCAAGATGTGGCAGCGTTACCTGATAACGAATGGATTCGTTATGAAATTATTGATGGAGAATTGTTGATGACGAGATCGCCCCACCATAAACATCAGCAGACTACAGGTCGAATTTTTGCCGTTTTAGATGATTGGTCGATAGATAGTGGTTTAGGAGAAGCCTCCATTATGCCAGGACTGATTTTCTCTGACTCGGATAATGTCGCTCCTGATGTGGTGTGGGTGAGTTATGAACGGTTAGCGCAAATTCAAGATGAAGCTGGGCATTTTCACGGAGCGCCGGAACTGGTGGTGGAAGTGCTGTCTCCGGGAAAAGCCAATGAAGACCGCGATCGATTAGCTAAGTTAAAATTGTATTCAGTTCAGGGTGTGCAGGAATATTGGATTGTCGATCGCATTGCTCAAAGGATTGAAGTCTATCGGCGGGACAATGCTCAGTTACAACTGGTGACGACATTGCTGGTGAATGATGTGATTACGTCGCCATTACTGCCTAACTTTACCTGTCAAGTAGCGCGTATTTTTCTGTCACGAGGTTAGGGGAGGTAAAATTACTCTAACATTTTCCGAATATCCTTCAACATTAAAAATAAATGTAAAGGGTCAGTCGGACTAGGTTCAAAATCAAAATTTTCATACCATGCTCTTGCTTGCTCATCTTGAGCATGAACTAGCAAAGGACGAATCCCTAAAATATCTGCGGCTGCATTTACACGTTTGAGACAGTCTTTTAGTAAACCACTGCCTATTCTCTGACCTTGAAAATTTTTGCTGACTGCTAGACGCGCTAAAAGAGCTAGAGGTACAGGATATTTTGGCAATCCTTTAATTATACGAGGTGGCGCATCTTGATGGATAACAGAGGCTACAGTGAGCGTATAGTAACCAATTACATTATTATCAACACAGGCCACATAAGTTTTTGAACTATCGGATTGTTGGTTTTGTAAAGCGTAATTAATTAAAAAATTATTTAAAGCAGGTTTCCCACAATCAAAGTCTTGAATATTGTGGGAAGCTGATAATTTCTCAATATATAGATTATTCAAGGGAAATTACTCAAATACGCTCGGCTCAGTTAATAGACGACGCAAACGGGGTTTATCTGTTGTGGGAGCATCAAGGGCATTTTGAAAAGCTTGCCATTGCTCATCATCTAGGGCAAAGACCTGACGATTTGTCAAAGCATTTTGAGCAGCAATTAAACCGTGTTCTAACAAAAACTCACTCACATTTTTATGACTTGCAGCCGCCGCTTGCTGCAATAGTTTTTTGACCTGAGAATTTGTACGAATATCTATGCGTTTGGTTTTAGACTCCGGTGAGTGACTCATAATTTAACTTGAGATAGATTTTCCTCTCAACATCTAAGATAGCATACACACATTGTCCTGACAATAGTTGCTAGCGATCGCTGAATATATTTGAGAACGCTAGGCTCAAGATTTTCACTCTAGGCTGCTGAGAAAATGGGCGATGTCGTCCTTTGCTTCAGATATTGCGGCTCGCCGATGGATAAACCCGTGCCAACTTTGAAATAAAGTACTGTTGTTTTTGTCCACTCTGTAATGATATGACTCATCCCATTTGTCGTAAGAAATCTCAATCTCAAAGCCTTCAAAAACAAGCTTTTCTCTAAATTCGCGTTCGCGCTTCACTACTTTACTAACTCCCCAAACTAAAATAAAAATTGGCAAGGTGGCAGAAAGAGATTGCAGCCAGCCAGGGCGGGGGAGAGGCAGTTGAGGCTGCTAGGTTGGCACCTAAAAACTCCCCAATTGTAGGTTTGACTCCTACCCTTGCTATTTATTTTTGGGATGGCATCGGGCACAATTTGTGCCCGCACCTTCACAGCACATACACAAAATCCATGCGTGGGGATAATATCGATCATCGTCATCAACGTAATCAATGATCTGATAGCCACCACTGCCAAGGCAGGCGCGGCAAATTCTTGGAGGTATCTTGAAATTCTTGGCGGGTTTCATTATTTAACCAACTCCCCAAACAATAACCGTGCAGCGTGAGCCGCCACCTTCATCCTGACTAACTTCACCGGGCGCCCGGCTGCCTTTTCGCGATCGCAAATTTCTCCCAAACGCTCGCCAATATAATTATCAAGTCGCGATCGCTATAGATAACCCACATCACCCGAAATAATGCTGGATGCAATGCCCCTAGCCAAGAAATAAAGCTAGAGGCGATACATCCGAGTAAAAACCACGCGCCAAGATGTACCGCCCTTGCCATTAGTAACAATCCTTGATTTTGGCTTTCAACTCGTCAATTCGTTGCTGTGCTTTACCGTCAGCACGGTCAACACCAAAACCAAGTTTTGCATATTCTGGGCGCAATGCGTGCAGGTGTTTTGCAGTTGATGCATCTGCACGCTTTTTGGTTAATTCACTATCTGCTACACCTTTAATATAAGTTCTGTGGTGTGAGTGAACAACAGCGTCAGCATTTTCAATTTTCGCCAGTGATTTGTAGGCGCGTTTAGATTGTCTCGCACCTTGCACCTTTTCTGTCGCCAATTGCTTGAGCGCGTCAGCTTCAACGAATATGACCCGATTGCGAACATGAAGCGGCAAGCTGAGGAATTACGAGCAAAGGGCGACAAGATATCCCTTACCCTAGCCGCTGCCTTTGAGCGACGAGTTAAACGCATGTTAGGGCAACATGACGATGCTGACAGGGAAAAATATATCTATCGGTTTAAGGAGGACTTTAAGTGGGATATCCCGGTAGACAAGCTGAACGAATTTATGCAGTTTGATGGATATGTTAGGGGGTATTTTTTCGACAGCTTCAAATCGACCTATAACCAAAAATTCAAAGGATATTTATTTGGCTGCGCCAATGCCTTTAAGGAAATAATCGAATACATCAAACCGCGCTGTGAGTCAATCTCAAAAATGATACGCGAACACATCCAAAAGCAACAAGACTATATCGACTTACTAGAAAAGATAAAAGCAGAACGCTTAGGCATTCAACCAGCAACTTGATTCTCAAAAAAATAGCCGCACAAAAGCGGCTCACTTCAACAAGGTTATTATTATGTCATCCAATAGTCATTTGTTGATTTCCGTCAGGGATGGTTTTTAAAGTGGAACAGCTTGCACTTTTTGAACTATCCCCATCTCTCCCTACCCTAAACATCCCCAAGCGGTGGGAAAAATCTTACATCTCTTACATCGGCGTATTCGAGGTAATCGCTCATCGGCGACGCGCCAAGAATATCGAATTCACGATCCAGTACGAAGTTTTTTCCCCGGATGGGGAATTGGTGACGATGGCGGAAATCATCACGCCGTTTGTCAATGATGCAGAAAAGGATTTTTACAGTACCTGTTGATAAGCTTGTCATTGGTAGATGCAATCAGGGAGAGGGGCTTATACCTCTACCTGACCTTTCTTCTACGTGTGATTTTGTTGGTGAGCAAGTATTAGAAGACACAAAAAAAACTGCTCACCAACACGATAAGCAGCCACAGTGGATTGAACAATATTGGGTAGAAAGAGGAGCAAAGAAATTCGATTATTATCGGTTTGCGTGGATGGAGGGGCGAAAGATATGTCGGATTTACATCGGCAGCGTTACTAGCCCAACTGCGAATCGTAAGAAAGAATCAGTCGAAAATGCGATCGCTGCTGGAAGATCACCAGAGGAAATAAAGCAGTTAATCAAGGGCTGGCTGCAGAGTTTTGCAGCCCTTCTTCCTTGATACTATGAGTAGTATTTGAGATTCTACCAGATCCACGATGCCACAACTCGGCATCCTCCCAAGCCTGACAAGCGATTTTATGGAGTGCGATCGCAACTTCAATCTTGGTTCTTCTTTTGGTAACACTGCTGATCAGGAGTCGGAACAACCTCAACCACACTCTCGCGGACATGTTTGTTACATCATTACTACTTTATCTCAGTAAATTCTAGTGCTTTAAAGCAAATCCACTACAGTAGAACTACTCAACCGGACATGAAGATTCTATGTAGTTGAGGATTTCTCTGATTTTTTGGAGGAACTGCAAGCAGGTGTAGTTATCGTGGTACACCAGCAGCATTGCCAATTGGGTCTTAATCGTCAGCGATAATTTCATAATGTGCCTATCGCCCCCTTTAGCTGTTGATCTGAAACTTCGATATACCGCTGTAGGCTGCTTAAGGATTTATGCCCGGAGATTATCCGGATCACGGGCGTCCCAATTCCGGCTGCAGCCATCCTAGTAATTGCACTGCGCCGAAAGCTGTGGCAGGCTGTACCCCTTGTTTTCTAGTCCAGATTTGATAATTGCGCGGCGCAATGCATCATCAACACTTTGAAATTGAATCGCTTGCTCTGGATCAGCTACCGGGAAAGAGAAAAAATTGCTTTGGTTTGTTGATCAAGCAATATCGTTCAAGTAATGGCTTTAAGGTTGAGGAGGCTGGTACTTGGCGATTCTCATTATTTTTAGTGGTTTCACTCCAGAAGGTTATCTGATCCAGTGGCGTACATTGTTCATTTTCGTAAACTGCCTCAACTGGCAACTGTCGCACCTCACCAATTCGCGCAGCTGTCCAGTAAGCGATTTGAAAAATGAGCTTATGATTTTCGCCAACAGTAGCATTTATTAATTTTTGAAAGTCATTGCCTTGAAATGTAGAAGCTTGTCCGCGCCGATTTATTTTCATGGCGTTTACATGTTTTGATTATCACAGAAACTAACTTGTATATTCAATCTTTATATTTGATTTACAATTCACCCTATGCTAGCACTGGCAATACTTTCACGTTCTCAGTGCTATTACTTGATTTACTTAAATGTCGTGCCCGATGGCTGGTTGATCCGTCCAGAATATCACCGCCCACAAGTAATTTATCAATTTGCGGAAGTTGACGACAGTGGTAATATCACAGGCGCTCCAAAGTACAATATTACAGTACCTCATCACGTTGCTGATGCACCAGATACAGCATTGCCAAATTATCAGCGAGGCAACTGGGAGATTATTTATGTCCTAGACGACAACTCTAAGATCACGATTCATTCCTATGACGAAGATAATGGAATGACCATGCTTAATGCTATTAAGTTGAGACTTGATTCAAATTTTACGAGCAATGCATATTTAAGCAAATCATCACTGGTAGTTACCACTAATGAAATTGCTCAAATAAATGTAAAAAATCGTATGGCTAAATATTATTCAACTGGAGCCAAGAATGAGTTACCGGATTGGATTAAAAAATGGTAATTATTTAATTCCTAAGTGCCACTGGCAGATACCCGATTCATTAACAGGTGTTATCTCGTTGACAAGAGCTTGTGCAACCTATCACTACTCGCGCAATGCACTATTACGCAAGATCCAAAGATGTGAAATACAGGGCTTTAAGATTGGCCGACGTTGGTTCTTGGTACCTATCACCTTGAAAAAAAGACTAAAGGTGGTTAGATCTTGAACCGAATCACCCCTTAATGCGCGATGTACAAAATGTATTTGTGGTGTTCTCGGATAGGCTTACTGTCAGCTAAGGTGGTTTTCAACTACTTTCATGACTGCATTGAATGACTACTACTTCTACTAGTGCGATTCCTAGTTATGCCACGTTTCAAGCTGGAAACCTTCTCGTTAAGTTGAAGGGTGAATTCATAGCTGTTTATTCTGACAACAATATTGCTACGCTAACTGGCATTTCTCAATTAACTGGGCCTCCTACTGATGGCGCCCAAACGGTAAGTCTCCAAGGTGCCATTTCCTCTGGTGTATTACGAAGAGCAAAAGTCCGACTTAAAACTAAAAAGATTCGTGATCTCTATTTCGTAGCTGCAAATACTAATAAAGTAGGCGCATTGATAGGCGCTGCATATGGCGCTAACACTATTTCCTCTGCTTATTTCCCTCGTCGCTTTACCTTAGGTTAATTCCTCAATTCTTAAATCATGGCAAATCAACCAATTCTCCAAAAGTATTCAGTCACCATCACGGGTGAACCTGCTGGAACTTACTATTTTCAGACAAGTTATGGCGTTTATACTGGCACAATCGCTACAGCGACTGGCGTTACTGCTCCTACAGAATCTACTCAAGACGCATTTGATGCGGCGCCGCTTGTATCAGTCAAAGAACTGATCCGCGTAGGTGCTTTGGTGCGGAAATACGTTGAAGTTTCAGACGCAAATAGTGGCAACAGATGGATTAAAACTTTGCTTTGTAGTGGCGATAAAATTCTGTCCTTTGACGATGCAATAATTACAGACGCGGGTGTTAATTGGCCAGTTGGTAAAGGCGCTGGAGTTCCAATTACAGATACTGTTAATCGTAGACGGGTTACTGGTCGTCAGTAGACATTGAATAAATGGATTTAGATCTGTCTTCGGCTGCTAATTGGAGCTTGATTTATGATGCTACATTATCCGGCTCCAATCTTTCTAAATTCCTGATTCCTTCGAGTTTCTCTAACCAAATCATTGCCGTTCACATCTCGACTCAATCACCTAAGCCTACATGGTTTACTGGTGGTTGGATTAATCAAATTGTCCAAACCAATTTGGTCAATGATTCAACTATTTGGAATAGTTTTTCACAGCGGCTATACCTAGGGGGAAATATTATCATCTTCCCTACTAATTTTGCATCTTATCAATTGCAGTTTTCTTTCCCTGCATGGTTCTCGAGCGCTTCTTTGAGTATCTGGTCGTACACTGCTTAATTTTTGTGGGGTGATGCAAATATGCTAGATCCATTGCTCATTACCTTGCTTAATTCATATTCCAGCCCCAAAATACAGCACTTTGCGCGACTAATTGGGACAGGGTTCATCTTGATTTTTCAATTTATTCCCTTAATTATTGTACCTAACCGTTACGCAAAGTGCTGTATCGAATCTAAAAATCTTGATTGATGCTTTAAATCGCAGCCTTTACGGTGGCGAATCTGGGAAACTTCCGCTTCCTGGTGTGGCGTTGATCAAAAGATTTGAGGGGTTTTCTTCTAGGGCATATCCAGATCCATTGTCTGGTGGACTGCCAATTACTAATGGTTGGGGCAGCACCAAAAAATGGGATGGCTCCAACTGGAAGATTGGCGAGAAGATTTCTAGGGAGGATGCGGACAAACTTCTAATCCTTGAATTAGAGCGGGACTACTTGCCAAAGCTGCAGAAGATTCCCTGTTGGAACAAACTGAACCCTCGTCAACAGGGAGCCTTACTGAGCTTTGCATATAACCTGGGTGCAGACTTCTATGGTCATCCACAGTTTACCAAGATTACGGCTATGTTGCGCGATCGCGATTGGTCTAAGCTGTTGCGTATTTAATTTGTATATTGGACGCGGGCAAGATGCCCGCACTACAATAATTTTGCGTTTTCGTGTTATACAATTTAGCTGCACATCAGCTTAATGCTAAGTCTATATTTTTGCTGTACAGGAATCCTGGCACTAGAGTTGAGCGCGGCTTAAAGTTACGCCGTTTAACTGAAGCTTATTTATTCCTGTACAAATAAAAAAGGGTGGCTGATAATTTACAAAACAACCACTTGAAGGACGATAAATTAGCTATCAGTAATTGATAGCTAATTTAAAACAGATCTGGTGAAACATCTGTCAATTCCACGTCCAGATCAATGGTGTAGGAATCGCGCTTGAAGTAGCCAATTTCGCCGGTTGCATCTTGTCTGGGAATCAGGCTGGTGACGGGGGGATTAATTGCCACTTGTTGGCTGATGGTTGAATCATCATCACTAAAGCCATCCCTTGCATCACTGGTTAAGCCCAAAGTTTGAGCATTCAACAATATGGCGACAAAAACTGATTCTCCATCATTTTCATCTGTGGGGGTAAATTGGGTAGCTGTTTGTAGATCCGATTTATTGATAGTTACCGTGTTGCTGTCTTGTGCTGCATTGGCGCCGAAAACTTGTTGAAGTGAGTAACCGCTCATGTGATTTTTGTTGCATCAGGTCATGACAATTTTATACACACTTGGCGTTTTTGGCGATATCACTTCTTTTGGGGATTCTTGGTAGTGCGATCGCTTGACTTTTAAGACAGCCACTAGAAATAATTAACTAAAAATCTACGTTTGCACTACAAAATCTTCTGGGTCAATTCCCTCATTCACCCACTTTTATCAAGGACAAAATTAAACCAAGACGTTCTAAATAGTCAAGCACTTGGTTAACAGATTGCTCAATAGTGAATTTATCAGTTTGACAGATAATATCTGGATTTATTGGCTCTTCGTAAGGATCAGAAATACCAGTGAAATGTTGGATTTGCCCCGCCTTGGCTTTGGCGTAAAGTCCTTTAACATCACGGGATTCACAAACTGCTAATGGAGCATCAATATAAATTTCAATAAAATTGGTGGTTGTTTGTTTGAGTTCCTCGCGAATTTCACGATAGGGGCTAATAGCAGCAACGATCGCAATTATGCCATTGCGACTCAGTAAGTTAGCAACAAAGCCAATCCGACGCACATTGATATCTCTGTCTTGTTTGCTAAAGCCTAACCCTTGTGAAAGATGGGTGCGAACGACATCACCATCTAGCAATTCTATGGGGTAATTTCGCCTTTGCAGTTCTTGGGCTACAGCAACAGCAATGGTTGTTTTGCCAGCACCACTTAACCCCGTCAACCAGAGAATCGCACCTTGTTGTTTCATTGGTAATAATACTCGATAGTAATTATATTCAGGTGCTATTATATCCCCGACTTTTTGAAAAAGTCGGGGATCTGGGTGGCACTATGCCGCCTTAGCTGGTAGTCAAAACCACACGAACGCCATCGCACTTCGGGTAAACTGGAAGTGCGATCGCCCCTTCAAATCTAAATTATTGCCAAATTAGTCAAACTACCAGTAAACCCAGTAATCTCAATCAGCGCATCGTTAGCAGATTGGAAGCCTGCTGTAGCATTATTGAGTGCCAGGAAAGTCTGAGTACCAAAGGTAAAGGTGGCTGCGCCATTGGCCACAAAGGTAGTATTAGTCAGTACCGCACTGATTCCAGCTGCTGTTAAAGCGCTCACCGCTCCCAGTCTGGCGAGGTTGGCGGCGCTGATGGCGTTCGGCCCATCAATGATATCAGTACCAATCACTAAATCAGTGATGCGATCTACGCTACCCAGTTGTGAGTCAGTTAAAGCAGAGAAGACAAACGTATCAACCCCCGCGCCACCAGTGAGGGTATCAACTCCTGCACCTCCGGTAAGTTAGTCATTGCCATTACCACCATTTAGCGTGTCGTTACCAGCGCCACCAAAGGCAGTCCGCTAAAAGTAGGCGATCGCAATTTTGACAAGCCCAGGACTTACGCAAGTGGCACATATATAGCGGTTCTCATTCAGATGAGGTACAAAATTATATCGTAAGATGTAGGGGCACGGCAGTGCCGTGCCCTTACGGGTGTACGTCACGCTTGAAGGGATTCGCTATCAGCATCGGTGATATCGTGTCCGGTTAAAGACTTATCATGAAGACGGCAGGGGGGCAGGGAGCAGGGGGAAAGAGAGTTTCCCAGTTTTTGCACAGATGCGGGAATTATAACTAATTAGGCGGACATGATATGAGAGGTGAATATCAAGAGCATTTTGTCAATCGGTTCATGAATGCAAATCCAGGTACTTTTTCAAATTGGTGTAGGCGTAGCCCGCCGTAGGCATCGCCTGTATCCTGGTAATTTACGTAATCTCAACATTTATATGGTTATATCAATTGCTTTTACTACTTAAATTATTTTTCGCTTTTGGTGTCACTTTTTTACGCCCCTATTTGTGTATTAGTGATTTATCCCGATAGGTGCAAGATATAAGTTAACCTTTCACGGATGGACTAGCACCGACTAATTTGTGATGAGTAAATCAAAAATAAAATTTTCTGGCGCAGTGCGCGTCTTCGTTTACGGCACCCTCAAACCAGGTGAAGCTAATTATAAAAAATATTGTGCAGGCAAATTGGTCAATGCTCAACGAGCTATGGCACTAGGTAAGCTATTTGCTTTGCCTGTAGGCTACCCAGCCATGACTCTAGGAGATACATTTGTCCAAGGCTATTTACTTTCTTTTGCCGATTCAGAAAATTTAACTGAGTTAGATCAGCTAGAAGATTACCAGACTACTAGACAAAAATCAGAAAACCTCTATAATCGAGAGCAGATTGAGATATTTAATCTAGATTGGCTTTCCTTGGGTCAAGCTTGGGTCTACTTAATGACCTTAGACCGTGTTCACCAATTAGTAGGCGTCCCCCAACTTGATGGCTGGTGGAGTGGCTGTGGCTTAACCCCAAACAAAGCGCAATCGTGCGATTAGTTGATATCCTGTTTCTGCTCTTGCTGATTTACAGGTTGTGGCGGAGAAGCTATCGCTGCTTTGGGAATTTCGATGACTGGGTTATTTAAAGCCACCATTAGCCGGGAAGCAGGAATAGCCACTGGCGTTGTGGGAGCAGGTTCTCCTATTCTTTGCTCCGCCAATTGCAGGGTTTTCGATTCGCCGCCAGGAATTATGCCGGAGATTGAGCCAATCACGCAAGCCGCCGCAACAGCTGCGCCAGAACAAGCCCAAACGAACTGAGAACGGCGGCGTAACCGCGCAAAAACTCGTTGGATGGTTGTTTCGATTGGCTCTTGGCTATCGGGAACTGGCAGAGTCCGTAAGCTTTGTCTTAGTTTTAACAGTCGAGCATACAAGCATTTAACAGCAGCATCATTTGCTAGCCATTCTTCTACCTGTTTGCGTTCGGCGGCTGTCACCTCACCATCGAGGTAAGCACTCAATAACTCGAAGCGATCGCGCTTCACCATATCTATTGCACCCGTTGATTCATTGGTATGTTTAGCCAATCCATCTGGCACATCGCTTGGAAGTTGCAAATCAGAATGGTTGTAGAACTGAGAATCAGTAGTCATCTTAACATTATTACCAATTCATGAACGGGTAAAAGTAGGGGAGAATCTTGATAAATTCATCAAATTTGCTCTTAATGGCAGAGGCACTTGACATTTTCTTTACAATTATTAATCAATGCTTAAGTTATGCCACTCAGCCGAGGAAAGATACTATACATAAAGTAAGTCCCTGGGAATAAACAGAATGGCAGTACCTGAAGTAAATATGTCGGCGATCCTGACCAAGGATAAATGAAGACCTGATTCAGTAAGCTTGATTTGCCCCAACCTGACTAAAAAAAGTTTTTGGTTCTAAATTAGTGAGTAAAAATATTACTCCCTAGTTTCTCGCCTCTAGTATCAGCGTCCCTGTTTCATGCATTCATTATTGGTTTGTGCCGGAAATGACAGTTACTTAAGTGTTGAGATAATTTTGCAAATGGGTCTGCAACCTAGATCTAGCTCTCGCTATTCTCGACTTGACTGTTCCCAAAGAAACACCAGTGATTTCCGCAATTTCTTCATAAGCCATGCCTTCGATTTCTCTTAAGACAATTGTAGTCCGAAATACTTCTGGTAAGTCGGCGATCGCTTCTCGCAATTGCTCGTAAAATTCTCTAGTCGTCAGTTCTTCCTCAGGGCCTGGAGTATCCCCAGCAATTTCCCAATCCATTTCTCCGTCTTCTACCGAGCGGGGAGCATCTAGAGATAAAGGACTGACAACCCGCTTGCGTTTCCGCAACTCATCATAAAACAAGTTGGTCGCAATGCGGCTTAACCAGCCCCGAAACTTGGCAGGTTCTTGTAATCGGTTAATATTCCGATACACTCGAATCCACACTTCTTGAGCTAAATCGGCTCTGTCAGCCCAATCGGGAGCCAGGTGGTATAACACCCTATCGACTTGAGTTTGATAGCGGCGCAATAATTCTGCAAACGCAGCACGATCCGGACGCAGTCCGACTTGACAGCGTAAAATCAGATCGTGATTGGACAGTTTGTCAACTTGCACCGATGCTTCTGGGCACCTCGCATCAACCGTTGACCAGGATACAGTAATCGATTGACTCATAGATCGTACTGGCTTTAAATGATCCCTTCTAATTAGACATGGTAATCGGCAGGAAGTTCCTGAGATCAGTGACGGAATTATGATTGGAACACGGATGTATATAACTTGGGCGACAATTCTGGCAAATACCATAAACAGAAAGCGGCTAGCAGTCTTTGGATATTAGCCCTTTCAGTCATTAGTTATCATCAGGCAAAACACAGCAATGTTACGTATAGCTGTGCTTTCTGTGATATCGGACTATATACGATTGACAAATTTACTGTATTATGTATTGTAAATACATGGCTAGAGAAAAGTTTCCCGCCGACTTTCTATAAATTTTGGGTGATACTAGCTTCAGGCTGCGCTGACATTCCTCAACCCAATCTATGATTAAATCTAATTTGAGGTTTAGCAACCAAATCCTAGTTGCCAGTCCCTTGTTCCACACTAAGTTGGCAAAATTATATTAGGGGCGCAATAGCTTGCGCCCCTAAAGTCCAGGGTGATCATTAGTCATTACTCATTAGTAAGGATTTCGGGGAGATTTACGTTAAGTACATACTTCAGTTTATTGCCGCTGACTTAACTGAAACAAGACTGCTAGCCGAAAACCATTGTTATTTGTCCGGTCTGGTGACTAAAATCGTTGCTGATGTTTTTGTGTTCTCCTGATAATTAGCACCAGTCTGAGTTTGATCGGGTGCGCGAACTTGAAGAAAGAAATTGAGGGACAATGTAATTGTGACAGCTAATAAGAGTTTTTCAAACATGGTTTTTCTTCCACTCACACCATTAATGATTGATTGCTGCACTTCAAGAGTTCCAATAAATAAAAATTCTGCTCTGGAGTTTTTTTGCTGTGACTTCTGCATAGCCTTAGTGTGCCCACAGGTCACGGTAGATTTATAAGGAAACTGATAAGTATTTATAAATTTTTGATGAGTGGATGATGAGTACATCCAATTAGTTAACTGGATAAGTCAGGGATCAAAAATAGGCGATGGCAATGGTAAGAAATGTATCTGTAGCGCGGATAATCATGTGGCTCTGTTTTGGCACAGCAATCTTATCTCTGGCTGTCCATTGGCGCTTGACTACAACAGAACAGAAATTTGAGCAAATAGGTTCCAAACAGGACAGCGATCGCCAGGACTCGGCATCTGGGATGAGGGGAAGTGCCCTTGGGGCGTCTGTTCCTGGTAAAATCTCTCACAGAGCCTCTACATCAAAGACCTCAGCGAGCAAGTTTCATCATACTCAGTCGGGAACAGCGAGTAAAAATGTTGCCCCAACAGATGATGAACCGCAAAAGACGCCCTTAGTAGTACAAACAGCGCAAATACAGAACCCAACGGTACTTGACTGGCCACAGTCTCTAGTACCAAAGGCTTCAGCACAACAAAAAACAGCCAATAAACTGGCATTTGATCAAAGACAAGTGGTGATTGATTTAAGCGATCGCCGTGCTTATGTTTACCAGTTAGATACAGTCATAGCCAGCTACCCAATTGCTGTGGGTAAGAAGGGTTGGGAAACACCCACAGGTACTTTCCAAGTGATGCATAAGCAACACGATCCTGTGTGGCTACACCCAATTACTGGCAAAGTTTTTGAGGCTGGCCCCGATAGTCCTTTGGGCGATCGCTGGATTGGTTTTTGGTCAGATGGACGCAATGAAATTGGCTTTCATGGTACGCCAGATACCAACCTACTGGGATCTGCAATCTCTCACGGCTGTGTCAGAATGCGAAATCCTGATGTTCGATTGCTATATGAGCAAGTGAAACTGGGGACACCTGTTGTAGTACGGGATTAGTTAGTTGTCAGTTGTCAGTTGTTGATTTTTTACACTTGAAAAAATACCCAATTTGTAGGGTGCGTTAGTCCTAGATAATATTTAGGCTGTAGCAGTCGTATTATTTTCTGACGCACCCTACCAGATCAAAATATTGGGTAATTTATTTTTTGGTAGTCCCTCAAGACTGAGGATTTAAGATGGAGATTTTTGCTCATAATTGGGCGCATAGGCTTGAAGCAAGGTACTGACTTGCTTCAGGACTTCATTGCCAGTGCTTTTACCTAAGGCTTGCCGTTCGGGGAAGAAATCGGGTTGGTCGAGATTACGACCGATAGCTGCGCCTATTTCCTGAGCTATCAATTCCTGTAGTTCTTTCTTAGCACGTTGGCGCTGATAGTTCGCGCCTTCTTCGGTCGTAGCATAGAGGGGGGGGAGGCGATTGAGGGCGTAAGCTGCAATATCGCCTACATCCAGAGAACTTTCGCTAGTAGCTTCGATTTCTGCTACTCTGGCGATCGCTTCTGTCAATACCAACTCTTCCATCACGTTGATGAATTGTTTGCGAGGTACCGCTACCACTTCACCAGTTAATAGCGCCCCCATGAGCCGATCCAGTGCCATGTACTCTTCTATTGAGAGTTCTGAGGCATTATCACAAATCCGCCCGACTTCTGCTTCCATTGCTGGTGTAAGATAACCATCCTGGAGAGCTTGTTCCACAATTCTTTCAATACTCATAACACTCATAATCTGTAAGCCACCCAAGCAAAGTAGGGACGGTATCAATCTAATTTATTTTGCCCAATTATAGGCAAAAAAAAATACAATTTATCTACAGGCAAAATTAATTCTGTCTGTATTAATTAAAGACTTTAGTTAACCAAGGTATTGGATCAATAGATAAACCATTGACATAGAGACCCCAGTGCAAGTGTGGGCCTGTCGCCGCACCTGTTGAACCAACTGCGCCAATTGGTTGACCTGCTTTGACAAAATCGCCTTCTTTAACATTAATACGACTGAGGTGCATGAAAATGCTGGTTACTCCTTGACCGTGGTCAATGCCAATTACGTTACCGTGAATCCGGAAACCTTGGGATACTCTGCCTACCAAAGCAACCCTTCCAGCAGCTGGGGCAATTACGGGAGAACCTGTTGCACCAGCGTAGTCAAGGCCACGATGATAGTAGTCTTCTGCAAATTTACCATTATAGTAGCGACGCACACCATATTTTGTACTCATCCGCGCTGCATTTGGTTTCAAGAATACACCACTCCAATATTTTTCGGGTGTTTGTAATGCCTTGAAAGCCGCTACACGTTTGAGTTCCAACTCGGTAGCTTCTACTCCAGCCTTATCTGGTGGTAAATTAATGTGTTGCACGGGAAATGTCCGATTTCGTACCTGCACTGGCAAGTTTTGCACCTGACCATCCCCGGTAATTTGGAGTGTTCTGGTTCCAGGTTTTTCCAGTGGCGTTGTGGGTATCAAAGCTCGATATTTTTTGGGTGCGATTTCAAAAGCGGGGTAAGTTTTATTACCACTAGCCACTGTGGGATGCTGATCACTCTCTGAATTATCTAAATTAACCACCACTGACAGGGTATCGCCCAACCGAGGATTACTGGGAGTCACTTGTACTTGTAAAGCATCTACAGGTAATCCTAGAGCTACAGGAACAGCGGCAAACATACCCATGAACAGATTGACTGCACGGCGGGTTTGAGAACCTTTGACGCCACTACAGAGCAACTGACTTTTGAAATTATAAGTGGGAACCTTGGTGGTCATAGAGCTACAACAAAATCTCTTACTGCTTTTGACAACAGACTAGCTTATTACATCTAGTGTTTCCTTATGGCAGCAGATATTTTGACAACTGAATAAATATCAGAAGCCATTTCTAATAGTCCACCAAAAAAACAATACTTGGTTTGTAGTTAGGAGTTTAGTCCTAAAAAAAGCGATAAATCGCTCTCCTCATCCTCAGCATTGTTGGTGTGGTGAACCACTAGGACTGAACTTTACTAACTCTAGGGTCAATAATTATATTGGTTATTAGCAGACGGAACACACAACAGATTGGCGAAGAAAACGCCAGAACTCAGTCTAGTTGTTTTTGAAGATTTTGCCTATTACCTCTTACCCCTCACCTCTGGACTTGTGTTAACCTAAAATCGCTGCTCTATATCCGATTCTAGGGTAGCTTCCGGCATTTCACCTAAAACTGTCAGATATAACCCAGCTAGTACCACCACAAAGCCAATCCACGTCCAAAAACTCAGATATTCCCACAAAATTACCCAAGCCAGGAATGCACTGAAGACAGGTTCTAGAAGATGAAGCAGCGAAACTGTTACAGATGACAGAGAGGTGAGGCTGAATGTTAACAGTCCATGTCCGAGAAACTGACAAACCAAGGCCAGGGATATGACAGCGAACCAAGCTTGCCAGGACTGGGGAAAAACTGGTTCGTGGTTTAATAGTAGGAATATTAAGCTAGTCAATGTACCTGTGATACAGACCCACATTTGGATGGTGGTAGGAGTAAATTGAGTGCGGAGATGTTCCAAAATTAGCAGGTATCCAGCCAACAAAACAGCAGAGAGAATGGCAAAGCCATCACCTTGCAATCGACTGGCAGAAATTTGCATCTCTCCCAACTCCAAGATGAATACTCCGGCGATCGCTAGACTCAAACCCCAAAAAAATCGGCGATCAAACTTTTGTTCCCACAACCACCAAGCACCCAAACTCGTGAAGACTGGGGATAGATTATGCAGCGCTGTCGTAATCGCCACACTAGTTTGGGTTAAAGCCCAATACATACTCGTCAACGTCATCACCCAAAGTATTCCTGCCAAAGGCAGTAGCAGTAGCGTTATGGGATGATAGGGCTGAGGTTCAACAGGCTCAGATTGCAGGCGTTGATAGATTATTTTGCCACCTGTCCACAGACTAAAGGCGATCGCTGCCACAAGCAAGCGACCAAAGGTAATTCCTTGAGGAGTCAGATCAGGACTACAAAATTTGGCAAAGATCGAGCCAAAGGAAATAGCGAACACACCGATGAGACAGATCGATATAGCGCTCACCGATTTACTATTATAATTCAATAACACGATTCAGAACTTGTATATTTGCCATTACTCTCTTCTTGTTTCATTGAGGAACTTAGACCCGTTGACGTAGCCTCTCATAAATAAAGAGCTTACCCCAGCTTAACCCAACACGAACTATAAGCTTGTGTTGGGTTTCTCCACCGTCAGCCTAACCTACATTGATCAATTTTATTATATGTAATCATCCGAACTTGATATTTTTCTAAAAATGGATATTTGTTGATAAATTATCATAAAATTAAGCTCTTTAATTTGTTGGTTTAATGGCAGATTTACTGGATTGGGCTAAATATATACCCAATAAAATGATCACAAAAATTATTCCGTCAGAGAAAGTGATCTGTTCATTGAAAATTAGCCAAGCAAAAAAAGAGGCTACAACTGGCTCAAAGAGCAGCGTCACGGCGACAACTCCTGAGGATAATTTACTGAGACTGTAAGCCACAAGTGCTTGACCAAATACCTGACAAAAGAGAGCTTGGAAAATTATAAAAAACCACCCCATGCCAGTATAGGGAAACAATCTATTTTCGACTAAGGGTAAGATAGGCAGCAAAAATGCTGTTGTTGCTCCGCAGCGCCACAGCATAATTGTGGAAGTGCTAAATCGGTCTCTTAAGCGTTCTACTAACATCAGATACATGGCGATAAAAATCGCAGTTAGTAAAGCCAGTCCATCACCAAGTATGTGATGATTTGCAAATTGCACCTTATTAATTTCAAAGGCGATCGCTCCACCTACTGCCATTACCATACCAATAATGAATCTGTTATCAAAGCGCCGACCGAATAAAAAATACCCCGCCAAGCCGACGAATAAGGAGTTCATATTAGACAATAAAGCCACGTTGGCAATATTGGTTTGAGTCACCGACCAAGCCCACAGGATTGAGTAGGTGGCTCCCGCAGTTCCCATCAAGAACAATAGTGTTAATTCTAATCTAGTCAAAGGCTTCTGTTCTATTGGTTGCTTATCAGACTTCTTTTGATCTCGAAAAGCTTCAAATACGCTCAAAAACCCAAAAACGATTGTGGCGATCCAAGCACGATGAAAGGCTACAGC
>CAVYXS010000150.1:0-16531 GCA_963772205.1 uncultured cyanobacterium
GCTGCTTAGGCGCTAAGGGGCCCGCCCGCAGCAAGGCAAGAGACCGCTGGTTTGGGGAGCAATTTTGCTCCTAGTGGCGGCCGTCGCCGTTGGAGCAAGCGCTTTCAACCAGTAGTTCCGTCGAACGATCGCCAGAGTGTTGGCCGCGCGGTTATAATGTTGTCACCTCCTGGGCGAGGCAATCGCTGGTAAAACTGACGGGAGAGCCCTTTGTCGAGACCGAGGTCATGAACATCTATGTGCGTTCGTCAGGCTACTCCAGTGGCTGGATAGGGGTCTCGCCGGCCACTGAGATGCTCATCAATTTTTTTGGCTGCATTGGCGACAGTTTTAGGACTGAAGCGTGAGCCCCCTCGTATATTCCACAGTTTCGGACGCGGGCACAACGCTTCGATCATGTTACTGCTGCTAAAGTCAGACAGATTTTTGCAGAAACTATACCGCAAAATTCAACAAACTTAGCCGGAGTCCTTCAGGATGCAATTAATAATTACTTTAAACGCAAAGTCATCGGCAAAACCAAACCAGCGGGAGAAGTAATTTTAGTTGTCACTGATGGCACACAAGATGATCGCCAAGCTGTGTTTGAGGTGATTATTAATGCAACGCAAAAGGTGAAAGATAACAAGGAATTAAGAATTTGTCTAATTCAAGTAGGTGCTGATAGTCGAGCAACTAAGTTTCTCAAAGCTTTAGATGATGATTTGCAAAGTGTTGGCGCTAAATTTGATATTTGTGACACCATTACTTTAGAGGAATTAGAAGACAATGAGTCTCACAGATGTTTTGATTAAGGCAATAACTGACTAAAAACTAACAACAGGAGAATTGAAAAATGTTAGAAAATCGTGATTACACCTTAATTATCGACAAAAGCGGGAGTATGGCTACCCCAGATCAAAAAGGTGGTAGAAGCAGATGGGTAGCAGCACAAGAATCTACCTTAGCCTTAGCTAATAAATGCGAACAATTTGACCCAGATGGCATTACAATTTATGTATTTTCTGGAAAATTCAAGCGCTATGACAATGTGACAACGAGTAAGGTAGCACAAGTTTTTCGAGAAAATGAACCCTCGGGAACGACTGATTTAGCTGGGGTATTAAAACATGCAACGGATGATTATTTTCAACGCAAGTCCTCTGGTCAAACTAAGCCGAATGGTGAGACAATTTTAATTATTACTGATGGCGAACCAGACGATCGCAAAGCAGTGATGAAGGTGATTATTGAAGCTTCTCGCCGTATAGATCGTGATGAAGAACTAGCCCTTTCTTTCATTCAAGTTGGTACAGATCCCCAGGCTACTCGCTTCCTCAAAGTTTTGGATGATGAACTCCAAGGGGCTGGTGCTAAGTTTGATATCTGTGACACCATTACAATGGAAGATATGGAGGATTTGAGTTTATCAGAAGTGCTACTCAATGCCATTAATGACTAGTAAGTAAGTGGGCATAAATAATTAAAGGTTTGTAGTCAGGACTTTAGTCCTGGAGAGAGGACTAAAGTCCTGACTACGAGACAATTTAATTTTATTTTACATTGTGTAATATCGTTTCCTTTTTTTATGCCTACTTACTTAGTCTGTCCCATTAATTTTGATAGTTTCGTAGTCAGCACTACCCTGCGGTAACGCTCCGCAAATAGTGCTTGAAAATCAGGACTAAAGTCCTGACTACTGATAGCCATTTTCTTAATAGGAATTGAAACAATGGATGCTATTGATAAGCTGTTAGCTGAACTTGAAACTGAATACAAAAACGCCAAACCTCCTCAGCAACAGCAAACCGCAGCACAACCATTTATTCAGCCGCCATCAAAGGGGGGATCTTTAATAGATAACCTTTTAGAAGAAGTGAAGGCTGATTTTAGCGAACGGGATGCGGCTCAAGAGGCGAGAAGACAGCAAAAAATCGAACAGGAACGCATTCGACAAGCACAACTTCAAGTCAAACAACTAGAAGCTGTGAAAAATCAGGCGCAGGAATGGTTGACAAAATTAGATCCTTTTTCGCCTGAAGGACTATGGTTTGAACGATTTACTGAAGGATACCCATCAAAATTAGAGGCTGCTATTGAATATTTGAAACCGAATCCATAAAAATTAAAAAAACTTGTTCGCGCCGCGTCTGTGTGGGGATAATTCAAGACTATTTCATGACAATTCACACATTAATGACGATTTATTTGGACTAAATTTTTAACAGCCCATTCATGCATTGCATAAAGAATTGGTGTCAGGCTTTCTCCCAAAGATGTGAGTGAATACTCTACTTTTGGGGGAATTTGTGGATAAACTTCTCGATGAATAATCCCGTCTTCTTCCATTTCCCTGAGTTGCTGAGTGAGCATTTTTTGTGTAACGCCTGGTAAGGATCGCTGTAATTCACCAAACCGTTTTACCCCTGACATTAATTCTCTAATAATTAAAACCTTCCAGCGTCCGCCAATCACTTTTAGGGTTGTTTCCACTTCACAAGTCAGGCGACTATCGTTTTGTGCTTCAGCTTTCATAGTTACTTTTGAGTAAGTACCTTACTTTTTAGTGCCTACTTTTCATATTAACTGTATATAGTTTAAAGTCAGTTCGGCAACTCTTTTGTCCGTCGGCTTGAATTTTATTGAACCTATAGACTCAGTTCTTTGGAGAAAACTTATTTTATGGCAAATATCCTTCACATTGATTCTAGTCCCCGTGGCGATCGCTCGATTTCACGCACCCTCTCCTATGAGTTCATAACTTCTTGGAAAGATAGCCATCCTGATGATACAGTTATTTATCGCGATTTAGGACACAATCCTGTTCCCCATGTAGATGAATCGTGGATTGCTGCTGCTTTTACACCACCTGCAGCACGTACACCCGAACTGGTTGAGGCAATTAGTCTGTCGGATAGCCTAGTTGATGAGTTGCTCGCAGCTGACCGCTACGTCTTCGGTGTGCCAATGTATAACCTTAGCATACCCTCGACCTTTAAAGCATACATTGACCAAATTGTCCGCGCCGGGCGCACTTTTTCTGTGGGCGAGAATGGGTATCAAGGTTTAGTTGATAGCAGCAAAAAAGCCCTAATTATCACAGCGCGTGGTGGTACATTTCCACCAGGAACCCCCGCAGCGGCTTATGACTTACAAGAACCTTACCTCAGAACCATTTTCGGTTTTATCGGTATCACTGATATTACCTTTATCAATGCTGATAGCCTCAACTTGGGTGACGAACCCCGCAAAAAGTCTTTAGCAGCAGCTAAAGATGCGATTGCCCAAGCTGTAGCTAATTGGTAATAAATTTGTAGGGTGCGTCAGATTTGACGCACCCTACAAGATACTAAACCTTGTCGGTAGGAATAGGTTTAGGGGCATTGGAATCATTAGTATCTACATTTTGTATCAATTGCAGAAATTCTGTTCCCCTTTCGCTGACTTTGACATGATCCCTGACGGTACTGACATCTTGGATGGTAGTAATTTCTTGATTCGGAAGAGTTTCAATTAAACCAAGTGTCCGTAGGCGGCGCAATTCTTGTTTAAGAGTTTGCAGGTTTTGAGTTGTGGGATATGTAGATCCATTCGCTAATTTTTTGAGTTGCTCAATCTCAGACGGAGTAACTAAGTTTTGATAAAATTCCTTTTTTGCTTGATCATCATCAATTACTACCTTTTTTGCATTTGTTAAGCGTTGGATTATATCTGTATTTGCTGCTATTTTGGCTATTTGTGTTTGTTGTTGTTTTTTCATTTCATTAATTTCTATTGATAATGAACCGTCCTTATATTCTAGTTTATCTAATCTGTCAATTAAACCAGAATTGAAAATTAAAACAACAATAATAATTACCACATCTGTAGAGTCAAATCTATTTTTTATGACTCCAAATGGGATTAAAAGCAAGTACAAAAAAATCAATACAGTTAAAGACTTTAATACCAATTTATTGCTGTTCATTGTAAATTACCTTCTATTTGATAGATTAAATTCCACACCTTTCTTAATCGCCAAAACTACATTATAGGGTTAACAGTAAGAAATCGTAACATTTTTAGCTTGATTGTAAAGGGTTATTACATAATTAACGCCACCGGGCTGGATACCGATTGGGTATAAATCACCATAGAAGAAACGAACTTGAAAGGGCTAGCGATGCCCACCCTATAGATACTATTGAGTATATTAGTATTGATATCCGGAGGGTTCTTATGAGCCAAACCATTAATGAAGGAGTACGCTGGACAAGCGCAGATTTAGAGTTATTGCCAGATAACGGCAATCGGTACGAAATTATCGATGGAGAATTATTTGTGACTAGGGCACCACATTGGGGACATCAAAAAGCTACTGGTAATATTTATGGGGAATTAAGAACTTGGTCAATCTTAACTGGTCTAGGCGAAACTGTTCCTACCCCAGGTATTATTTTTACTGATGCAGATAATGTGATTCCCGATGTGGTATGGGTAAGTAAAGAACGCCTAGCGCTTTTACTGGATAATGAAGGACATTTAACAGGTGCGCCTGAGTTGGTTGTAGAGGTTCTTTCCCCAGGAACGCAGAATGAACGACGAGATCGGGAATTCAAATTAAAATTGTACGGTTCTAGAGGTGTTCAAGAATATTGGATTTTAAATTGGCAATTACAGCAAGTGGAAGTGTATCGCCGAGAAAAAGCTGTTCTCAAATTAGTAGCAACATTATTTGTCACAGATGAACTCTCTTCACCACTTTTACCAGATTTTGTTTGCTCTGTTGCACGGCTCTTTGTGTAATACAATATATCTCAAGGTGTAAGGGCACGGCATTGCCGTGCCCTTACGGGTGTACCTTACTAGATCGGGAAACGCTATAACACCCTAAATTACTTCACTTCACTAGGTTCAAACTTAGCTACCTTACCTTTCTTAATTGCCACAATTACATCATAGGTTGAACAATAAGAAAATGTAACATTGTTCGCTTTATTATAAAGGTTAACTACATGACCGGCTCCACCGGGTTGGATACCAATTGGTTCTAAATCACCATAAAAGAAACGACGCAGTTGATCGCCACTACCAATCTGGCCTTTACTCTTGGTGAGCAAGTCTAGTTTTTTTGCCACAGATAATTCTTCGGCGGCTGATGCTTGAACTAATGAGGGATTGATTACTTTCAATGGTGCATCCCAAACGGTTAAAAATCCACTTAAAGCCACAATTGTCATTAGGGGGGCGAGTTTCTTTGGAGCGAGTTTCATTTTAAATTCCTGATATTTGAGTTATCCCGAACAAACTAACTATCTCAGTTGTGACTGAAGCTGAACTGAAACTCAGCCAAGACTATGATGAATTTATCTGTTAAATAAATTTAGTCAATTCTCAGCCTTTTCTCAGGAAATCATGGTATCTCAAAGTCACAGTCTAATTTAACTGTTTTCTCAGCAAAACCTCATTCTCAAATAGCTCAAGGCAACTTAATATATTAAACAATGCTTTCATAGCCGTGATTTTATTGTGACTAGACTCAAAAGACAACATTATCTAATTGACAGAATTTCGGGACAAACATATCTCTGGCTAGCAATTCTCATTTTTGGAGCATCTAGTGCAGTTACCCGCAAAATCATCGAAATTGGCGATCATCACTTTATCGGTGGCAGGAATCCGATTTCTTTGTGTAATGTTTTGTTTGTGGGCAACTTGTGCGCCTTGATGGTGATGATACTATTCTATGGGCGAGAGTGGAACAAAGCGGCTTTAAAGCAACTGTCAAGACAGCAGTGGATTGGTCTGACAACAGTGGCTATTTTATCTGGAGCGTTGGCGCCTGGCTTATTTTTCCAAGCCTTGGCTCTGACACAAGTCAACAATATTGTGTTGGTGGGACGTTTACAACCGCCTCTAACTTTGGCTTTATCTGTGTGGTTGTTGAAAGAACGGGTAAATCGTTGGGACGTTCTGGCCGCTACTATGGCGTTGATTGGCGTGACTTTAACTATTATTCTTCAACCCCCAACAGCAGCCATGATGAATATGGGTGGTTTGCGAATCGGCTTAGGGGAAATTTTAGCAGCAGCAGGATTTGTCGCTGGAGTTATTTCCACAATTATTACTAAAAAACATCTCTCTGATATACCCTTAGGAATTTACAGTATTTTTCGTACTGCTCTAGGAACTGTCATCTTTTTCTTCATTGCTTTAAAACTCTATGGTGCTGACCATTTTTCAGATGTCTTCTCACCGTTTCTTTGGCAATGGATGTTGCTGTATGGTGGAGTAATTGTAGTTGTTGGTCAGTCATTATGGCTCACAGGATTGAAAACTTCTACTGTATCTACCGCTTCTCTAATTGGCTCATTTACCCCAGTCGTAGGTATTCTGGCTGCTTATTTTATCCTCAATGAAGCCCCCACTATGGCGCAATATATTGGTGGTAGCTTGGTTCTGGTGGGTATATTCTTCAGTCAAGTTAGTATTCGGCGTCAGACTTCGAGAGTAGTTGCGTCTGTTGACACTCGCATCCCTTAAGCCCAAAAAATTCCATCCCTTCATAGGGAATTTTTTGCGTCGCGGCGATTCGGGAAGATAAGTCACCTACATGAAGTTCCAATTTATGGTAATCTGGGTCAAGAATATAGAATGAATCACCTTCACTGGTGTTTGTCTGCCACTGTTTGACACCAAAAGCCAAGAGGCGATTGCAATATTCTGGAAAATTTTCCTCAGAAACGCTAAAAGCAATATGAGTATACTCACTAAGAGGAGTTGTGCTGGTATGTGCATCGAGAGATAGACACAGCCACAAGTTACCTGCTAATAAATAAGCACCTCGTTTCCATTTAGCGATCGCTTGACAGCCCAAAACTTTGGTATAATATCGTGTCCGGTTAAAGACTTATCATGAAGACGGCAGGGGGGCAGGGGGCACTTAGCTGGGGGAAAGAGAGTTGCCCAGTTTTTGCACAGATGCGGGAATTATAACTAATTAGGCGGACATGATATAAAAGTCAAAAGATGTCTCTAATTTAGAGACAGATAAAGTAATATGGTTAATTCCTGTAATCATTAGATGCAATACAAAATTATATCGTCGCATGTAGGGGCACGGCAGTGCCGTGCCCTAAAGAAGTGTATTAGACTAGTCTGGTGGATTTTCCTGGGAGAACTTCTTATGGATAATTTTAGTTTGTTCTCCATCTACAGTAGCTGCAGTGATCAGATATTCAATTAAGCTGTGAGAAAATGGAACTCGCAAATGGAAAGTACCATCTGGCTTAAGTTTGATAGACTGACCTGCAATGGTGACGTTTGCAGTCGGTGTAGTTGCTCCGTGGATAATTAACTCAGCATCCGCCACAAACCAGAAATCTGTGTGGGGACGGCTAAAAACGCGAATACTAGCTGAACGGGCGATTAAAACCCAGTGTTCGTCATCACTAAGATAACCTATTTCGGCTATATAATCGCGATCGCCTGTGGGAATCGCTACAAAGCGATCTTGTGTGATTTCTTCCACTTCATACTGCTGTACAAGTTGGGGAGTCTGATAGCTCAGATCAATGTCCGTGCTATCATAGAGTCGCAATGCCAATTGAGATACTTCTGCATTCCGTAATGCTGCTTTCTGATTATCGGATATTTCCCACCAGACATAAGCCCACTTGGGAGTGCGGGGTGTGATAATAATACTGCTTTCTACATGAGCTTCTATTGTATCAGCAGTTTCTTCTTCAAGTTGGGGATGGCTGAAAACGCGAATACTAGCTGAACGGGCAATTAAAACCCAGTGTTCGTCATCACTAAGATAACCTATTTCGGCTATATAATCGCGATCGCTTGTGGGAATCGCCACAAACCGGTCTTGTGCTGTTTGGTCTACTTGATATTCTGCCACCTGTTGGGGACTTTGATAACTCAGATCAATGCCTGTCACATTATAGAGTCGTAGTGTTAATGGCGATAGTTCGGCATTTTGCAACCCTTGTTTATCTGTGTCCGAAATTTGCCATGAAGCATAAACCCACTCAGGACTGCGGGGTGTGATAATAATACTGCTTTCTGCACTAGCTTCTATTGTATCAGCAGTTTCTTCTTCAAGTTGGGGATGGCTGAAAACGCGAATACTAGCTGAACGGGCAATTAAAACCCAGTGTTCGTCATCACTAAGATAACCTATTTCGGCTATATAATCGCGATCGCTTGTGGGAATCGCCACAAACCGGTCTTGTGCTGTTTGGTCTACTTCATATTCTGCCACCTGTTGGGGACTTTGATAACTTAGATCAATGCCTGTCACATTATAGAGTCGTAGTGTTAATGGCGATAGTTCGGCATTTTGCAACCCTTGTTTATCTGTGTCCGAAATTTGCCATGAAGCATAAACCCACTCAGGACTGCGGGGTGTGAGGATAATACTGCTTTCTGCACTAGCTTCTATTGTATCAGCAGTTTCTTCCTCAAGTTGGGGATGGCTGAAAACGCGAATACTAGCTGAACGGGCAATAACTACCCAGTGTTCGTCATCACTAAGATAACCTATTTCGGCTATATAATCGCGATCGCTTGTGGGAATCGCCACAAACCGGTCTTGTGCTGTTTGGTCTACTTCATATTCTGCTACTTGCTGGGGACTTTGATAACTTAGATCAATGCCTGTCACATTATAGAGTCGTAGTGTTAATGGCGATAGTTCGGCATTTTGCAACCCTTGTTTATCTGTGTCCGAAATTTGCCATGAAGCATAAGCCCATTTGGGAGTATGGGATCTAAGGATAATACTGCTGTCAATATTTTCAGCGAGCGAATCAGCCGTTTCTTGGCTAATTGGTTGTACATTTTCACCTGTGCTATCAGTTTTTGCTTCTACTTGCGATCCTAAAGATTCGTGGGTGCCATCAATGTTTGCCAAGGCTGCAATCCCTGCACCTGCGGCTAAGGCTACACCGCCTGCTAAAGCTGCTGGTTTGATTAGTGTATCATCTTCTTGCCAGTTAGATTCACTTGTCTGTTCTGGCTGATTAGAGCCGATTTCGGTGATATCTTCTTCTGTAAAATGACCTGTGGATTCAGCTTCGTCTGCTACTGCATTCAATTCTACATCTGGTACATGTGGCAATTCAGGAATTGTGGCGGATGCTTCCACTGTGGGTAATTCCACATTTGGTACATGTGGCAATTCAGGAATTGTGGTAGATGCTTCCACTGTGGGTAATTCCACATTTGGTACATGTGGCAATTCAGGAATTGCGGCGGATGCTTCTACTGTGGGTAATTCCACATTTGGCAATTCAGGAATTGCGGCGGATGCTTCTACTGTAGGTAATTCCACATTTGATACATGTGGCAATTCAGGAATTGTGGCAGATGCTTCCACTGTGGGTAATTCCACATTTGGTACATTTGGCAATTCAGGAATTGTGGCGGATGCTTCCACTGTGGGTAATTCCACATTTGGTAATTCAGCAGATATACTTGTTTTTTCAGTATCTTGTGTATCTGTCTCTGTACCGGAAACGGCTGACCAAATTGCTGCACCTCCTGCTAAGGCTGCACCTCCTGCTAAGGCTGCACCTTGATTTGAGGTGATATTTTCTAGCCAGTTGGATTGTGTCTGGGGCTGTTCTGCGCTTTCTGGCGTGGGCAGTTCCACATCTGATGTTACTTCTGGTAGTTCCGCAGATGTATTCGCTGCTTCTTCTGTACCGGAAGCGGCTGACCAAATTCCTGCATCTTCGTTTGAGGCAGTATTCTCTAGCCAATTGGATTGTGTCTGGGGTGGTTCTACGCTTTCTGGCGTGGGTGGTTCCACATCTGATGTTACATCTGGCAGTTCGGGAATTGCGGATGATATTTCAGTTGCTGGCAGTTCTGTAGCGGTATCTTGTGTATCCGACTCTGTACCGGAAACGGCTGACCAAATTGCTGCACCTCCTGCTAAGGCTGAACCTTGATTTGAGGTGATATTTTCTAGCCAGTTAGATGATGTCTGGGGTTGTTCTACGCTCTCTGGCGTGGGTGCTTCTACCTCTGATGTTACATCTGGCAGTTCGGGAATTGCGGATGATATTTCAGTTGTTGGCACTTCTGGTAGTTCAGCAGATGTAGTTGCTGCTGTGGTATCTTGTATATCCGATTCTGTACCGGAAACTTCTGTTAAGGCTGCACCTTCGTTGGCGGTGGTATTCTCTAGCCAGTTGGATGATGTCTGGGGTTGTTCTGCACTCTCTGGCGTGGGTGCTTCCACATCTGATGTTACATCTTGGAGTTGCGGGTAGGAAGTATTGACAACTGCCGCTGGTGCTTCTATCTCCCATGCAGTTTCGCCAGACTCTGGAGGATTTGCTGGCGCTAAATTCCTCGTAATTGTTGTATCATTGACTGATTCAGAGTCTGCTCCGTTACCAGACACAGTTGACCAGATTGCTGCTCCAGCTAGGGCTGCTCCTCCAGTGGCGATGTGGGATGGGGTTGAGGTTGTACCTTCACTTTGCGCTCCATTGGATGTTGCTTCACTAATGGGGGGTGGAATGTTGGTGTCTGGGGTGAGATTGGGGGGTGATTGTGGCTCGTTGTCTGTTGGCTTAGTTGTTGATGAGCCTCTTCCTCGGAACCACCAGAGTAATCCAGCTATCAAAGCTATAGGTAACAGCAACCACCAAATTGGTGTTTCTGCTTGCGGACTAAGATTGTTGTTTGCTGGTTGTTCTGCATTAGCAGGAGCGACAGTGGTTGTTGTTTCTGGAGTAGGTGTGGTTGTAGCTGCAGTTGTTGCTTCTGGGGTAGGTGTGGTTGTAGCTGCAGTTGTTGCTTCTGGGGTGGGTGTGGTATTCGTAGCGACGGCGAATATTTGCGAACCCGTGTTAGCGATCGCATTGGCTTCAGCGGCTCTAGCTGCTTCTATGGCTTGTGTTCCTGGTGGTGCGATCGCATAGCCGAGGAACCCTGCTACACCTTTGCTGGGATTTTTTTTGTAAGCGTAAACTAAAGGTTCAGAGAAAGGATATTTGGGATTGGCTACAGAGGTTTGATGTAACTTGACAATTCGTACACTAGGCAGTTTCGACACCTGATTAGCTACTGCATAACTGATGCCATCTTTCCCTAGTTGTTTGATAATGTCTGTGGTGCTATCTTCGGCGATTTGGGTAGCAGTAGCGCCTGTGGCAAAGGTTGCCGTTTTGAAGACTGGGTAGCTGCGAAAAGTGTTGCGGGTGTCACTGGTTGTGGGGCGATCGATTACCCGAATTTTCTGATTAGGGCCTCCCACTTGCGCCCAATTGGTAATTTCCCCGCGAAAAATCTTGGCGAATTGCTTGCTAGTCAGGCTTCCCTGGAATGGATTACCTGCGCCAACGATGATCGCGATCTTTTCTCGACGCAATCGCACTAGTTCCAATCCTTGTGCTTTTTCTTCTCTGGTTAAGCCTCGCCCAATCGCTGCTATATCGATTTTTCCTGCTAGTAGAGCTTTCAGTGCTGCATCAGTGCCATTAGTTGCCACTTCTACCTTTGTACCAGAGAACTGCTTTTCAAAGCTTTCTTTCAGGTTTTGGTTGATTGCAGCCAAGCTACTGGAACCATCTATCCGAATTATAGTTCCATTCTCTACTGTTTGTGGTAGAGGAAATGAGGTAGCAGTCGCTGATTGTGCCCACACAGGTGTTGACACAAATATATGTGCTGCTGTAGGAATAGTAGCTAAGGCCAGCAATAATGCTAGACTGATTATCGAATTATCTTTTTTTTCTTGTTGCCACATATGCCCCTTCTTCAAGGTAAAGGAAACAGAAAGCCGGCCAGTCCTCAACGTTATCTTGTTAGGGAGGAGACGCGCTAATTATACATCTGTGTTATGTTCTTTATACGTTTTTCTCGATACTTATGTAAATATATACCTGTTTTTACTCTATCTTGTCTGGAAACAATATTGATGGACTGTTTATTTTTGTTTAAAGTATTTTCAATGAGCTTTTCAACCTATGATGACCAAGTTTCAGTCATCAACTTTGGTTGGTGATTCTCGAGTCTGTGGCAATCATCGGCAATTTCAAAGCATCATAATTTATACCATCATTACCAGAATTAATTTATTGATAATTAGTCCAGATGTTCACATTGTTTCCAGACTAAGTACAGCGTTTCTTACATTCGTGGCGTTTTGGTTCGTAGTTGCGCGAATAGCGCTAAAGCGCAACTACGAACGATAGACTTTATTTTCAATTCGTCACGAACTTGTGCCATCCTGTACTAAAGCGTGTTTTCCATTTCGCCCATGAAAGTAGTGACGCTGGTAGTCAAATAACAATGACAATCTGGCTTATCAATCAGAGACTCAACCAGGGAATTTAAGGCAGTAGTAGCTAATAAACCACCACCCAATGTCCCAGAAATTGTGATAAAATCCGTACTCTGTTGCATCAATAATCTTTTGGCGGCGGGTGCATGACTAAAACCAATGGGCATACCAATCACTAGAGCGGGTTGAATTGTGTGGTGTTTGATGGCTTCACAAGCTGCCAACAGCACCGAGGGAGCATAACCAATCACCAGAATACAACCTTTCGTAACTTGTTGTAATTTTTCCCGCCATTGATGATCTTCCCAAAAAGCAAATTCTGCTTCTGTGGCGGTGGTGATGTGGGGGTTGTCAATCAAGGTTTCAACTTGACAGCCTAAATGGACTAATCTAGTTTGGTCTAGAGCGGCGGCGACGGTGGGGATATCAACAACAATTTGACAGCCTAATTTGAGGGTTTCTCGACTAGCAGCGATCGCATTGTTGCTCAACTTGATAAATGATACCAAACTCACGTCACCACAAGCTAAAATCAATTGAGAAATTAGATGCTGTTCAATTTCCGAACGCTGAGATAAGTCAGGTAGTAAGCGCTGCAAAGATTCACCAAAACCTTCTGGATGAGTATGTACTACCGCATCTAACCCACTCCACAGTGCTTCTAGTCCCCCGATTCCGGCTTGGGTTTCGACTTCCAGTAATTTGAGTTGCGCTAATACTTCAGCTTGGAGATGTTGACAATGTTGATCCCTTCCCAATAACCCTTCCAACGCCGATGCTGTTTGTCGCAGTTGGGAAATTTGCTGCATTACAGCCATATATTGCTGCTGTAGCTGCGCTATGAGAGTTTGATTGGTATCTGCGTCTGGTGCCAATTCGAGGATGTGGCGGATGTGGTTGAGTTGAAATCCTTGCTGTTTGAGTGCCACAATCCGTTGTAACTTGATGACATCTTTCTCAGTATACAGCCGATAATTACTAGGCGATCGCACTGGTTGCGGTAATAATCCTAATTGATGGTAATGTCGCACCATGCGGGGGGTGATACCGCCACCGACTGCTGCAGTGAGTTCTTTGATAGTCAGATGCTGAATTGTCATCATGTTAAAAAAACGCAGAGTCACACAGAGGAAGATTTTACTCTGCGCCCCTCTGCGTTGAAAAATATATTAATTACTTCACCTTGACATTAACATTAATGTCAAGGTTTAGGGTGAAAGAGTCCCCTACTCTACAATTCTTATGCTCTACCCCCAACGCTTCACTGCATTTACCAAAGAACATGGCGATGTTCTCGCTGCGCTTGTGTGTGGGCTACTCTTATTTCTGGGATGGTTTGCTTTACATCTTGGCTTTTTAGGATGGGCGCTACTGCTGATAAGCGCAGCTTATGTGATTGGCGGTTACGAAAGTGCTAAGGAAGGATTGACGACTCTTTTTCAAGAAAAAGAACTCGATGTAGATTTGTTAATGATTGTGGCGGCGCTTGGTGCTGCGAGTCTGGGTTTATGGCGTCGGGAATATCATTTAATTATTGATGGGGCTATTTTGATTCTCATCTTTGCGATTAGTGGCGCATTGGAAGGTTACGCGATGCGGCACACTGAAAGAAGTATTCGCAGTTTGATGAGTTTAACTGCAGATACCGCTAAAGTTTTACGTCAGGGAAGGGAAGAGGTAATTCCCATTGATCTGTTAGAGGTGGGGGATGAAATTGTTGTTAAGCCTGGGGAACTAATTCCCACAGATGGCATAATTTTATCAGGTTTTAGCACCATTAATCAAGCGGCGATTACTGGGGAATCTTTACCTGTCCAGAAGACTGTAGGGGATGAAGTATTTGCTGGCACTGTCAATGGCTATGGGGCACTGAAGCTACAGGTACACAAACCAGCGGCTAGCAGTTTAATTCAGCGGGTGATTCGCTTGGTGGAACAGGCGCAAGACTCAGCGCCGCCTTCGCAACAGTTTATTGAGAAGTTTGAACGGGGTTATGCAAGGGTAATTGTTCTCACTGGGATATTGTTGGCGATTTTTCCTCCATTTCTTTGGGGTTGGGATTGGGAAACTACGATTTATCGGGCGTTGACTTTTTTGGTGGTGGCTTCTCCCTGTGCGTTGATGGCGGCGATTATGCCTACACTACTTTCAGGAATTGCTAATGGTGCAAGACAGGGGATTTTGTTTAAGAATGGTGCCCAATTGGAGAAAATTGGTAAAGTGCGAGCGATCGCTTTTGATAAAACGGGTACCCTAACTACAGGACTTCTGCAGGTTTCTCAGGTAATTGCTCATGGTGAATACTCCCAAACTGATGTATTAAAAGCGGCGGCTTCTCTGGAATCTAGTTCTGAGCATCCCATTGGTAAGGCAATTGTACAGGCGGCTACTGATGTAGATTGGCTACGTGCATCTGAGGTGCAAGCAATACCAGGACAAGGAATTGTGGGGATTGGGGAAAACCAAAAGTTAGTTGTGGGGAATGCAGCTTTTGTGCAGGGTTATGTGGAGTTACCCGCAGAATTGGGGAAATTGGCTCAATCTTTGGAGATGCAAGGGAAGACTGTGGTTTGGGTAGCAGGGGAAGGAGGCGAGGAGGGGTTATGTGTGATGGGTGTGATAGCAATTGCAGATATGGTGCGGCAGGAGGCGGCGGCAACAATTAAACGGTTGCGAAAGCTGGGAGTTGAGGAAATTGTGATGATTACAGGGGATAATCAGCGCACTGCTGAGACTGTCGCTGAGGCGGTGGGGATTAAGCGGGTGTATGCTGAATTATTACCAGAAGATAAGCTGGGTGTGATTCGGAGTTTACAGCAAAAGTATCAAACTGTGGCAATGGTGGGGGATGGGATTAATGATGCACCAGCCTTGGCGCAGGCTTCTGTGGGGATTGCAATGGGTGTGGCTGGTAGCGATGTGGCATTAGAAACTGCTGATATTGTGCTGATGGCTGATAAGCTAGAGAAGATTGCTGTGGCGATGGATTTAGGTAGGCGATCGCATGGCATTGTGAAGCAGAATATAGTTGTCGCCTTGGGTTTTATTGTCTTGTTGCTGTGTGGCAATTTTTTGGGGAAGATTAATTTACCTTTGGGTGTCATTGGACATGAAGGTTCAACTGTGTTGGTGACTCTCAGTGGTTTAAGATTGCTGAAGTAGGGCATGGGGCATGGGGCATGGTGCATGGGGCATTCAAAATTGTTGTCGTTACGACGGGGGTTGCTGTCGTTACGACAGATATCCCTGTGCTGACGACGGAGGTTGCTGTCGTTACGACAGAGATCCCTGTGCTGACGACGGGGGTTGCTGTCGTTACGACAGAGGTTTTGTTTGTGATAACGCTGATGTATTTGTGATTAACAATTAAGCAAAACTAATGATTTTTCCTTTTGATATCGGTTCTCAGTTGGATGCAAGACAAAATTATATTGTCGGGTGTAGGGGCACGGCACTGCCGTGCCCTTACGAGTGTATTGAACTCGCTTCCTCTGCAGGTTTATCTGCATAGCGTAAAGATTTCCCATACTCCAGAACTTCCAGAAAAGCTTGCTCATCGGAGATGGAACCTGTGACTTTCTCTAGCCAATTGCTAGCGATGGGAACAGCAATAAGCAGGCGTTTGAGTTCAGCAACTGTATGCTCAAGATTTACCAAACGTTGCTCAAGGATAGTTTCATCTAACATAATTTTCTCAAACAGTGGAATTTATCAACGGCTGGCATCATTTCAATGATATTCTTTTTTCCGGCTGACTTGAAAATAAGACCTTGATTATCGGTAATCTTCCTGTGTCACTGTGTATACTAATATAATAAAAGTATCTAGCAGACGCAGGTATGATAGTAGACTGGTTAGTTGGCTGGGTAGCTACAAATGCTGTCGGGTTTCTGGTGAAGAATATCCTCACCTCAGAATTTGCGACTGATTTAACCAAAAGCACTACGCTAAAGATTTTTTTAAAGACCGTTTCAACAGTATTCCCCAATTCTTTCACACAGAACCAATTCAAAAAGCAATTGCTAAAGCACTCAAGGAATTTTTGCAACTCGTGGAAGAGGAGTTAAAGAGGAGCAAGGTTGGTGATGAGGATATCAAGAAATTTGCTAAACCCCTCAAACAATTTATCTACCACAAGTCTGTGAAAGCAATTTTGGGTCAGGCTTTTGATGTTGATTGTGATGAGTTAGATTCTCAAACTCTGACGAATATTTGGCAAAATCTCAAGATCCCAGAGTTACCAGCTAAGTTTAACTGGCAGTT
>CAVYXS010000151.1:0-35294 GCA_963772205.1 uncultured cyanobacterium
AGGGGAGCAACGCGATTTTGTGAGATCGGATTTTATATCTCAATTATCAGGGTTATTCTCAATAAATCGAGGTCGAAATTCCCTATTTTTACCTTTTATAGGTAGCGATGGCTACGCCTGCCGTAGGCATCGCTAAAAATTCAGGTAACTTATATTACCAATTCTTCGCACCTCACAAAATCGCGTTGCTCCCCTGAACGACTATGGCCAGTCACAAATGAAGCGATCGCTAATCAGTCAATCGATTCCTTAGATGAATTAGAGGAAGTTTTATTTCAACGTTGCAAGGTACTGTCTAACGAGCGTGATTTAATTCGTGGTCTAACTTGTTACCAATGGTGGCCGCAAACAAATAGCAGGTTTACTGCGTGCATTTAACCGGATTTGATATTACACAGTAAGCAACCAAATGAAGTGCGAATGTGGGATTAAAGATTGAGAATCACCTGATGATATTTCTTCAGACTAGGGCGATGACCAACACTAATAAAAGTTATCCCTGTTTCTGTTAGAATACTATAAAGATGTTTTTCGTTGTTAATATCTAAAGCACTCGTTGCTTCATCTAAAATCACATATTTTGGTTTAGTAACTAACAGCCGGGCAAAAGCCAGCTTTTGTTGTTCTCCCAAGGAAAGAATCTCACTCCAATCTAGGTCTATATTAAAACCACCAAATCTTTCTCCTAAGTCTGATAAATTTACTTTATTGAGGACTTCATAAAGTTCTTTATCACTTACATCAACCTTGGCGTTAGGATAGATTAACTGCTCTCGCAAAGTCCCTAAAATCATGTAAGGACGTTGGGGCAAAAAGAGCATTTCTTCTAATTCTGGACGCACAATTATACCTGTTCCCGAATTCCATAAACCAGCTAAAGCACGCAACAGAGAACTTTTTCCACAACCACTATCTCCCATAATTAATAATCCCTGCCCAGGTTGCAGTGCTAAGGAGATATTTTTAACTAGAGTTCTTTGATAATTAGGAGTCTGAATTGTGAGGTTTTCAAAGGCTAAACAACTGTCTTTGACTATATCAATAGTTCTAGCATTAGCTATTTGTTTTCTAGGGTGATTAAGATATTCGGAAAATGCATATAGGCGATTAATTGAAGCAGCGAATTTAGTGAATTTTTCAAACTGATACATAATCAAATTTACGGAAAAAGCCACCTGCCCAAAAGCACCACCTGCTTCTGTAATTTTACCCACTTCAGTTTCGCCAGACAGAATTTGGTTTCCTAGAATCAAAGCTGGTATGATCCAAGGTAGATAACCAAATTGATATTTGAAGATATTTAAATAGACCTCTGACCATAAAATTAATTGCTTAAAATTCTTAAATACTTCATTAAATATAAATTTAACTTTATTGGCTTCCTGAAAAATGCCGTTATAGAAAGCAATCGACTCCGCATTTTCTCTGATACGGATTAAAACAAAGCGAAAATCAGCTTCTTTCTTTAGTTGCAGGAAATTGAGTTGCGTTAATTTTCTGCCATAAAAACCTATAGTTATGGTATAGGCTAATATCGAATAGATAATCAGAGCCAAAACTAGATTTTGAGAAATTGAGGAAAGTATTACACTAAAAGCAATCACTACAAATACAGATTCCAGACAATTGACTAAAAACTGCATAGATTGTTGGCAGAAATTAGCGACATCTTCAGCAATACGTTGGTCTGGATTATCAATATCTTTATGAATGGTACTTAGATCATAAAAAGCGCGATCGCTGAAATATTTATTGAGTAAGTGATGGATCAACCATTTTCGCCAATAGAGTCCTATTATCTCTCGCAGATAGCCATAACCAGAATTCAGAAAACCAAAGATGATTATCCCCCCAAATGCAATTAATATTCCGTGCCAGAATCTAGAACTATCATGAGCTGCAAGGGCAGAAATTAAATCTCCCTGTATAGTATTTAAGATGACCTTAATTTGGGTATTAGCAAGTAGTAACACTCCTAGAAGAGTGAATAGACCTAAAACACCGAGTTTTTCACTGCCTAGCCAATAAAGTTTAGCGATCGCCCAAAACTGTTTGATTGCTTTGAAGTTGAATTGATTCATTTGTAGATATTTTATATTTTTCTATTTTAGAGGATTTTCTTAAATTGTTCCTATACTTACTTCAGTATTAGCCTGTAGAAATCAACGAAAGTATAAATATTTATTCTATCCTTAATACATTAAATATATTTTTTGTCAATCAAATTTAAGATGCGCTTACCCTAGAAAAAAGGTCTATTACCATCAGAGGAGTGGTAGAGACGTTGTATGAAACGTCTCTACATCGTTTAATAGTTTGAGCTTTTTTATCGTCTCACAACAGTTGTCCTAAGACAAATGCGAATGGTGGAAGTTTAATTCGCATAACACCTTGGACAAGATTGAATACTCCACCAGCAGTAGTAACCAGCATATCAACACCGGAAAAAGCACCATACCAATTAGGAATCTTGAGAGCCTCTTCAAATGCCGTTGTAGTTCCCAAATTCATCGCCACAAACAGTGGCTGCTCATCATCTGTACCATGAATGAGTAAACACCAGAGTCCGTTATTTCTAGAGCATAATAGAGTGCGTTGACCACTGGTAATTAATTGATTTTGTCTTCTAATTTCAGCAAGTTGTCGAATTAGTTTAAAAGTTGGGTGATTTTTATGATATGGTTCAAAAGTTTTGCGGTTAATTGGTCCAAACTCCCACACACAGCTAGGGTTTTCAAATAAATCTTCTCGGACGTAGCAATCATGGCCAATCCACTCTCCTGTATCCTGTTTTTGATGCAACCCTAAAGCGCCAGAAAATTCTTGCTCTGTTCCTTGATAAATAGAAGGTATTTGCGGTCCTAAAATCAAACAAGCCAGTCCAAAATGTAGCCGAACTCTGGACTCATCTAGGTTTGCTAAACGACTCAAGAATTGATGCAAAATTCTAGTTGTGTCTTGATTATCCAGGAACATAATATTGTTCTGCCAACCAGCATGATATGGTTGTGATGGTGCGAGAAAGCCACAAAAATAATCTGCTAAACCCCCTAGCCAATTGCCATCATGGAACGAATGTTTGATGGCATAATAGGTTGGGTAGTCAATCAAATTTGTGAATTTGGCACTATTATATTTAATTACGTCTTCGTGAGAACTACCAGCGTGTTCGGCTATCTGTAGAAATTGCTTTTTACCTAGATAGTTAGTATATCTTGAGATCTCTTCCACACAAGGCTCCCAAAAATCCAGGCCAACATGACGAGCTGAATCGTAACGAAAGCCATCAATATCTGTTTCTGCAATCCAGTATTTCAGGTGTTGAATTAGTAATTCTCGAACGTAGGTGGTTTCTGTTCGCCAATCTTCCAAGAAACCAAAGAGTCTTTGATTTACCATATCAGTGTACTCTGGACCGTGGAAGAGTGATGTGTTGCGCGCTTCTATGGGAAAAGGCATTACCGCCGTATCATCACCTTGTACATACTTAAACTCTCCTCCTGGTGGGCCGCCATACTCTTGCCAGTTAATGCTATCTGCAAGATGATTGTTGACAACATCTAAAATAACGGCAATGTTAGCTTCATGAGTCGTCTTCACCAGATCACGTAAAGATTGAAGTGTACCCAGACGTGGATCTACCATCAATAAATGAATGGGATGATAGCCATGATAGCCGTCAGCCGCATTGACATACACCGGGCTGAGGATAATGGCTCGAATTCCTAATGACTTTAAATAATCTATCTGTTCGGTTACGCCTTGAATTGTGCCACCATGACTGGCATGGGGGGAAGTGGGATCATACTTGACTGCACTCATACCCGCACGATTGCTGTCTGCACTGCGAGCAAATCGATCAATGATGATGGAGTAAAATAGACGGGAACCCCAATTATCGGGACTAGATGTCATTTGAATCCTTGGTTTTGGCCCATATAAAGGCTGATGATTGAAATATCCCAGAAACTCAGATGGGATTTCAGCCATTGAGCAGGGTGCTTCATCGCAGACTAACAAAAATTGCGATCGCTCACTTGTATGTTCATTACCCAAGGTATCTACATAACCTAATCTGTAGCGATATCCTCCCCCATTGATTATTTGGGGGAGGATGACTGAGAACATTTTGAAGCCATTTTCGCTGACGCTTTCAGTTTCTGTTGTGATACGATCTACATCGCAATACCCTTGTCCATCATTTAACTCATAGGCTATCTGTCCAAAATCTGGATTTTTAGATAAGTGAACACCAAATCTAATAGAGATTTTTTCGTTACTTCTAAACACCCAATTACAAGGAGCTATGCTAGGGTCTAAATGCACTTCACAGTATTCATCAAAATAGCGCATATGGCATTCCTATGAGTTAAAGATGGTACGCTGGTGAACAAGTTATTTCCAGTGAAGTTATTAATTTTTTAGGGGTTGCTGATTAATAGGATGAATTTGGTTTAACGCCTGCTAATAAGTCATTCGTATTTTTTTAGCACCAATAGGTTAACAAACAGTTTCATCCTTGAATTTAGCAACCCTATTGTCTGCTTTTCCCTTGATGTAACTTCAAAAAATCAGCAATAAGAATCAACAGGTTCTGGGCGTGAAAGTATCATCATTCATTTTTCTTAGCGACCACAAGCATATCAATTAAATGTATTTTCTTTAAAGTTTCATTCTGGTTAACTTGGTGTTCAAGTTCTAATATCTCGGCGACACTCTCTATTGGTTTGATTGGTCTATAGAGATGAGCTTGAATTTGTGGATATTCAATATATGTACCGACATCCATAGTTTTATGAGTATAAAACTCAGAATGGTATGCTTCCCATTGCTTGATAGTGAATAGGGGTTTACGAGGAAGTTGATAATATTCTGATTCTAATTTGAATTCCTCTGGAAATGTCTCTTGCAATGTTGGATTAAATGGATTATTCAGGATGGTTTGGAACAGGTTCAAAAGGTAGATATCGAATTCCTAACCCTGCGCCAGGACCACCTTTGCAAATTTCAGCAAATTCTGACCGTGTAATCACAATATTCTGATTATCAAATTCTTTCGTGAGACGGACGTGATAGAGAGTAGGAGATTTGCAAGCAAATATTACTAAAGAGCCGTTAGGCTTCAGAAAGTTATAAAAACCAGCAATACTTTCTTGGATGACGTCTAAAGAAATATGTTCAAAAATGTGGGAACAAACAATCAGGTCAAAAGTTCCATATTGCCCGATTGCGGGACTTTGCATGACATCATTGAGAAGATGGACTTTCTCACTTGTGACTGGTGATGTATAGGCTTCTTGAAGTAAACTCTCATATTCCTGAGTTAGCCAGAAACCGTCATCCTTTAATTTTTCTAATAATTCTTGGTCTTCGTTCAGTAAACACTTAGCTACTACCGAAGCGTGCAAAAATCTCTTGAGATCAGGTTCAACCAAAACAATCTTTTTAGCTTGCCAAAAACGAGGAAGTAATCTTCCTAGTCCACATCCAGCATCAAGAATAACTGCATCAGGTGTAATCAAGTCCTGAATGTTGTTAGCCCAAACTTCCCGATCTCTAGCTTTCCAAGCTTGATGAGCAATATCTGTAACCCGCTGGTATGGATCAATTGTGTTGTAGACTGTAGCAGTAACTTTTGCCATGATATATACCTCAATGAAACTCAAACGAAGCTAAAACAAAATTATTGGTGATTTTACTACGAAAAACGTAGTTGTACCAAATGCATCAGATACTCTACATATTGTCGCCAAGTTACCTTACTTGCTCCTTCTTGACGTTCAACAAAAACATAGCCAACTTCCGCGATTTGATCAATTTCACCGCGCTTTAGGACTTCAATCAAAATTTTGTAGCCCAGGGGATTCATTAACTGTTGTGCGATCGCATCTCGACGCACTAAGAAATAACCACTCATGGGATCGGAAACACGGCTGAGAACACTGGGTAAAATCAGCAATCCTAAGAATTGCGCCCCCCGTGACAAAAATCGTCGATGCAATTGCCAATCACTGGTTCCACCGCCGGGAACATGACGACTAGCAACAGCTAAATCTGCACCCTGGGCAATCTCCTCCAGTAGCTTCAGTAACACCTCTGGCGGATGTTGCAAATCACCATCAATTACCCCTAGTATTTCCCCTTGAGCTACCTGCCAACCCCGAATCACCGCAGTAGATAAGCCTCGTTCTCCCTGACGACGCATCACACGCAGGTAAGGATAATCTCTCGTTAGTTCCTGAGCAATTTCCCAAGTGCGATCGGGACTATCATCATCAATCACAATCAATTGGTAATTATTTGGTAAGGCTTCATCGAGCAAATAGCTCAACAGATGCACCACTGCCAAAATGTTCTTACCTTCGTTATAGGTGGGGATAATCAGCGAGAGATAAACTGGCTCATCTGGTTTTGACAGTTCAGACGATGCTGGAATTTTCAGCCTTCCAGAAGGAACTGGTATCATATATTTTGATCTATTAGCAATCATGCTTCAGTTGTTTCCTTCAGTTGCCAGTTCCACCTCAAATTGATGCCAAAATTCCAGAATGTCACACAAATAATTGCTAACAATTTTGCCATATATTCATTCATCCTGAATTTATCAACTAAAAAATTTACAATTGAAATATTCCAAATCAGTCCAAAGAAACAAATTAGGTTGAATTTGAGAAATCGTTGTAGTGGTTGAGTCTCCAACTGTTTTGAAGCTGACACATCACCAAATGTCCATATATTATTCCAGAGGAAATTATTTATGATTGCTACTTCTGTGGAAAGGATTGCACTTGGAGTTAAAGCTAAACCTAATAAACTATGTAAAAAATAGAATCCTCCCAAGTCTACAAATACCCCACTAAAACCTACTATGGCGAAACGGATCAGCCGAGTAATCAATACCCAGAAACGATTTAATCTCAGCGGATTTATTAGTTCATTAATTTCCCAATCATTCATTGTGCTTCTTCTCGCTTGGCATTATTCCTCCATCACTACCAATAGTTATACAATCATCAGATATAGTGTCACGATTGCTTAATTTTCTCAAATTTCCACAAACCTCCTCCTAGCGGATTAAATACTCTTATTACTTTTAAAGTATAGGTTTCATCCTGTTCTATTTGATGAAATAAATTGCTATCGTTGTGCATAAATAAAATTTGAGTATAATCCTGAGTTACCGACAGCAGAGTATCATCTGCTATTGGCAATAAACGAATTTTTGGAAAATAATTGCTTAAGGCTAATATTCCTCCCAAATCAATAGGAGATTTATTAATTACCAGCAAAGGTTTTTCTGATTTTTCGATAACTTGAAATGTTTCTTGAATAAATGTGCTACTTAATTGTATCCACCAATTTCCAGCCTGAAAAAAGCTGACATCCGAAATTAAGCCACCTATTAATAATCCCGCTATCATCAATTGAGCAATTTTCTGACTCCAAGTCTTTTTTTGAAAAATATAGAAAGCTAAAACATAGGCTACAAGAATTTCTAGGCTGATAAGTAAAGGCAATTGATAACGAATTTGAATCGAACGAACTCCTCCCCTAAATAGGTCATACCCGATTAATAATATACTTGGAATTAATCCAAATAAAATAATCAATATAACAGTTTTATTTATATCTTCTTTTAAAAAGAAATATACTAAGATAATTATCGAAATCAAACTAAATGTTAATGCAGCAATAGTATAAATTACAGGACCTTCCAGCGCCAAGCTACTCCATAATCCTAGGGATGAACTTAAATTAAGATCGACAAATATTCGGGTAACTCGAATCAAAAAAATAGCCATTAGCTCAAAAGGATTATCTATCAATTTTATTGCAAACCCTGAAGTTAACGATATTGCTGTGTGAAGATGATTTATAATCACATTCAGCCAGGGTAAAAACATTAAAAAAGCAACAACTGTCGCCAGCAGATAATTGAGTAGGGTTTTAGTCAAACGGAATTGTTGTTGAATAAGTACATAAATGCCATGAGATATCACGATCAAAACTGTGAATAAATGGGTGTATAAACCCAAGGCTAATGTCAGAGTATACACAGCCCAATTACTTTTATTTTCTTGTCTGATAGCTCGCAATAAAGCAGCACTCGATACTATAATTTCTAGCATCCACAAACTGTATTGACGTGCTTCTTGAGCAAAGTAAAACTGTAAGGGAGATACAGCAAATAACGCCATCGCCACCCATCCCACAATTGCAGAATCAAACAACTCTAAACACAGCCAATATACACCGGGAAATATTAACAGACTGATGATTGCTGATAAACTTCTCACACCTGTCGGAGAATCTCCAAATACTTGCGCCCACAATCTCACCATGACGTAATATAAGGGGGGATGATGGGGGTCTGAGGTGATTAAGTAATTCACTGTATCAGCCACATCGCGGTCTGGATTAATGTGTTGATATTTGTTGAGTGTGGTAATAGGAATTATATCTTTACTATGAGAAACTTCCTGTTGTAGTTCAGCTAATGTATGTCCAGAAATTGCAACAGATGTCCAATTTTCATCACTACAGTAAATTTTTTCTCCTAAATTGCTAAAGCGAAATAAAATTGCTAATCCAATGAGGATTATGACTACAACTTTTAACCAAATTGGCGGATTAGTTTTTGTTAGTAATTGAGACTGATTCATTTTATGATTTTAAATGCAGTTTTTTAGGTAATCAAAGCATTGCAAATTTGCTAACTAGTTACGAAAGGCTTTATTGTTAAATTAAACTTTTCTTCTCAGTAGTTAACAATTCATCATCAATATGTCGAAAATAAAAGTAATTGTACAAACTGATTGATACAACTAACATCAACAGCCCTTGTATAATCATCAAAAAACCAATTCCTCGCCCTGGACCTGTTTCAATTAATTTGCCAACACTGTTGGCAAGTATGCCATCAACATCCAGCATAGGTTCTAAAATTTTGTCAGTGAGTGGACTAGCACTCAGATTACCAAAAGCTGCTGCTAAACCTGTGACAGTGTAGAATAGTGCCAGCACACGTCCTTGAACATTTGGAGGTACGCTATTTTGCCAAATTGTGGTATTAGTACTGAGAATAATCGGCAGGGTAAAAAATGAAAGAGATATGCCCAAGGTGATGAGCGGAATAGAGGGTTTTAGACCAGCAATTATTAAACCTATGCCATTTAAAGCAGAAAATATAAACAAAGAAGAAATATTTTGTTTTCCTCCTCCCCAAATACTCATAACAATGCTACCAGCAAGCATTCCACCGCCAGCAATTGACATGACACTGCCAAAGGTTGTAGCTGTGGAAAAGGATAATATCAGGGGATTAATCAAAACTGTAGTCATGCCATTAACAAAAGAATTAATGCTCATGAATGCCAGTATTATCATCAAAAAAATGCGAGAAGAAATGTTTTCCCAGCCGTAAATAATGTCATTGATAATAGCAGTAAATCCTCTGGTTGATATCACACTAGGCTCTGGCTGAGGAATATCAATAATTAATAATGTTAATAAGCCAATAAAATAGCTACAAAAATCAATTATAAGCAAGCCTTGGAGTTGTAAATTAACGATGATAAGACCTGCTAAAACTGGTGCAGCTAATTGTCCTACTGCTGAACTGAAAATTATCAAACCATTGGCTCTCCCCATTTGATTACTAGGAACCATCATTGGTAAAGCGGCTGCTTTTGCCGTCATTTGAAAAGAACCGCAGACTGAGGTAAAAAATGCAGCGACATAGGTATGCCAGAGTTGTAGATTGCCAGTCAGTAGCAATAAGGCCAGTATTAATGTAACCACTGATGCACCTATTTCACTAAAAATAATTGTCCATTTGCGATTCCATCTATCTACTAATGCACCCACAAAGGGAGTGATTAATACACCTGGTAAGAGTGTAAAAAATAAAACTAAGCTTAATTGTGATACGGCGTGAGTATTTTGATAAACCCAGATACTCAAGCCAAATCCTGTTAAGCGCGTACCAATTTCAGATAGGGACTGTCCTAGCCAGAAAAGAGTAAAGGTGCGGAGTTCACGAATGAGTTTAATTAGTTGACTAATATATTTCATATTTCTAGGTTGTTTTCAATCATTCTGACGTTTCCCTTTGAGTAGTCTAACCTTTTTTTTCTGGTGTAATTTGTTTCGGAGGGAATAATGCTGTAGTCACAATAGTTACTGTTAGTATGTTGTTATACTTAATCAATACTGAATATTTGGTGATTTTTCAACCCATTTATAGAAAGCCTGCGGGAAACTCTCTCACCTTGAGTTGGTGGTTAAGGTTGTAAACTGCCCACTTGGGTGATTGGGTGGGTGGAGTTTTTGATTGTGTAGTGGGCGTCTCGCCTACCCTGATTAATGGGCGGCTATGATCAAAACCGTGAATTTCCCAACCTTGTTTGGCGAAATGTAAGCAGACTTCAGAATCAATGATTCCTGATGATCTTGTTGCCGATAATTTTGACATAAAACCTCATAGCAAGTACTTTCTAATTGTTTTTGCGTTTTTCTGCTATCAGCTTGGCTTTTTCTGTTGGTGTCATCCGTTTTATACGTAAAAAGGATCGGGATATTTTTTCAGTCCTTCCTGATTGTGTTTCTCGCTCTAGCAGTAGCTGGGCTGTTTTTTCAATGGTTGGGAAATCAAATAATTCCCTTAAAGAAAAGTCGATAGAGAATACTTTTTTCATGCGAGCATGAACTTGGGCGGCAATTAAAGAATGTCCCCCCAGTTCAAAAAAGTTATCTTTGATGCCTATTTTTTCTACCTTAATTAGTTCCTGCCAAATTTCAGCCAATGCTTCTTCAATTACATTACTAGGTGCTATGTAATCTGTTGAGGAAGCAAGTTGAGAAGGTGGTTTTAAAGCCCGCCGATCTACTTTATTATTTGGTGTTAGAGGCATAGCATCCAGGAATACCCAAGCAGAAGGAACCATGTAATCGGGTAGTTTCTCTAGCAAGTATGACCGCAGGGCTTCTAGGTGAGGTTTTTCGGTATTGGGTTTAGTAACCAGATAAGCAACCAGCTTTTTATCTGAGGGAGTTTCGGCGAAGGCTTGAACAATTCCTTGAGCGATCGCTGGATGATTTGCGAGTACGGTTTCAATATCTCCGAGTTCAATCCGGAAACCCCGGATTTTCACTTGAAAATCTCCACGATCCTAGAAACTCAATCTCGCCATTAGCAAGCAAACGCCCCAAGTCTCCTGTGTCATACAATCGCTCTCCAGGCTTTTGGGAAAAGGGATGGGGGACAAATTTGACAGATGTGAGTTGGGCTTGACTAAAATAACCCCGTGCTAATCCGGCTCCAGCGATAAATACCTGACCAATTACACCTTGAGGAACCGGATGACCTGCGTTATCTAAAATATAAACTGAGGTATTGGCAATTCCTTCACCAATAGAAAACACGTCCTCTGGTTGTTTTATAGCCTTGATTGTAGACCAAATTGTGGTTTCAGTGGGGCCATAAACGTTCCATAGTTCCACACCTGCATTCAGTAGAGATGCAGCTAAATCAATGGGTATGGCTTCTCCACCACAGAAAGCACGGAAAGAGCCATTTGGTCGCCAATCTGCAGCTAAAAGCAATCTCCAAGTTGTAGGCGTTGCTTGCATTACCGTTGCTTGCGATCGCTCTAGCAATTGGGTTAACTGAAATCCATCCCGGACAGTTTCTCGATCTCCAATCACCAATTTGGCTCCACTGATCAGGGGTAGGAATAGCTCTAAGATGGAAATATCAAAGGATAGGGTAGTTACTGCTACCAAGGTATCAGTATCACAAAGACCAGGTTGCTCGCGGAAACTGAGAAGTAAATTAACTAGAGCGTAATGTGATACCTGTACTCCTTTTGGTTTACCCGTAGAACCGGAAGTATAAATTACATAAGCTAATGACTGATTGTGGAGAATGCCTGGTAATCCTGTATCCGGTTGCTCAGTGCCTATTAAACCTGCTTCGTCAATCAACAGCACTTGTGCAGATATATGGTTAACTTGAGTAACAGTTGTATTATCTGCAATTATCACTCCCACGCCGCTATCTGCAAGCATGAAATCAAGGCGCTCTTGGGGGAAACCAGGATCTAAAGGCACGTAGGCAGCACCAGCTTTAAGAATACCAAGTAATGTCACCAACAAACCACCATGACGCTCTAAGCAAACCCCCACAAGGTTTTCGGGTTCGACTCCTAGTTGAATCAGTTGATGAGCTACTTGATTGGATCTGCGTTCTAATTCTCCATAGGTGTATGAATTGGCTCCCCATTGCACTGCGGGTGCATCAGGTGTCAAAGATGCTTGCTGACTAAATATTTGCTGTACTGTTGTTTGGGTGAGGATCTGATATTTGTCTTTCGAGCTATGCTTTTGCAGCAAATTGTGTGCTTCTATTTTGCTACACAGCCCAATATTGCCGATAAATTCTGGTTCGTCATGGGCAAATCTTTCCAGAATTTGCCGCAATCCTTGGAGAAGTTGTTGACGTTCGCCATTGTCACCCACATTCTTTTGGAAGGCAAGTTTCAGCAACAAATCTTTTCCTGGTAAGGCGTAGAGGGTGACGGGATAATGAGTTTTTTCCAGTGACTCAACGGAATGTACAACTAGGTCGCCAGAATTATCTCGTAAACTTTCTTCTACGGGATAATTTTCGTACACAATGATAGACTCAAATAATGGCTGTCCTCTAGGAATATCACTCCACCCCTGAATATCTACTAAACGACTGTAAGAATATTGATTGATTATCTGAGTACAATCCCGTAGTTCTTGCAACCAAGCTTTGACAGTGGATGCTTGATTCAACTGAACTCGCAAGGGTAGCGTATTAATAAATAGACCAACTATGTTGGCGGAATCAGGTAATTCCGGAGGACGATCCAGACACCGTGATCCCAAAAACAATGTCCTCATCACCGCTATAGCGACTTAACAGCAGACTCCAAGCAGCCTGGACAATAGTGTTAATAGTTACTTGGTTCTTTTGGGCAAATCCTACTAGTCTGAGATAAATTTCTTCACTAATAGTGGTTTCTAAGACTTGGTAATCTGAAATGGCAGGTGTTGGATCAGTTAATCCCAAGCTGGTTGCTTCACTTAAACCCTGGAGTGTACTATACCAAAAAGCTTGGGCGGTGGTAGATGACTGGGTGTTGAGCCAGTGGATAAAGTTACCGTAGGCTGGTGGTTGTGGCCAATTTAATCGCTGTCCCTGCTGCTGTGCCTTGTAAAAACCAATTACATCAGTAAAAATTAATGGTAATGACCAACCGTCCAGCAACAAGTGATGATGAGTCCATAAAAATTGCCATTTCTGCTCCTGGGTTTTGACTAAAGTTAGATGCATCAATGGCGGAATTTCTAAGGAAAAACTTTGCTGGCGCTCTGTAACTAATAGTTCTTGCCATTTTTCAGCAATTTCATCTTTGTTCAGATGAGACCAATCGTGGTAGACAAAAGGTAAATTGATGTGACGATGAACTCGCTGGAGTGGTCGAGGTAAATCCCGAAAAACAAAGGATGTACGGAGAGCAGGGTGTCTTTCAGTAGTATATTGCCAAGCTTTTTGGAACAGAACAACATCTAAAATCCCCCTAATTTGGGCTGTCACCTGTTGGATATACGCACCATTTGCGGTGTCGTAATTAGCATGAAACACCATTCCCTCTTGTACCGGTGCGAGTGGGTAAATATCTTCCACATCAGCGGTTCCGTCTAAGACAACAGCAAGTTGCTCTCGATCCACAGATGCGAGGGGAAAATCAGCAGGTGTGCGACTCTCACCTCTGGTTTGGCTTTCAGTTAACAGAGTTGTCAAACAGCCAGAAAAGTTATCTACCAATTGACGGATTGTACTTTCTCGATGCAGTGCTTGGCTATAAACAAATCGCATCTGCAACTTACCATTGAGAATCAAACCCACAATTTCTAATTGGAAATAACGTTGATTCTTTGGATGCTGAGAAACTCCTGAGTTGGACAAAGAAGGCGTAAAAGGTGCAGAGGGGGGGAAGTTGTCATCGAATTGTCCCAGGTAGTTGAAGATAATTCCTTTAGGAATCTGGGGTAAAGAAGCAGCAATTTCGGGTTTGCTGTGGAGTAAACCGTAAGAAAATCCGTTATGAGGTAGCTTCCTAAACTGTGATTTTACACTTTCGAGGTTGCTCAATAAGTCATCGCTTGTTTTCTCCAACCGGAAGGGGAAAAGCGATGTAAACCAGCCCACAGATTGTAAGATATCAACACTGGTCAAGTCATGATCTCGCCCATGACTTTCTAAGGCGATCGCCACTTCAGAACCACCAATCCAATCTGTAATTACTTGTAAAAGCACTGTCAGCAAGGTTTCTTGAATTCTGGCTTTGCGAGTCCGAGGAAGTTCATACAGTAAACTGTCAGTTTCACTCTTGCTAAAGTTACACTCAATTTGGGCGGCGGTATTTTCTTCGTTAGCAGCGAAATCTTCAGTCAAATCCAGAGGTAATAAGGGATGGGAGACTTGTTGTGCTTGCCAAAACTCTAAATCACAATCCCATTTATCTGTCTGAATTTGTTGATGCAATTGTACCGCCCATTGAGCAACACCAGCCCTAGGAGCAGATAAGGGAATAGTCTGGTTAGTTTGGATGGCGATCGCCAAATCTTGCAGCAATACACGCCAGGAAACCCCATCGACAATTAAATGATGGATAATCAATAGCAGCTTGTTTTCGGTGTTGGCGCTGGTTTGGAAATAAACAGCACGTGCTAAAGGTCCATGTTCTAAATCAAGTTTTCCATGAAACTGACTGGCTTTAGCTAGTATCTGCTGCTCTAGTTCTGCCGACGCAATTCCCCTCAGATCAACTATATCAAAAGCAATGCTATGACCACCTTTTACCAAATACTGCTTTGTTCCATCTGGGTGTTTACGGAATCTCAGCGCAAAAGCTTCGTGAGATGTCGCAATATTCTCCAAAATTCTTTTCAGACTTTCGGCGTCAATCTCCTGCTTCAAATCCAGCAAAATCGCTTGATTTGATTGTTCTGGGTGCGCCAGGGACTGCTGGAAAAACCATTGTTGGATGGGAGTCAGAGGTATTTCACCTTCTGTAAGGAAAATGGTCCCTTCTTCCTTTATTCCTCGGTGCTGAATCTGAGGTGCAAGGTTAGCAATTGAGGAATGCTTAAAAATATCTGCTGGCTTTAAGTGTATACCATGAGCTTTGGCTCTGGCAATTATTTGTAAAGAAACTATAGAATCTCCACCTAACTCAAAGAAATCATGTAAAATCCCCACATGGGATACTTTGAGAACATTCTGCCAAATTTGGGTCAATAGAGTTTCAGTTGCATTGCGGGGTGCAACATAGTTACTTCTAATGGCAATATCTTCTGACTCTGGTTCCTTTAAGGCATTGATGTTAATCTTACCATTGGGTAACAAGGGCAAGTTATCCACACGCACAAACAGGGATGGTACCATGTAATCAGGAAGCGCATTACGTACCGAAAACCGTAACAACTCTTGCCAATATTCTGGCGGTTCTTGCATCTCTACATAAGCCACCAATCTATTAGGTTTATTGGCTGTAGAAAATGCTTTGGTAATCGCCCTCACGACATAAGGTTGACTTTCTAAAACACTGATAATTTCATCAGTTTCCACCCGGAAACCCCGGATTTTTATTTGGTGATCGATACGACCGAGAAACTCCAGATTACCATTAGGTAAAAGTCGCACCCTATCCCCTGAACGATACATGCGATCGCCTGGTTCCCCAGAAAATGGATTGGGTAAAAATCGGTCTGCGGTGAGTCTAGATGCATACCAATAACCACGAGCTAATTGGGGTCCAGCAATATATAATTCTCCCGGTGTACCCAGAGGCACAGGTTGACAATGGCGGTCTAGAATATACAAATAAGTGTTAGGGAGCGGCGACCAATGGGAACAGTATCTGTTTGCTCATTGTCCTGACAACGGTGAAAAGATGCATTCAAAGTTGCTTCCGCTGGTCCATAAATATTGACTATGGGAATTCCCATAGTTTGGTTAAATCTATTTAATACCCGTTTTTTCAGGGCTTCACCACCACACAAAACCAGTCGCAAGCTAGAACATTTGAGCAAGTCTGGTTCATCCAGGAGAATCTCTAACAGGGTAGGTACTACTTGCAAAATAGTTACTTGGTGTTTCTGGATGGTATCCATGAGATAAGCGGTGTCTTGATGTCCTCCTGGTTTAGCCATTACCAGTTTTGCACCAGTCATCAAAGGCGCCCAAAACTCCCAGATGGAACCATCAAAACTAAATGGTGTTTTTTGCAAAAATACATCTGAGTTATTCATGCTAAAATCATCAACAAACCAAGCCATATGGTGTGCTAAAGATTGGTGAGAAATAGCAATTCCCTTAGCTCTTCCAGTGGAACCAGAAGTGAAAATTAGATAAGCTATATTTGCGTCTAAAACTGGAATTTCTAGATTTTCCGGCGATAGTACAGCAATTTCCGCAGCCAGTTGATCCAAAAACACCACCCTGGTATCTAAATCAGCGAAAAGTTCCCTACCCAATTTAGAGTCACTCAAAACAAGAGTAGTTTTGGAGTCCTCAATCATGGAGCGAATTCGGGTAGTCGGGTAATGTGGATCTATGGGTACATAACAGCCACCTGCTTTGAGAACGGCTAAAATCCCATAAACCATCTCAAAAGAACGCTCTAGACAAATTCCCACAGGTTTATCTAGATCAATGAAGAGATTTCGTAAAAACCTAGCTAACTGGTTAGCTTTTTGGTTTAATTGGCTATTTGTCCAACTGTCATCTTCATAAACAACAGCAATTGATTCTGGGTTCTGTGCTGCAAGTTTTTCAAAAATTTCATGAACATATTCAGTCGCCAAATATTGGGGATTAGTAATTGGTGAAATTACCTCTCCCCCATGCTTGAGTCCTATTTGCACCTCAACATAGCTAGCTTCTGGATTATTTGCAGCAGATTCACACATTTGGATGCAATAATCTGCGATCGCCTGAATTTGCTGTTGGTTGAACTCGTTGCTATTGTAGGTGATATTCAAGAACAAATCTTCAGATAAAACATCCTGATTCCAATTGACACTAAAGGGAATATTGGTTTCATCAAAAGACTGGGATGCGATTAACTCCACATCACGCAGTGACAAAATCCCCTGATAAACATGGAAGTGGACAAAGTTAAACACCGTTTCATATAATGGTTGATGGCTATGCATCCGCTGAATTTCTGCCAAGGGAAAACGACGGTTGGGCATTAACTCTTGTTCAGCGTTAAAAGTGTGTTGAATTAAGTCAATCCAAGAACCACCAGAGATTTGCAGACGAAATGGTAAAGTATTGAGAAACAGCCCTAAAACGCGATCGCCATCTGGTTCTGTTGGTCTACCATTGCAAACAAGTCCAGTCACCACTTCTGCTTCACCAGTGCAAAAAGCCAAAAGCCGCAGATGAATTCCTAATAAGACTGTTTTTAAGGGAATACCTAATCGATTCGAGAGATTTTTCAGCCCTAATGTGATGGGTTTTGGTAGTATAATATCTACTCTAGCCATTTTTCCAGGTACTTTTTGTTTCACAGCACCTGGGTAGCGCGGAAGTCTGGTAAAAGGAATCTCTTCTAGTTGTGTTTGCCAAAATTCCCGTTGATTTTGACTGTTGAGTGCTAACTGTTCTAAGGCGACAAATTGGGAATATTGTAATTGGGGAGATGGAGCTAGTGATGGAACTCTCCCATCCAGAAGATGGAAATACAAACTGGAAAGTTCAGTAATAAATAGTGAAAGACTCCATCCATCTAAAATTGCATGGTGGACAGCAAATGTCAAATGCACTGTCTGCTCATCCAATCTATGCAAATAAAATCGCATCAAAGGCGCACTTGACCAATCAAATCGATTTTCCCGTTCTTTTTGGTGAAACGATAGCAAGTAAGCTTCTTGCTCATCAGGGAATAGAGCAGTTAAATCTGCAAAGATGATTTTTGCTTCTGGGGCTTTCTGGGAAATCACCTGTAGTGGCTGGCTAAATTCTCCCATAAAAAATGCTGTTTGCAATATGCGATGTCTGTCAAACATCTCAGTATAAGCTTGTGACCAAATTTGCAGGTCAAAAGGCATACGCACACGGAACGCAAATAGGTCATTATAAGCTGTTACCCCTGCTGCATAATCGCTCTCGAACAGCATACCTGCTTGTAATTGCGCCAGGGGATAAGCATCAATCGCCCAACCCTGAACCTGTTCTCGGTCTGACGCAGTTAGCAGCGCAAATGGTTCGGTGAGCATTGCGTGCTGAGTTGCTTGTTCTTTTTGGGCGCGAATTGATGCAGCCAAATCTGATAATACTGGGTGAGAGAAAATTTGTTCTAGCTCTACCTTTAATCCCGCTTCTTCTGCTAGAGAACAAACCCGAATGCTGCGGATGGAATCTCCTCCTAGGACAAAATAATTATCAAAACGTCCTACTTGATCAACTCTCAAGACTTTTTGCCAGATTTGGGCGATAATTTCCTCTTCCACATTGACCGGCGCGACAAAAGCAACTTCTAAGTTAGCTCTACTGATTTCTGGGAGGGGGAGTGCTTGGCGGTCAATTTTTCCATTGGCTGTGAGGGGAAATTTATCTAAGTAAATAAACTGCGATGGCACCATATAATCAGGTAGTTGCTGCTGTAAATGATGGCGTAGGGTTTCAATGGTTGGTTGTGTACCAGGCTCACAAACTAAATAAGCAATTAACTGTTGGTCGTCGCTTTTCTCACCGTAGACCACCACAATATTTTCTTGGACGCCGGGAAATTGGGAAATCACCACTTGTATTTCGCCGATTTCGATGCGGAAACCGCGAATTTTTACCTGATGATCTAAACGTCCCAGATATTCTAAATCTCCATTGGTCAGAAAACGACCTAAATCCCCAGTGCGATAGAGTCTGGTTAAACTATCCTGGTCAAAGGGATTGCTTACAAACCGTTCCTGATTTTGTTGGGGTTTATTTAGATAGCCACAAGCAACTCCCTCACCACCAACATAAATTTCCCCAATTACCCCAGTAGGCACTTGATTACCATCAGGATCGAGGAGATATATTTGTAAATCTGGGATTGGTTGACCAATCACACTACCAGATGCATTTTCTAAATCTTGACGGCTAATGGGTCGGTAGGTCACATGAACTGTTGTCTCTGTGATTCCATACATATTTACTAGCCGGGTTCTCTGCTCCCCATAACGCTCAAACCAGGGACGCAGACTTTGTAAGTTGAGGGCTTCACCACCAAAGATGATATACCTTAATGTGGTAGGTGCAGCATCTTTGACTAAGAGTAACTGGGTAAAGGCTGATGGTGTTTGGTTGAGGACAGTGACTTTCTGTTCCCGGATAAGTTGGAGAAAATTTTGAGGATCGCGACTGAGAACATAGGGAACGATAACCAACCTCCCTCCGTACAGCAATGCTCCCCAGATTTCCCAAACCGAAAAGTCAAAGGCGAAAGAATGGAAAAATGTCCAAGTATCCTGCTCATTAAATCCAAACCAATGCTCTGTACTTCTAAACAAACGGGTAACATTATGTTGACTGACTAAGACACCCTTGGGTTTACCCGTGGAACCAGAAGTATAAATCACATATGCTCCATGATTGGGGGTGAGGGTTTCCCCAACTGGTTCAGTGGTTGGTTCTAAATCTGGTGCATTTTCCCCATCAATCAACACAATGGGGACTGACTGGGGTAATAGGGAAGATAAAGCAGTTGTGGTTAAAATCAGTTGCGCTTGGCAGTCAGTAACTGTATAATCAATTCTTTCACGAGGGTATGCCGGGTCAACAGGGACATAAACACCTCCGGCTTTCACCACAGCCAGCATCGCCAAAATCATTTCTGGGGAACGTTCTAAGCAAATAACAACTTTTTTATCTAGACCAATTCCTTGCTTTTGCAGAAAGTGAGCAATTTGATTAGCACGAGAGTCAAGTTCAGCATAAGTTATACTTTCTTTGCCATCAACTAAAGCAATGCGATCGCCATATTTACTGACAGTCTGAGCAAACCACTGCTTCAGCGTGGTTTTTTTCGCAGTTTCTGCTAATAATTGTTCCCCAGTCAGATTCTCAACAGCTATGGAAGAAACTTCTTTCAGCAGAGACAACTTATTCAAAGGTGCTTGGGGATTTTCTACCATGTTCAACAACAGTTGTATCATCTGTTGGAGTAGTAGGGACATCCCCTCTGAATCAAAGCGATCGCCATCGTAAGTCAATTTAAAGAGGATTTCCTCTCCTGGAATCACTACCAGAGTCAGAGGATAATGAGTTTTTTCAAAGAAAGATACTTGGGTAATAAAAAGACCAAAATCTTCGGCTTTTAAGGATTTATCTACAGGAAAATTCTCAAAAGCCAAAAGACTATCAAACAAAGGTTGTCCTAGGGGTACATCACTCTGACGTTGGATATCTAAAAGACTGGAATGTTCAAACTGGCGGATTTCCACTTGTTGCTGTTGTAAATCTCGCAGCCACGTATCCAGATTTACTTCCCCAGAGACTAACACCCTTAAGGGTAAAGTATTAATAAAAGGGCCAATTATAGTTTCCACTCCAGGTAATTCTGGAGGACGCCCTGCTACTGTAATACCATACACAATATCCTGGTTACGACTATAACGATTGAGTAAAATCGCCCAAGCGCCCTGAATAATTGTATTGAGGGTGACGTTACATTGACGCCCTAATTTGGTTAACAATATAGTTGTTTTGCTGTTAATGCTAAATCTAATTTCTTCGCTCTTGCCTATGCTAGATTTTTTTCTATTAGGCATCATTAGCAAAGGAGTGTGACTTTCAAATCCCCTCATATAATGATGCCAAAATGCTTGCTCTTCAGCCGGATTTTTTTGTTTAATCCAGTTAAGAAAGTCGCCAAATGGACGCACTGGTGGTAATGATATTGCTACATTTTCTGAAATAGCTTTGTGTAACAGAAAAAAATCACGCATTAGGGGTGTTTGAGACCAACCATCGAGGAGTAAATGGTGGTGACTCCATACCAATTCCCAAGATGCTTCGTCCAACTGAATTAAAGTTACCCGCATTAAAGGGGGACGATTAATCACAAATCCTTGGCGGCGATCTTCTGCGAGAAATTTTTCCAGGCGTTGTTTTTGGGCTGAAGTACTCAAACCCCGCCAGTCTTCTTCAGCCACTTTAAAAACAATATTCCGAAAGACAATTTGAACTGGTTCACTTTGTCCTTTAGTAATAATGGCAGTACGTAAGATAGAATGGCGGTTAACCAAAGTTTGCCATGCTTGATTGACCGCATTGATCGAAACATGACCTTCTAAACGACAATGCAATTGCTCAAAATAAACCGCCGATTCCGGATTGTACAAAGAGTGGAACAGCAGCCCTTTTTGTAGGGGTGTGAGGGGGAAAATATTTTCAATCTTATCTTTGAGTTTCATAATAAAATTTCTTCTGGATCTTCCAAGTCTTGGAGAATAGAATCGAGTTCGGTTTCACTCAAGTCCACTAAACTAAAATCACTACTTGTATAAAAAGATGATTGATGATTAGGGGATTGTTGCAGGTAGGAACGGAGATTGTTAAGATAGCTTTCGGCAAGATGACGTATAGTTTCTGGGCGGTGAATGCATTTACTGTAATCAATCCACTTGTAGACATTCCCCTTGAACACGAGCATTCACAGCCAAAAGATAAGGGCGCTGTTCTGTTGGAGAAATTCCCCAACCGGTGGGAGCATTACTGAGGCTGAAAACGTTGCTGTGGTTTTGGTTATCTATTTGTCCTAAATAATTGAAACTGATTTGCGCTTTATTCCCATTTGCTAGTTTTTCCCTGACAGTTTGATTTTCATTTAAATAACGCAGCAAACCATAGCTAATTCCATAGTTGGGAATACTACGCATTTGTTTTTTGACTTCTTTGAGCAAAGTTTCGTCATCTACATTTTCTGCTGATTTCTTCAGAAGAACGGGATAAATAGATGTAAACCAGCCCACCGTTCTAGATAAATCTAGCCCATGCTCTAAATCTTCTCTACCATGTCCTTCTAAATCCACAAGTATTTGAGATGAACTATGCCAATCTGTGAGAGTTTTTAAGAACGCAGTCAGAAGTATTTCTTGGATACCTGCGTGGTAGGTTACAGTTGCTTCTTGCAGTAGAGAAAGAGTGTCAATGGATGATATCTGTACAGATTCAATCGCTGAGTTTTCTACTGTATTGTTATGGTCGAAAATATCGTAATCAACAGGTAATTTTTGAGTTTCAGTTGATATAATTTCTTGCCAATAGGCGATATCTTTGATGATTTGTTGCGACTGTGCCAGGGTTTGTAAAAATGTTGTCCATTGCCTATAAGAAGATGTTTTTACAGGTAAAGAAATTGGTTGTTGATCAACAGCTTGCTGGTAAGCATGGGTTAAGTCCTCAATTAGGATACGCCAAGATACCCCATCCACAACAAGATGGTGTCCAAAAAGATACAGTACGTTACCGTATTCTTCTAGGTTTTTGGTGTAGAGAACACGCAACAGAGGAGGGCGATCAAGACGGAAACCTGCTTGTTCTTCTTCAACAGCAAGTTGTAGAGCATAAGGTTGCAAATCGTAGGGATAGCTACCAAAGTTTTTGATACATAAAGTTGGTGGCGCTGCAGCCCCAGAGTAAAATTGCTCCCATAGGTCTTGATTGCTCGTAAATCCTAAGCGTAGAGTATCATGGTGATTTACCACTGCTACTAAGGCAACTAGTAAGGCATCAGTATCTAATAAATCATTAACTTTGATGGCTAATGCTTGATTCCATCGATGTGGGATCTGCAAGTTTTGGGCGAAGAACCAATGTTGAATGGGTGCGAGAGGAACCTTACCAGTTAACGGTTCAATCACTTCCATCGGTTTGCTAAATGGTTTGGCTAAAGCTGCTAGTTGGGATAGGTTTGGGGCTGCAAAAATATCTTTGGGATGAATATCTAGTCCTGCTTCCCGGGCGCGCGAAACAATTTGTAAACTGATGATTGAGTCGCCACCAAGTGCAAAAAAGTTATCCTCTGGATGGACTGTTTCTAACCCCAGCACCTGGGACCAAATTTTGCCTAATATCTCCTCTGTTTCATTGGTTACTCCTCGAAAAATACCGCCTGTAGAGGTGGATATTTCTGGTATAGGTAAAGCTTTGCGGTCGATTTTGCCATTGAGAGTTAAAGGCCATTCCGGAAGCAGAACGATAATATTTGGTACCATGTATGATGGTAACTTCTGGGATAAATGTTGCAAAAGTTCTGTGGAGGTTACTGCTTTCCCGGCTTCCGCGATCGCGTATCCTACCAAGCGCTGTCTTTCAGGTACATCTGACCGCAATAATACTACTGCATTATCTACTGCTTGATGTTCAGTTAAAGCCGCCTCGATTTCCCCTAGTTCAATGCGGTGTCCGTGGTACTTAACCCGATTATCCTCTCGTCCCACAAACCTAATGTTTCCTTGGCGATCATAAACCCCTATATCTCCTGTCCGGTAAAGTCTAGCACCAGATTCTTTGGCGAAGGGATGAGGAATAAACGCAGCAGCTGTCAAACCGGGCTGGTTAAGATAGCCCCGTGCTAACCCAACTCCGGAAATATAGATTTCACCAGGTACTCCCGGTATCACGGGTTGTAAATTTGGGTCGAGGAGATACATCTGACCGTTAGCGATCGCCTTTCCAATACTGGGTTCATTGGTTAGATAGGAACAATCCATCATACTGGCGCAAACAGTTACTTCTGTTGGATCGTAAGCGTTAAATACTTTTCGTCCCAAGGTATTCCAACGTTGTATAACACTCAGGGAAGCAGCTTCACCAGCCACAATTAGAGATTGTAAATATGGTAATTCTTCTGGTTTGATTACAGCCAGCAGAGATGGAGGTAAGGTTAAATGAGTGATTTGCCATGCAGTTAAAGTTTCCCACAAAGATGGTCCGGGAATATGTTCTGGTAATTTTAAGTAGAGGGCCAGCACCACTTCCCAAGGCCATGAAAATTTCCGAAATAGCTGCGTCAAAACTCACCGAAGCAAATTGATAAACTTTACTTTCTGGAGTCACCCCAAAAGTAGAGGTTTGAGCGCAAACCAAATTTTGTATACCTTTGTGAGTTACCAAAACACCTTTAGGTTTTCCTGTGGAACCGGAGGTGTAAATCACATAAGCAAGATGGGATGGTGTGACTTTTAAGTTGATGCGGTCAGCTTTTTTTGTCCAATCAATCTTAGACAAAGCCATGACTTTACCATCAGATTCCCCGGATGAAAGTTTCAGATTTTCTGTTGACAAAATTAGCCGAGGATGGCTATCTTGCAAAATTAATTTTAATCGTTCTTCTGGATACTTGGGATCAAGGGGAAGAAATGCAGCCCCAGCTTTCAGTACAGCTAACAGGGCGACTACAAAATTGATTGAAGGTGCAAAATGTAAGCCAATAATATCCTCATGACTAACACCTGCTGTTTGCAGGATGGAAGCAAGTTGATTGGCTTTGATTTCTAGTTCTCCGTAAGTGAGAGTATCTGCACCACAAACCACTGCAATCTGATTACAGTTAATATCTACTTGGTCTTCAAATAGCTGATGAGCCGAACGAAATTCTCCCCAAGACTGAGAATTGGCGTTCCATGCTTCAATAGCCAGATGCTGTTCTGATAGTGATGAAAGTTGAATATTGCCTAAAGTAACTTCAGGATTGAGACTAAGTTTAACTAGTAAATTTCGCAATTCTTGTAGAAGGATTTTAGCTGCTTGATCAGACAAGAATTTGGTTTCATAATTCAGTCGCAAAATCAATCCATTATCGGGAACAAAAGCTATAGTTAATGGGTAATTAGTTCTTTCGTAAAACTGAATATTATCTACTTGCAGATCTTGACCCTGGCTTCTTAAAGACTGATCTATCGGGTAATTTTCAAAGACTAAAATACTTTCAAACAGCGGTTCACCAGCAGGAAATCCAATTGCCTGATGAATATCTGTCAATTTGCTATATTCATATTCGCGCATTTGCAGATGGCGCTGTTGAATTTCTTGCAACCAATCAGCAACAGTTAAGGTGGGATTAAAACCTACTCGCAAAGGTAGAGTATTGATAAATAGTCCCACCATATTCTCAATATTAGCCAATTCCGGCGGGCGTCCAGAAACTGTGACACCAAACAACACATCTTGTCCTGCACCATATTTTTGCAAAATCAGCGCCCACGCCCCCTGAGCTAAAGTATTCAGGGTCAATCGCTGGGTTTGCGTCATCTTTTGCAAACTAGCAAATTCTGCATCACTCAAATGTAAATCTGCTTTCTCGTAGGGTGCTTGATTTGCTGTTAAATCTGTATTTTTTAGTAAATTAGATAGTAAACGTGTTGGTTTGTCAAGACCTGCGAGGGTTTTCTGCCAAAATTTTTGTGCTTGCTGCTCATTTTGCGATGCTAGCCACTGGATGTAATTGCGGTAAGGTGTAACAGGAGCTAGTCCGGGAGAAACACCTTGGAGTGTGGATTCATAAATAGTCAGGACTTCCTTAAATAGGATTGGTAAAGACCATCCGTCCATAAGTATATGGTGATGGTTCCATACCCATTGCCAAGTGTAATCATCTAAGCGCATAATGGCAAAACTCATTAAAGGCGCTTGCTCTAACACAAACCCCTGTTTTCGTGTTGTGGTAAGGTATGTGTTTAGCTGATGCGCTTGCAACTCAGGGGATAAATGACGCCAGTCATTTTCAATAATCCCAAACTCAACGGATTTGTTGACAATTTGCATAGCCTGTTTCTGATCAGACCACACAAAAGCACTGCGGAGTACAGGATGGCGTTCCACAACAGTTTGCCAAGCTAGATTAAAAGCAGCAACATCTTTTAATCCAGCGATTTTTCCAGTAAATTGTTCAAAATATACGCCATCTTCTGGGGAATACACTGTATGAAACAGCATTCCCTCTTGCATGGGTGAAAGCGGATAAATGTCTTGTAAATTTGGGAACTTGGCTGCCAATTGGGTGAGGTAAGATTGCTCAATGTGAATCAGAGAAAAATCTGATGGTGTGTATACTCCTACATCAATTTCTGTGCAATGTGTCAGTATTGCTAATAGATTTTGTTGAAAGTCTTCCGCCCACTGATAAATAGTTTCTTGACGATGTAGGTGAGAACTGTACAACCAATTAACCTGGAGTTTTCCTTCAACTACAATGGCAATAATGTCCAGTAAATGGGGACGTAAGCCGTTGGGGTCATGTAAAGGTCCAGTATCTTCATTCTGAAGTAAGCGAAATAAATCATTTCCTGTCCAATTCTCGCTACGCACCTGACCAAGATAGTTACAGCTAATATCTCCAGCACAGGGAAGAGTCAGTATATCTGTAGAGCCTCTATTATTTAAGTATTTTAAAATACCGTAACCCAACCCCCGTCTGGGTACAGTACGCATTTGTTCTTTGATTCTTGTAACCAAAGTTTGACAATCATTGCACAATGACAGATCAAGCCGCAAAGGATAAAGTGATGTAAACCAACCGAGGGTACGAGATAGCTGCAAATCATTGCTTAGTTCTTCTCTTCCGTGGGCTTCCAGCATCACTTGGATAACTTCGTTTTCAGTCCAGTTGGAGATTGTCTGACTCAGAGCCGCAACCAGCAATTCTTCAGGATAGGTATGGTAAGCTTTGTGAGCGAGGGTGAGGAAATTTTTGGTGTCTGCTTCTGTAAATGCGATCGCAATAGTTTTCACAGAAGACTCTAAATTATTTGTGCGAGCGCCAAAATCTAATGGTAGTTGAAACTGGGTATCCTTAATCATTGCCATCCAGAACTTTTGTTCTTGCTGGATAGCGGGTGAGTGTGTAAAAGATTGCAGAAAATTGCTCCAATCTTGAAAAGAACTGGTGGGTGGTGTCAAAGCATTACCATTAATTGCATCTCCTAAATCTTCCAGGAGGATACGCCAAGAAACACCATCAATAATCAGGTGATGAATCGCAATCAATAGCCGATGCTGGCTCTTTTGTCCCAATTGAAACAGAATTGCACGTGCTAATGGTCCTTGACTCAAATCCAAAGATTGTTGCAGGCGAGTAGAATGTTCCTGCATAGTTACATTCTGTTCTTGTTGATCCAGACTGCTTAAATCAATGGTTTCACAGGTAAAACCCCAGTCATTTTCAGTATAAAATTGCCGCCAGCCATCTGCTTGTTTCTGAAACCGTAACCGAAAAATATCATGGTGCAATGAAACAGTTTTGATGGCTGTGAGGATGACTTGGACATCTAGGGATTGATTCACCTCTAACAGCACTGCTTGATTCCAATGATTGGGGTTGGAAAGATTCAGGTCAAAAAACCATTTTTGAATGGGAATCAGAGGAGTTTCACCGCCAACTTTTTGAGCAACAGACTGCAACAGATTCTAATCTGTTCACCACTAAAGCCAGTTCTTTGACGCTTTGTTGTCCAAATATATCTTTGACCTTCACTTCCCAGCCTTGACGGCGCATTTGTGTAACCACCTGCAAAGCTAGAATTGAGTCACCACCCAACTCAAAATAATTATCTTCAACCCCTACAGCATCAATATTTAAAACTTGCTCCCAAACCTGACAAATTATTTTTTCCGCAGGCGATTCTGGGAGTACCAGGGTAGCTTTAGCAAGTACTATGACTCCAATCTGGTGCAGGTAATGCTTGACGATCAATTTTACCCTGAGCAGTTAATGGCATTGCCTCCAGAAACACAAAAGCCGCTGGAATCATGTAATCTGGTAAGGATTTTTTTAAACTAGCCCGTAAGTCGCTCTTGGATGGGGGAGCAACCTTAGGAACAACATAACCAACCAGACGTTTATCATCTTCGTTTTGCGAGTAGGCGATGGCTACAGCTTCCGAAACTTGGGGAATCGCTGCTAGTGCTGCTTCTATTTCACCCAGCTCAATCCGGAAACCACGTACTTTCACCTGTTGGTCACTGCGTCCTAGGTACTCTAAGTCACCATTTCTTAAACGCCTAGCCAAGTCACCAGTGCGATAAAGCCTAGCACCCAGTTTCTGACTAAAAGGGTCAGGAAGAAAACGTTCTGCGGTTAACTGTGGGTGGTTAAGGTAGCCTCTGGATACCCCCATACCGCCAACATATACTTCTCCTGTAACGCCAACTGGTACTAATTCCAGTTGTTCATCTAATATATATAAGGATAAATCGGGAATCGGTGTTCCAATCACACTCCCACAATTTTCCGCAATATCTTTTAGCTCAATTGGACGATAGGTAACGTGTACAGTCGTTTCCGTAATCCCATACATATTAATCAGGCGCGGGAACTGATCGCCATAGCGTTCTATCCAAGGACGTAAGCTTTGTAGCTCTAAGGCTTCTCCACCAAAAATGACCGTACGTAAGGCTAATTTATCACTCACTGCCAATTCATGACGAATTAACTGGCGAAAAGCAGAAGGTGTTTGGTTGAGAATGGTTACACTTTCATTTTTCAGCAAAGCCCGAAAGGCTTCAGGAGAACGGCTTTCTAAATAGGGAACAATAACTATCTGACCTCCATATAGTAAAGCTCCCCAAATTTCCCAAACTGAAAAATCAAAAGCAAAAGAGTGGAAAAGTGTCCACACATCTTTCTGATTAAAGTTGAACCAAGGTTCTGTGCTGTGGAATAACCGAGTGACATTGTGGTGAGGGACAACACAACCCTTGGGTTTGCCAGTGGAACCACTAGTATAAATAATATAGGCAGCTTGATCTGGGCGTATTTTCTGGAAAACAAACGATTCCTCATACACCCAAGAAGTAATTTTGTCAAGCATAATAATTTCTGCATTGTTAACCGGTATGGAGTCAACCAATGCTGATTTGCTGATGATCAAAGCCAGACCACTGTCTTCTATCATCCAACGCAGACGCTCTTCTGGATAGACAGGATCTAGCGGAACATAAGTACCACCAGCTTTTAGGACAGCCAGAAGTGATATAATTAATTCCTCGTCACGCTCTTGGAAAATACCCACGCGGGTTTCTGTCCCAATCCCTTGTTTCTGTAAAAAATTAGCTAATTGCTGAGAGCGTTGGTCAAGTTCTTGATAAGTTAATTTTTGGTCTCCAGCTTTGACAGCAATTTTATCACCATGAGCTTGGACAATTTGGGTAAACCAATCGACCAGATTTGTCTGCTGGTTCCTCGGTGATAATCCAAAACCCAAAGCTAAAAGCTGCTGACGCTCATTGTCAGTGAGTAAAGGTAGAGCGTTAATGCAGATATCAGGGTTAGTCACCACAGCCTTCAGCAACTGCTGGTAATGTTTGAGCATCTGTTGAGCTGTTGACTCACTCCAGAGATCGGTGTTATATTCCAGAGTTGCTGAAGGCTGTGGTGACTAACCCTGATATTTGCATTAACGCTCTATTACTCACTGACAATGAGCGTCAGCAGTTTTTAGCTTTGGGTTATCGCCGAGGAACCAGCAGACAAATCTGGTCGATTGGTTTACCCAAATTGTCCAAGCTCATGGTGATAAAATTGCTGTCAAAGCTGGAGACCAAAAATTAACTTATCAAGAACTTGACCAACGCTCTCAGCAATTAGCTAATTTTTTACAGAAACAAGGGATTGGGACAGAAACCCGCGTGGGTATTTTCCAAGAGCGTGACGAGGAATTAATTATATCACTTCTGGCTGTCCTAAAAGCTGGTGGTACTTATGTTCCGCTAGATCCTGTCTATCCAGAAGAGCGTCTGCGTTGGATGATAGAAGACAGTGGTCTGGCTTTGATCATCAGCAAATCAGCATTGGTTGACTCCCATACCCGGTGAACAATGCAGAAATTATTATGCTTGACAAAATTACTTCTTGGGTGTATGAGGAATCGTTTGTTTTCCAGAAAATACGCCAGATCAAGCTGCCTATATTATTTATACTAGTGGTTCCACTGGCAAACCCAAGGGTTGTGTTGTCCCTCACCACAATGTCACTCGGTTATTCCACAGCACAGAACCTTGGTTCAACTTTAATCAGAAAGATGTGTGGACACTTTTCCACTCTTTTGCTTTTGATTTTTCAGTTTGGGAAATTTGGGGAGCTTTACTATATGGAGGTCAGATAGTTATTGTTCCCTATTTAGAAAGCCGTTCTCCTGAAGCCTTTCGGGCTTTGCTGAAAAATGAAAGTGTAACCATTCTCAACCAAACACCTTCTGCTTTTCGCCAGTTAATTCGTCATGAATTGGCAGTGAGTGATAAATTAGCCTTACGTACGGTCATTTTTGGTGGAGAAGCCTTAGAGCTACAAAGCTTACGTCCTTGGATAGAACGCTATGGCGATCCAGTCCCCGCGCCTGATTAATATGTATGGGATTACGGAAACGACTGTACACGTTACCTATCGTCCAATTGAGCTAAAAGATATTGCGGAAAATTGTGGGAGTGTGATTGGAACACCGATTCCCGATTTATCCTTATATATATTAGATGAACAACTGGAATTAGTACCAGTTGGCGTTACAGGAGAAGTATATGTTGGCGGTATGGGGGTATCCAGAGGCTACCTTAACCACCCACAGTTAACCGCAGAACGTTTTCTTCCTGACCCTTTTAGTCAGAAACTGGGTGCTAGGCTTTATCGCACTGGTGACTTGGCTAGGCGTTTAAGAAATGGTGACTTAGAGTACCTAGGACGCAGTGACCAACAGGTGAAAGTACGTGGTTTCCGGATTAAGTGGGTGAAATAGAAGCAGCACTAGCAGCGATTCCCAAGTTTCGGAAGCTGTAGCCATCGCCTACTCGCAAAACGAAGATGATAAACGTCTGGTTGGTTATGTTGTTCCTAAGGTTGCTCCCCCATCCAAGAGCGACTTACGGGCTAGTTTAAAAAAATCCTTACCAGATTACATGATTCCAGCGGCTTTTGTGTTTCTGGAGGCAATGCCATTAACTGCTCAGGGTAAAATTGATCGTCAAGCATTACCTGCACCAGATTGGAGTCATCGTCCCTGCTAAAGCTACCCTGGTACTCCCAGAATCGCCTGCGGAAAAAATAATTTGTCAGGTTTGGGAGCAAGTTTTAAATATTGATGCTGTAGGGGTTGAAGATAATTATTTTGAGTTGGGTGGTGACTCAATTCTAGCTTTGCAGGTGGTTACACAAATGCGCCGTCAAGGCTGGGAAGTGAAGGTCAAAGATATATTTGGACAACAAAGCGTCAAAGAACTGGCTTTAGTGGTGAACAGATTAGAATCTGTTGCAGCTGTTGCTCAAAAAGTTGGCGGTGAAACTCCTCTGATTCCCATTCAAAAATGGTTTTTTGACCTGAATCTTTCCAACCCCAATCATTGGAATCAAGCAGTGCTGTTAGAGGTGAATCAATCCCTAGATGTCCAAGTCATCCTCACAGCCATCAAAACTGTTTCATTGCACCATGATATTTTTCGGTTACGGTTTCAGAAACAAGCAGATGGCTGGCGGCAATTTTATACTGAAAATGACTGGGGTTTTACCTGTGAAACCATTGATTTAAGCAGTCTGGATCAACAAGAACAGAATGTAACTATGCAGGAACATTCTACTCGCCTGCAACAATCTTTGGATTTGAGTCAAGGACCATTAGCACGTGCAATTCTGTTTCAATTGGGACAAAAGAGCCAGCATCGGCTATTGATTGCGATTCATCACCTGATTATTGATGGTGTTTCTTGGCGTATCCTCCTGGAAGATTTAGGAGATGCAATTAATGGTAATGCTTTGACACCACCCACCAGTTCTTTTCAAGATTGGAGCAATTTTCTGCAATCTTTTACACACTCACCCGCTATCCAGCAAGAACAAAAGTTCTGGATGGCAATGATTAAGGATACCCAGTTTCAACTACCATTAGATTTTGGCGCTCGCACAAATAATTTAGAGTCTTCTGTGAAAACTATTGCGATCGCATTTACAGAAGCAGACACCAAAAATTTCCTCACCCTCGCTCACAAAGCTTACCATACCTATCCTGAAGAATTGCTGGTTGCGGCTCTGAGTCAGACAATCTCCAACTGGACTGAAAACGAAGTTATCCAAGTGATGCTGGAAGCCCACGGAAGAGAAGAACTAAGCAATGATTTGCAGCTATCTCGTACCCTCGGTTGGTTTACATCACTTTATCCTTTGCGGCTTGATCTGTCATTGTGCAATGATTGTCAAACTTTGGTTACAAGAATCAAAGAACAAATGCGTACTGTACCCAGACGGGGGTTGGGTTACGGTATTTTAAAATACTTAAATAATAGAGGCTCTACAGATATACTGACTCTTCCCTGTGCTGGAGATATTAGCTGTAACTATCTTGGTCAGGTGCGTAGCGAGAATTGGACAGGAAATGATTTATTTCGCTTACTTCAGAATGAAGATACTGGACCTTTACATGACCCCAACGGCTTACGTCCCCATTTACTGGACATTATTGCCATTGTAGTTGAAGGAAAACTCCAGGTTAATTGGTTGTACAGTTCTCACCTACATCGTCAAGAAACTATTTATCAGTGGGCGGAAGACTTTCAACAAAATCTATTAGCAATACTGACACATTGCACAGAAATTGATGTAGGAGTATACACACCATCAGATTTTTCTCTGATTCACATTGAGCAATCTTACCTCACCCAATTGGCAGCCAAGTTCCCAAATTTACAAGACATTTATCCGCTTTCACCCATGCAAGAGGGAATGCTGTTTCATACAGTGTATTCCCCAGAAGATGGCGTATATTTTGAACAATTTACTGGAAAAATCGCTGGATTAAAAGATGTTGCTGCTTTTAATCTAGCTTGGCAAACTGTTGTGGAACGCCATCCTGTACTCCGCAGTGCTTTTGTGTGGTCTGGTCAGAAACAGGCTATGCAAATTGTCAACAAATCCGTTGAGTTTGGGATTATTGAAAATGACTGGCGTCATTTATCCCCTGAGTTGCAAGCGCATCAGCTAAACACATACCTTACCACAACACGAAAACAGGGGTTTGTGTTAGAGCAAGCGCCTTTAATGAGTTTTGCCATTATGCGCTTAGATGATTACACTTGGCAATGGGTATGGAACCATCACCATATACTTATGGACGGATGGTCTTTACCAATCCTATTTAAGGAAGTCCTGACTATTTATGAATCCACACTCCAAGGTGTTTCTCCCGGACTAGCTCCTGTTACACCTTACCGCAATTACATCCAGTGGCTAGCATCGCAAAATGAGCAGCAAGCACAAAAATTTTGGCAGAAAACCCTCGCAGGTCTTGACAAACCAACACGTTTACTATCTAATTTACTAAAAAATACAGATTTAACAGCAAATCAAGCACCCTACGAGAAAGCAGATTTACATTTGAGTGATGCAGAATTTGCTAGTTTGCAAAAGATGACGCAAACCCAGCGATTGACCCTGAATACTTTAGCTCAGGGGGCGTGGGCGCTGATTTTGCAAAAATATGGTGCAGGACAAGATGTGTTGTTTGGTGTCACAGTTTCTGGACGCCCGCCGGAATTGGCTAATATTGAGAATATGGTGGGACTATTTATCAATACTCTACCTTTGCGAGTAGGTTTTAATCCCACCTTAACTGTTGCTGATTGGTTGCAAGAAATTCAACAGCGCCATCTGCAAATGCGCGAATATGAATATAGCAAATTGACAGATATTCATCAGGCAATTGGATTTCCTGCTGGTGAACCGCTGTTTGAAAGTATTTTAGTCTTTGAAAATTACCCGATAGATCAGTCTTTAAGAAGCCAGGGTCAAATCTGCAAGTAGATAATATTCAGTTTTACGAAAGAACTAATTACCCATTAACTATAGCTTTTGTTCCCGATAATGGATTGATTTTGCGACTGAATTATGAAACCAAATTCTTGTCTGATCAAGCAGCTAAAATCCTTCTACAAGAATTGCGAAATTTACTAGTTAAACTTAGTCTCAATCCTGAAGTTACTTTAGGCAATATTCAACTTTCATCACTATCAGAACAGCATCTGGCTATTGAAGCATGGAACGCCAATTCTCAGTCTTGGGGAGAATTTCGTTCGGCTCATCAGCTATTTGAAGACCAAGTAGATATTAACTGTAATCAGATTGCAGTGGTTTGTGGTGCAGATACTCTCACTTACGGAGAACTAGAAATCAAAGCCAATCAACTTGCTTCCATCCTGCAAACAGCAGGTGTTAGTCATGAGGATATTATTGGCTTACATTTTGCACCTTCAATCAATTTTGTAGTCGCCCTGTTAGCTGTACTGAAAGCTGGGGCTGCATTTCTTCCCCTTGATCCCAAGTATCCAGAAGAACGATTAAAATTAATTTTGCAAGATAGCCATCCTCGGCTAATTTTGTCAACAGAAAATCTGAAACTTTCATCCGGGGAATCTGATGGTAAAGTCATGGCTTTGTCTAAGATTGATTGGACAAAAAAAGCTGACCGCATCAACTTAAAAGTCACACCATCCCATCTTGCTTATGTGATTTACACCTCCGGTTCCACAGGAAAACCTAAAGGTGTTTTGGTAACTCACAAAGGTATACAAAATTTGGTTTGCGCTCAAACCTCTACTTTTGGGGTGACTCCAGAAAGTAAAGTTTATCAATTTGCTTCGGTGAGTTTTGACGCAGCTATTTCGGAAATTTTCATGGCCTTGGGAAGTGGTGCTGGCCTCTACTTAAAATTACCAGAACATATTCCCGGACCATCTTTGTGGGAAACTTTAACTGCATGGCAAATCACTCATTTAACCTTACCTCCATCTCTGCTGGCTGTAATCAAACCAGAAGAATTACCATATTTACAATCTCTAATTGTGGCTGGTGAAGCTGCTTCCCTGAGTGTTATACAACGTTGGAATACCTTGGGACGAAAAGTATTTAACACTTACAATCACAGAAGTAACTGTTTGCGCCAGTATGATGGATTGTTCCTATCTAACCAATGAACCCAATATTGGAAAGGCGATAGCTAACGGTCAGATGTATCTCCTGGACCCAAATTTACAACCGTGATACCGGGAGTACCTGGGTGAAATCTATATTTCGGAGTTGGGTTAGCACGGGGCTTATCTTGACCGAGCCAGTTTTGAGCGGCTGCTCGTTTATTGCTAGTATCCCTTCGCCAAAGAAGTCTGATATCAGATTTTACCGGACAGGGATGTAGGGGTAGTTTGATCTCGCCAAGGAAACATTAGGTTTATGGGA
>CAVYXS010000152.1:0-6963 GCA_963772205.1 uncultured cyanobacterium
ACAAATGAGTTCACGTTTACGATAAACGTCTATGCATTTACAACAAACATGTTGACTTTCTCTATGAATGAGTTCCTATTTACAATAAACGTTTAAGCATTTGTTGCTGATCAAAAGGGCGTTTCCACCCTTAAATGCACCCGTTCCCCCAACTGGGGATGCTCAAACTGCAATTCCCTGGCGTGCAAATATAACCGACTCGCAACTGCACCGCAACCATAAAGGCGATCGCCTAAAATTGTCACCCCCAGTCCTCGCCTATCCGCAGCGTGAACCCGTAGCTGATGGGTGCGTCCAGTTAGCGGGATAAATTCTACACGAGTGTCATCTCCCTCCCGCGCCATCACTCGAAACTGAGTTACACTGGGTTTACCGCGCTGTTGATCAACTTGCTGATAAGGGCGATTTTGCGGATCTCCCCATAATGGTAGTTCAATTACACCTGCATCGGCTGTTACAGCACCGGAAAGTATGGCTTCATAAACCTTGTAGACCTGGCGTTGCTGAAACTGTTGACTTAGTTGACGATAAGTTTGCGTATCGCGAGCCAGTAACAAAATACCAGAAGTTTCCTGATCTAAACGATGCACAAGGCTTACTATTCTACCATCAGTTAACAAACAACGCAAGCGACTCAGGACACTATCTTGGGTGTCACGATAACGACCAGGGACAGATAGTAACCCTGGGGGTTTATTCACAGCAATTAGCCATTCATCTTCATAAATAATCGGAACTTCTGCCCTAGTCAGGCTAGTGGTTTTTAATCCTGACAGCAGAAATCCCATCAATGGCTGACAACGTTCTGCACAGGCGCCATAGAATTGACCATGAATTTTTTCCTCGGAGGATGCTCCCCACCAAAACTCTGCCATTGCTAGGGGTTTAAGTCCATTTGTTGCAGCATAATGCAATAGTTTTGGGGCGCAACAGTCTCCTGTACCAGTGGGTGAACCTCCTGGCATCAATTGCTGTAAAGATAGAGATTGTCCAGAAAAATTAGTTAAGCTGTAAGCAGCGTGCATCTGTGCTTGCAGTTCACGGGACAGTTGTTTACGCCATTGTTTGAGTTCACAAATCCGCTCATCTGCGGCGGTAATTAGTTCCTTGAGCGGTTGTAACACTTCATTTTGCTGACGTTTGAATTGTCGGCGCTCAATTCCTTGCTGACGGCTTTGTTGATCGAGTTCTTCCAGGGCGATGATGAGTGCTGCTCCTGAAACAGTTGTGTAGAGTAGCTGGCGTTTTTGCTGTCGTTGATGTTTGCAATCTCGATGGCGATCGCTCATAATTTGTAACTGCTGCTCAAACTCAGCAAACTTGGTTTCGTATTCCTGGTGTTCCCTCAGTTGTTTGAGGGTCAGGATTTCTTGCTTAATCGCATCCAATTGCCCCAATGTGCGGGTTTCATCTAACACCACTTCCTCTCTTCCCGGAATTGGCGGTACCCAACCATCAACTATACTGTAACCATTGAGCAGACCGGAGAAGGCTTTGAGTACCCGTTGTTCGCCAGTAGGTAATTCAACTAATAATACCCCATACATTTTACCTTCACGAGCATAAAGATCATCAGTGGACAGGAGTTGCATTAAACTAGATGCGATCCCTTCCGCCAAAGAAGTGCGGGGGAGTTTTATTAGTTCACCAGTTTGGGGACAACGCCCTTGATAATAATAACTGGGAGATGAAGCCTGGACTTGAGAATTGGAGTCTATGAAATCTGAAAGCGCGTGCAAAACCACCATATCCTGATTGCAAACTTGGCTGATATTATTTATGTAGTAATTACAGCAATTTTCAGTTAATTGAACTACACATAACCACATATATTGTAGGGGCACGGCAGTGCCCAGTGGTGTCAACTTAAGCTGGAAGTATTGATAAATCAACGCTTTGCCCCAAAGATCAAAACCCCTCTCCGCCTCCGGCACCTCTCCCCGTGAACGGGGAGAGGCTGGGAGTGGGGTTGAGGGTGTATGGGGCAAAGCAACTAATATTGATATAATATCGTGTCCGGTTAAAGACTTATCATGAAGACGGCAGGGGGGCAGGGGGCACTTAGCTGGGGGAAAGAGAGTTTCCCAGTTTTTGCACAGATGCGGGAATTATAACTAATTAGGCGGACATGATATAACTTGCTTGGGAGTTAGATTTCACGTTAAGTTGACACCAATGGGCACTGCCGTGCCCTTACCGGGTTGTCTATTTACCTGAAAACTGCTGTAATTGTTAGTAATTGTTAGCTTTTCGCCTACTGTTAATTAACCCTAAGCGCTGACAATCAAATCTACTGCTATAGCCACATCTGGGAACGCTAGTGGGTAAATCGTCCCGACTGTTAGGGTAAATTTGGTAGCGTACTCACCATCTTGGGGATCACGAAACACTACAAGCTGTCTTTTCTTAAGATTAACCACCCAGTACTCAGGGATTTCGACTTCAGCATAGATTTTACTTTTAATTTCCAAATCTTTTTCTAGGCTGGAATCTGAGTATTCAATCAGCCAAAACACATTTGTCGGATAAGGATGATGCTGCAGATATTCACGCCCTAAGCGTTGCACAATGGCGATATCGGGTTCAGGTTCTGAGTCGTTGGGAAGTGTAATTGGATTACCTTGACGGATCATAGCGCGATCGCCTAATAATCGACTGAGATATTCCCCAGCTTCACTACTAAAATAGGCATGGGGTTCTCCTGACGGTGACATCTCGACAATTTCTCCTTTGAGAAGTTCCACGCGCCGATCATTCAAGATGCCTGCTGCAATCATGCGGTGATAATCATCGATTGTCCATTTGACTATACTTACGACCATAGCGATCGCCTGTTTATCGTTCTGATTATCTGACAATCTTACAGTAGTTTTCATGCAATAACCACATCTTCAGGTTCTCGCGCCCCTACTTTTGCCAGATTTTGGAGACAAAGGCCACTAACAGTGGGGTTGATAAAATGCGCTCTATTCCTTTTTAATAGAAGAAGACTTACGCAGAAAATCTATTTATCGGGTCAGTGTCCACAAAAACCCTAGCGCTCTTTTGGTACTTTGATCAAAGTAAAACCTGCAAACCTTATGTTTAGCGACTTTTACTCAGATGGGAATGCTTAAGCTCAAAGTCATGCTGATTTTTTTCTCCCCATAGCTGTTGATATCGTGTTTGAAGTTTGATTTTGCGTAAGTTCTAGACAAATTACTTGAAACCAAAGGTGCAAAATGCCAATTCAACACACAGTATCCAGTTGGGAGCAATTATTAGAGATTGCTCGTCAAAATACTGATGCTCGACGAGTCCGCAGACTAGGACAATCTCCTTCTACCGCGCCAATTCCCAGTAGTCTCCACAAACTACCACCAGATACTGCACCCCCAGTGTTACTTTACCGCGATACCAATTCTTGGTGTCCTTTCTGTGAGAGGGTTTGGTTTGCTTTGGAAGAAAAAGGGATTCCCTTTGAGACCGAGTTTATTGATTTGAGTAATAAACCCAAATGGTATACTGATTTGGTGCCCACAACCCTTGTCCCCGCCGCCAAAATTGAGGGTAATCTCGTTTATGAATCCAAAGATATTCTCTTAGCCTTAGAAGAACGATTTGGTGAAACCTTGCTTCCAGATGATCCCGCAGAAAATGCGGTGGCGAAGCACTTGGTTGAGGAATCAGAAACTAATGGTTTTCGGGATCTTGCTTATAAATTCCTCCGACAACCACCAGCAGATCCCCATGAATTAGCCAGCTTAGAAACTGCGTTTGTAGCCAAATTAGATGAAATCGAACAACTGTTAGGAAAATATCCCGGTCCCTATTTTGTCAGCACCTTTAGCCTAGTAGACATCATGTATAGCCCCCATCTTGACCGATTGGCCGCTAACTTACCTGTGTACCGGGGCTATGAAATCAAAGGAAATCCCCGCTTTCCTCGAATTAACGCTTGGTTTGAAGCCCTGAAGCAGCGTCCCGCCTATCAGCGAGTCAAATCAGACGACACCACCAACAATTTACTGCTACGTCGTCGATGGGGCGCCGAACCGATTGGAAATCCCTTACCTTTAGATCCAACCTACAGCCAAACCATCCAATGGAGAGCAGAAGCTGCTGAGAGATTGAGTGATAACCGGGAAGTTGCGATTGGTGACATCCTGAAAAACTCTGGGGTGCAAGCATTGGCGGTAGATGGGGACATTTCTGCAGTTAAAGAAGCAGTTGAGTTTCACCTGCGACTGCTAGCAGACTATCTCATCAATGGTAATGGTGCCCCTTTACCGTGGGGACGCATCGGTGGTAAAGATAATGCCGATCCAACTGTGGCTGCTGTCGGCGCCATCACACTGGCTTATGTCAGGAATCGCATCTGTGCGCCCCGTGATATGAGTGCTGGTGCTGCAACTGCATTCCGGGCTGCTGCAGATAAAGTATTAGCATCTCTGTATTAACCCTGATTAGGGAGGAAGTGCGCTTCCTCCCTAGTGTTTGACCACATTAATTTTGAGGGGTATGTAGTAAGCACTACCCTGCGGGAACGCTCCGCGAATAGTGCTTTAATGAGCGATTTATCGCTCACTACGTAATCATCATAATTAATGCGATAGACCACTAGTACAGCATGGCGGAAATAAACCCACCATTATGAACCTTGAAACAATCATCATTTGCAGTCTTGAGAAATGGTAGGCGTATTTACGCCGCACGGTACTAGTGTTTGACCACATTAATTCTAATAGGTGACGGTGGTCAGATCCCCGACTTCTTTAACAAGTCCGGGATATTGCAGCCCACAAAATGTGTGTGGCGGACTACTAATTACTGAGATTTTTATTTTTATCGATGGGGATTCAAAGCAATGACAGAACAGACGAGCAAAATCACTGGTTTTCACGCTCATATCTACTACGATACCGAAACACGTGATGTTGCTGCTCTTATCCGCGAAGAATTGGGCGCTAGATTTGAGGTACAGCTAGGGCGCTGGCGCGATGAACCTGTTGGACCCCACCCACAAGCGATGTATCAAGTTGCATTCTTACCGCATCAGTTTGATCAAGTCATCCCCTGGTTAATGCTCAATCATCAGGGGTTGGATGTTCTCATTCATCCAAATACGGAGGATGCTGTAGCTGACCACACAGACCATGCTTTGTGGTTGGGAAACAAGCTCAAGCTAAATGTGGAGGTTTTGCAACGGATTACCACAAATTGACAATGGGTGCGTCAGAGCTAAAATATTGACAGCAAATCAGGTCAATTTCTCTGACGCACCCTTGTATAACTCTGCAGTTTAGGACAGGACTGGTTCTGCTACTACCTTCTCGGCTTTATTCTTGAAGACGGTTGGTAATTCGCTGCTTAATGGTTCACCTTCAACCACTTGAGAGCGGAAACCATCTACCCCAACTGGAATATCACCTGTGATGGTGGTGCGATAGAGTACGCGCTCGACTTCTATATGATCCAGATCCTGAGGGGCTAAATGCGCGGTGGCCCGGTTGTCCCAGAAGGCGATGTCACCGTTGTTCCAGCGGAAGCGGGTGGTGTAAGCGGGCTTGGTGATCTGGTTAAAGAACAACTCCAGCAGCAGTTCGCTTTCTTGTGGTGATACGTCCAGAATGTGGGAGGTGAAGCCAGGGTTGACGAATAATGCACGTTCCCCTGTTTCTGGATGAACGCGCACTACCGGGTGGATTGAGACTTGGGGATTGGCGGCGATGCGTTGGACGATCTTGCTATTGCTGGGCAAACGCAACCGCGCATTGAAGCGATGTTCCGCTTTTAATGTGTCTGCTAGGGCACGTAGAGGTGCTGATAAACCTTCGTAGGCTGCAACCAGATTTGTCCACTGTGTGTCACCACCGAAATTGGGGACGTTAACCGCACGCAAAATTGACCCGGCAGGGGGATTGACAACTGCGGTAACATCGGTATGCCAGCGGCTCTCGTAGCTGGAACGACGCAGACCGTTACGCCGCTCGTAGCGGCTGCGGTCAATGGGTAGGATTTGGGAAAAGCCTTCGACTGGTTCATCTTCGTGGGGATGGGCGTAGGTTACTTCGCCAAAACGAGATGTGAATGCAACCTGTGCAGCATGATCAATGTTCTGACCGCGAAAGAACACCACTTTCCACTTCAATAGCGTTTGACGAATTTCTTTGATTGCATCATCGTGCAGAGGACGTGAAAGATCCACACCGCTGATTTCGGCTCCGATAAAACCAGCTACCGGTTTGACTTCAATGTGCTTGTAGCTCATGTAAATGCTCCAAAGTTTGATTTATAAAGCAGTTTGCACTCGTCCGCTGCATATTGCGCTGTTACTATCAAGTGCCAGCAACATTCCAAAGGAAGCGGTCGTAGTTAACAATTCCATTATCATACACTATCTCGATAGAGTTATCGTAGTATTAATGTGAATATTTTCAAATCCCTCAACTAGTGGTCTATCGCATTAATTTATGATGGTTACGTAGTGAGCGATTTATCGCTCATTAAAGCACTATTCGCGGAGCGTTCCCGCAGGGTAGTGCTTACTACATGCCCCATGCCCCATGTGGCATGGAGTTTTTCATTCTTCTAACATTTGGAAAAATCGGGTAAAGTAATCGGGAAATGTCTTGGCTGTACAACTAGGGTTTTTAATCACAATCCCTGGGGTCTTCAAGCCTGTGACAGCAAATGCCATAGCCATACGATGATCGTGATAGGTTTCAATTGCTGTAGGAGCGATCGCACTTGGTTCAATCCGCAGTCCGTCGCTAAATTCTTCTACCTTGACTCCCAATCGTTGCAACTCTGTGACTACAGCGCGAATCCGTTCGGTTTCTTTATAACGAATATGTTCCACATTGCGAATGGTGACAGGTGTACTAGCAAACGGGGCGATCGCTCCTAATGTTTGCACCAAATCTGACATATCATTCATATCAATGTCGATGCCTTGTAATTGCTCAGGTCCTGTGACTTCGG
>CAVYXS010000153.1:0-27273 GCA_963772205.1 uncultured cyanobacterium
TGAGCAAAACTAATCCCAGGATTATTGGAGTAACTATTAACAGTAGCCCTAAAGCAACAATCCAGTCAATTATCCGCTTTAACAACCAAAACAGTGGGCTACTTTGTTTTGGTTGTTTATTCTTTGAGGGTATGTGTAGGAATATTGGTTTATGAGCTTGCTCACATGCCGCCGCCCAAAATTTTAGCACTATTTCACCTAGATTTGGATCTATACTTACCAAATTTATTGGAGAATTTTTTAAGCACTCTACTAACAATTGTTCGCTATATAGAGCAGGTAGATATGGCTGTTTCAATTTTCCCAAAGACTTCACCAACAACTGACCCTGACGCCACTTTAGTGTGCAGTAGGGGGAGTGATTATTTTCGTGTTTATCACCTATATTATAGCCATTATCGAAGGTCGTAATTATTGATATTGTCATCTGTCTTTGGATTTATAGAGTATTAGATTGCTGATCTTATATTGCAGGCTATTAATGCCCCATAGTCCGAACTACGTTTTATTGGTTCTCCAAAAATATGGAGATAATTATTAGCTGAAATACGCTACTATTAATAGCCTTCAAGGTCAGTTACATCTTATTAATATTTTCTATATGAAAGATGTATAAAAACAATCAAAATTAAGTCGATAATGACAAATTAATAGAATTAAGTAAATGGGGGATTTTGATTTTTATATCGGTATTCGGAGGTTTGGGGAAGTGTAGAGAAAAGTTACCCCATAACTTCATTGCCCCTCATCACTTGATATCTAGGTTTAATTATGCCCACTGGCTTAATTGCTCGATAAATCTAACTAAATCAATTAATTTTACCTTTGAGCTATTTGGAATTGGCTTTAATCTCTACGATAGAAGATTTGGCAGAAATAACGATAAGTTAGATAACTTCTTTAATTAATATTTAAATACCTAATTTTTTCTTCATTAAATTATCAATCTATTGCAGTTTAATTTAATTTATACTGATTGTAATAGATATATTAGAGCCTGTTGACAAATGCATTTTAATTAACTTAAGTAGAACGGCGTGAATAATTTAAGGTTTGTAGTGGGGACTTTAGTCCTCTCTTAAGGACTAGAGCCGCTTACTACAAGCCAATTAAATTTAACATTACTTAATGTAGTTTGGTTTTTTCTCACCGACTTACTTAATTAAGATGAAAAATTTTAGTCATTAATTGCATATTTTACGGAATAGACAAATTAATTTATATCAGTCTTATGAATGAAAAAATGTTACCAATAAACACAAATATATATGCACAAAGGCTTAATTTTAGTGATGTTCAAAAAAATAATCATAATACCAGAAACGCCACACTGATAAAACAAGGGCGCAGTTACCGCCCCCCTAGTTTAGCTACCTAGTACTCTGTCAAGTTTGAATTAATGGATAAATAAATTTCGTAGTCAGCAATCAGCGTGCTTACTACAAACCATCAAAGCAAAATTGACGAATTAGTACTAAAGTATTGGTATTACGATTAAAGTGAAATGGTATTAGCTATTTTTCTACAACTTGTTGCAGAGCAAATGGTTGTTGTTTTGTATATGGCACATAGGTACTAACAGAGTTAGAGACTCCATTAGCCACAACACCAATTAGGTTTAGCTTACTCAGCATACCTGTAGTTTGGGCAATTTGGGCGCGAGTCACTCTACCCATGCTTGCCACCATCACCACACTACGACAAGATGATGCTGTGAGGATGGCATCCACCAAGCCAATAACTGGAGAAGCATCGATGAGTACCAAATCATAAGTCTGCTCAAATGTTGCCATTAATTCCATCATCCGTGGGGAACTCAAGAGATTAGCAGCGTCAGCAGGTGTAGGTCCTGCAGTCAAAATATCGATGTAGCTTGAGCCTGAATATTGAATACCAATCTGGTTGGGTAGAGTAACATCACTGTCTAATATAGTTGAAAGCCCCTGTTCATTAGGAAGATTGAGCTGTTTGTGCAAACTGGGATCGCGCAGGTTGGCATCAATCAGTAGTACCCTTTTATGTAACCGAGCAGCACTCATTGCCAAACCCAATGCGAAAGCTGACTTAGCCTCATCGGGTAAAGCTGAGGTGATCATCAAAGATTTTAAGGTAGCAACGGAATTGAGCAGCTCGATATTTTTATAAATCAGATCCAACGATTCCCCACGTGATGGGGACTGAAGTACCTGAATTGTCCAGGGGGAAAGGGCTTCTGGTTTACCAAAAGGTAATTTGATCAGTGATTCTCTAGATTTGGCTGGCGGTAACTTGGGAGTTGTCCCCAACACCGGTAGAGCAAATTGCTTCTCTAATTCAGCAGTGGTACGTACAGCATCATCAGAGGCTTCGCGAACAAAGGCGGCGATACCTCCCAACATTAATCCAACTACTGCACCCAGCAAGAGGTTCTGCTGGAGATTAGGTCCCAACTGTATACCTTTTTGGGGTTCTTCAACAACTTGCCAATTAAACCCACCTTTAGACAATTCCTGTCGTAATTGTTGTTCGGCTCGCAACAGTTGTTCCAATCTTTCACGGCTAAATTGTAACTGCGGTAGTATGCGATTGTAATAAGCTAATATAGGCGGAAAGCGTTTGAGTTGCAAACGTAGTTCGTTTTCTTTTTCAGCCAAAGTTTGATCGCGAACAGTTAATGCAACTATATTTGTCTGTGTTTCCACTAGTTGACCGGCAAGATTGAGGTCAATTTGACCGAGTTGTCCTTGTTCGAGGAGAGTGTCTCCACTAGCCGCCGTATCAGTAGACAGTCCGCCTAAAGCTCTTCTTACCTCTTGCTGCAATAATTCCTTCTGTCCCTGGAGTTGATCTTTCAACTTTTGCACATTCGGCGTCTCATCTGTAAAGCGCAAACGTTCTTGTGCTAAAGCCAGTTCGGTTTTTTGGATTTCGTTCAGTAAGCCTTGATAGCGAGTAGACTGGCTCAGGCGAGAAGAAACCAGGGCGTTTTGTGGAGAACGGTTAAGTTGTTCTTGTAAAGATTTTTGCCGTGCCAAAGCTTCTTCATACTGAGAACGAGTGGTGCGTCGCTCTTGCTGAATATTGTTCACAGCATCCTCAAGGGCTTTTGCTTGTGACTCTGGATTGATTAAATTCTGATTTCTGCGAAACCTTTGGAGGTTAGTCTCAGAAGCATTCACTTCCTCACTAGCCTTGCTTAACTGCTCTCTGATGATTTGGAGACCTTTTTGTAAACGCAAATCCTGCTGCTGTTTATTGTATTCTAGATACACTTGGCGAACGGCAGTCAGAACTTTTTGTGTTTTATCTGGATTTTTGTCGGTATATTCAACTTGAAAGATTTTAGTCAGGACATTATCTTCTTTCATCCTGATTTGATTCAAGACTAAAGACCCTTTAAGTTCAGCTACAGTCATCTCTGGATAGTCAGTCTGGAGTTTATCAACTGCTTTTTGAAGCAGTCCAGAACTCTGCATCAAGTTAAGCTGAGTCGCAGCATCTATCTCAATATTCGAGTCAGTAAACTGATTTTCTGCTCCCGCTGTTCCTGGTTTAACTTGATAGTTAGCTTCTATTAATAGCTGCATCGAGCTTTTATAGGTAGGCTTTGTTTTAGAAGTAATCAAAGCCGCTAAAGTGACTGACGTCAAAAATACAAGTAAAAACCAAGGAAATCTGCGTAAAAATACCGCAAAAATTTGACCGTAACCCGGTTCTGTGTCAGCAGCAGGATTTAAATTGGGATTTAGACTTGTTTGAACCACTTTTATTATCCTTAACCTAACAAATCACATGAATGATGAATGCACTCCACAAGCTTGGTCAATAATTTGTTCGACCTGATTAAAGAATGCTGTTTCTGAAAAATTTGTCACTGCATGATTACGGATGTTTGCGTAATCCCAAGTTATTTCCTCTGCATGTAGTAATGCAGCTTGTAGGGAGTCTGGTGTTTGTCTGCTAAAAAATACCCCAGTCTTTCCAGGTATCTGAGTATCTAATACGCCACCCGCACCATAGGCGATGACTGGTGTTCCACTAGCATTAGCCTCTACGGGGACTAATCCATAGTCTTCTAAAGCGGCAACTATGACAGATTTAGCTTTAGAAAACAAGTCTTTGCGTTGATCATCGCTCACATGTCCTAAAAACTCAATATTATCTAATGCTTGAGATTTTAACCTTTCTTTTTCTGGTCCATCACCAGAAATTAACAATCGCCATCCCAACCAATTAAAAGCTTCAATTATTATATCCAAACGTTTATAGCTGATCATCCTAGCTGATGCCAAATAATATTCATCTTTGGTATCAGCAAAGACAAAATTACTGGTATCGATTGGATAGTTGACAACAATAGCTTTTTTGCCGTAAATATTTTGAATACGACGAGCAACAATAGTAGAATTAGCAATATAAATGTCAGGTTCCTGTGAATATTTTAGGTCTACTTTTCGCATTAAATAGAAGACTTTTTCGATGAGAGGCGCAAAATATCGATAGTCTCCATACTCTCGTAAATAAGTTTCTGTATCCCACAGAAAACGGGTAACATTATGACAAAAGCAAATGTGGCGTGCATTTGGGTGTTTTCGCACTGCTTTGGCAAAGCTTGTGCTACTACTGATGATGAGATCGTAGTTTTGTAAATCTATTGCCCGAAAGGCAGGAAAATATAAGGGAGCAATCAATCGAAAATGCTTTGCGGCTCCCGGAATATGTTGTAAAAATGTTGTGTTAACTATCCGTTCACCGAGATCAATAGTTTTTTGCTCATCGTACAAAGAAGTAAAAATATCAGCTTCGGGGTAGCGTTTACACAGCAATTCAAACACGCGCTCCGCCCCACCGCGCTGGGTTAAATAATCATGGACTAGCGCAATTTTCATAAATTTGACCCAAAATAAAAATTTTTATGTAGTTTGAATGCTCCCCAGTTTCTATCAATAAGTTTGAGAATCACAGAATTTGCTTTTTTATAGTAATTCTGTATGTGTAGTCAGGACTTTAGTCCTGATTTTGAGGACTAAAGTCCTGACTACACATACAGAATTTTACCCAACTGCTACCAAGCTTCTTTCTGGGACAAAATAAGCGTTTTGCTCAGATCGTAATTTGTCACAAAGTCTGTCGGTAGGTAACTCTACATCATCGTAGGTGAGGACTTGATCTTGAGGAATATCTCGTTTGAGCCGACATCCTTCAGCTAAACCAATTGGTAGGAGGTTTTGCTCTTGAACGATGGGGGAATTTTCGCATTGTCCATAAGTCATGTAAAAGCCAATACCATCTAAGGTTTCGCCTGCTTTCAAGTCAATTTTAGCGGTAGTGACTACATCCACTAGCGGGCCTGCTAATGGAGACATGACTGCATCTTGGAAAAGCACAGCACGGGCGACGGAGAGTGGAACTTCAAAATGACAGAGGTGATAAGGAGTATAGAAGCTGTAAAGTGGACCTTCGCCTAACTTGTATAAATTGAGGTAGTGCCGTTGCTTGGGATCATCGTGGGTAGCGAAGACGAACACCCCAGGGCCTGGTTTGGTTCCAACTACATAATCGACAATACCGCCCAGTTGTTTGAGTTGGTCAACATCATACATTTGGGTCATATCATCAACATGTCCACTAAAGTTATATCCCAACATTCCGCGTTGGGCAACTTTCATTCCTGTGGCGTTAGCAACGATCGCTTGCTCAAAGGAAATTTTAGTGCCGTCAGCAAAGCTAGTCACCATGTGGGCTTTCTGACCCCAGCGCTTGGCAAAGCTTTCTTGGGTGGTAGGATTGCGATAGGGGTCTTGAAGTCCTTTAATGTTACCGCACAACAGCGGAGTTAGACCAATACTTTTGACAAAACGGTAGAGGTTCATTTCCACCCCAGGCTGATCGCCGTCACAGGCGCTGAGAATTACACCGGCTTTATCAGCATACACTTTCAGGATGGGGCCAATAGTGCCATCAAGTTCAGCATTCATCATGATCACATGTTTGCGATGGGCGATCGCACTCATAACTACATGAGCACCAAATTCCACAGCGCCTGTAACCTCGATTAATGCGTCGATTCCCTCAGCACGGCAGAGTAACTGTGCATCTTCTGTGACTGCATATTTACCCTGAGCGATCGCCTGTTCTAAATCTGTGACATTTGTCACTAGCTGAATTTCTTCAATCCCTGCTTCTAAATAAGCTTGCTTGGCTGTATCAATTTGGCGGTTGGAGATGGCTACTAACTCCATTCCTGGTACTGAATTAATAATTTGATTAGCAATACCTCGACCCATAAAGCCGGCACCAATCATTCCTACTTTGATGGGATTACCAGCAGCAGCACGGGCTTTTAAAGCATTATCAATAATAATCATGAAATCATTCCTCTGATTGCTGTGTGTATGTGTTGAAACAGAATAATTTTTATTACAAACTATACGGTAATTGACACTGTTTCTGTATCTCCAATAGGTATCATGCTCAACAACGGCCAATTTAAATCTTTTTCAGATATTTCTGTTACTTCTAAAGGCCATTCAATATTAAAAAATGAATCATCATAACGCAGACCACGCTCATATCCTGGTGTATAAAATTCACCTACTTGATATACAACTTCAGCATCATCTGTAAGTGCTTGATATCCGTGAGCAAACATTTCTGGTACATATAAAGCCCGATGATTATCTGCAGTTAATTCAACACCAATGTGTGATAAAAAAGTAGGTGAATCAGGGCGCATATCAATAATCACATCATAAATTGCACCTTGAGTGCAGCGAACTAATTTTGTTTCTGCTGCTGGTTTGAGTTGATAGTGCATTCCCCTAAGAGTGCCTTTTTTGTAGTTATAAGATAAGTTGCATTGATATACTACTTCCTTCAAACCGTGGGCAGCAAATTCCTCAGCGCAGAAAGTTCTAGCAAAAAAACCACGATGATCGCTTCTTGTTTCTAAGTCAATAATGTAGGCATCTTGGAGTGTAGTTGCGGTGAAAATCATAAATTACCTCGATATAAATATGGACTACAAAAAACTTAGACAAACTATCTATTAACTTCAGCACTTAACTTTGGTTTAGAAAAAGTATCATCCCAATATTGAGTACAAAGTTCTGGTCGCTTGGGCGGGTTAGCAGTATACACAAAAAATAGTGCTGACCTTGATTCTGTGCGGATAGTACCGTGATGTAAAGCAGTTCTTGGATCGGCAATTACAACTGTACCTGCTACTCCTGGGCAAGATTTCCAAGCTGATTGTGGGATGATTTTTCTTACTTGTTCATCGTTGATTCCTAAGTAACCAGATTGCCAAAGTTCATAATCAATTCGATAGAAATTTAACCTAGGAAAAGATGTTAAAGATACAGGAATATACTCAAAAGGCCCGTGCTTTTTTTCGACATCATTGAGATAAATAATTACCTTAACCATTCTGCGGTCTTCGGAATCTTTATGCCACAGTAATGTGCCAAATTGTTGTTCATTTGGAAAATCTTGGCGTAAATGTACACCCTGAAACATCACGGGTAAACCAAGATAATTCTCAATGATATTTAATAATCTGTTTTCCCATCCCCAATTAGAAAATTCTGCTAAATCTGTGACTGTGGAAATTTGTGGTAATTTTTGGGCAAGATGTGAGTTATTTGCTAGTATGTTTTGCGTTAATTGATGATGAGCAGCTTGTAGCATTTCTGGGGTAGATGTTAAGCCTAACTCTGCGAGTGTAGTTACATAAACACCTTCTCGTTTGAGAGTTTCAACAATTAAGCGATCGCCTGCTGCTAGTGTAGGCAATTTTGGCGCATACTTCCAGAGTTTTATTCTATAAACTAACTCTGAATTTATGGCGGCAATTTTACCTTTAATTTTGTTGAGCATAGCAGAAATACCTGATTAATTTGCTGTGATGATGAGCCAAAAATTACGAAGTTACTGAGTAGATTGCTTGGCTGATACTGTGGGCTATTAACCAATTTTTTGTAGTACCTCTGGTTTAGGAAAAGTATCATCCCAATATTGAGTACAAAGTTCTGGTCGTTTGGGGGGATTAGCTGTGTAGACAAAAAATAGCGTTGAACGCTCTTGTGTGCGGACAGTTCCACGATGTAAAAGCCTCTGGGTATCAGCAATAATTACAGTACCGGCTGAACCTGTACATGATTTCCATGCAGCTTTAGGGATAATTTGATTTAATGTTTCATCGTTGATACCTGAGTTATAAATTTTGTAGTAAAGCCGATAAAAATTTAGTCTATTTATAGAGGTCAAAGAACTTGGTACGTATTCAAAAGGACCATGCTTTGCTTCTACATCATTTAAGTAAATGATGATTTTGATAACACGGCGATCTTCTGAATCTCTGTGCCATAGCATTGTACTGAACTGACTTTTATTTAAAAAGTCTTTGCGTATTTGTACACCATGATAAGCAACAGGAAGACTAATATAATGTTCGATAATATTCAACAGTCTTTGTTCACTTCCCCAGTTATAAAAATCAGGTAAATGGCTAACTATATAAATTTCTGGTGGATTTTGAGATGAATCTGTATAGGTATCTTTTCCCATGCTGGGTAAGATGCTATGAGCAGAATTCAGAAGTTGTGAAGTGGAGTTGAATCCTAAATCGGCGAGTGTTGTGATGTAAATACCTTCTCGTTTGAGAGTATTAACAATTAAGCGATCGCGTTTTTCTAATGCAGGTAAATTTTTCTGATGCTGCCAACGTGATACTATGCAATCTAACTCAGAAGATAGTGTAGATATTTTGCTTTTAATCATATGTTAATTTATGACTTTTTTTGATATATTTCTATTTCTTGTTTGCTTGTAATTTCATTTACATCTGCGACTTTAAACTCTCTAATAGGCATGACTTCTAAAGCACTGAAGCCAACTAAAGCCAAAAAAGGAATTACTATCTTGATGGCGGAAACAGGCCATCTTCTTAAAGCACCTAAAAAGACTTTCAAGCTCACTTCTTTGCTGTTTTGCAACAGCATCCGTCTGCAAAAGTTTTTAGAATATCCATGCTCCTGTAGTTTCAAAATAACTTCAGGTATGTGCTTGTATTGCATTAATAGAGCAGATTGTGGCTCTTGTTGCCAATAACTTACACCAACAATACATTCCAAATAAGTATCCTTAGTGACAATTACAGTGCCATTAGCAGCACAATAACCAGCGAAATATGCTAAAGATATCCAATTATTTGCCGCATCTGGCCAAATTTGCAAAGCGCGTTTTACTAAGTTCGTGCGATAGACAGTAGCCGTCAAAAAAATCACCGCACCGACACTTTTTGAAAAACAATGTTCAAAAATTGCTTTACCATCACCATCACCATCTTCTCTATCAGCATCAAACCAACGATTTCCCACTATTGTTGGTGGATGGACTGGTTCACTAGTGATTTTGTTCCTACCAGAGAAATTTAAAAATAATAATGATAAATTTTCATGTTGCTTGATTTTGTTGATGACATAAGCAATGGCTCTATCCTGAACTGAATCGTCATCACCAATTGTCCAGACATATTTTGTTGTGACAGAACTTAAGCAATAAAGAATATTTTTCATTACCCCTAAGTTTTCAGAGTTTTTATTGGAGCTAAAAGTGATATTGCTCAGTTTTATCTGCCATTTTTGAATAACAGCTTGAGTGTGATCAGTAGAACAGTTATCTGATATTAAAATTTCACACTCAGATTCAAAACCTTGGATTGCTTTTGCTAACCATGATAACTGTTTATCAAGTAATTCAGCCCGATTATAAGTAGGTATAGCAATGGTGAGTAGTTTATTCATAAGTCAGTATTGGTATTAATTTAAGCATTAAACTTCATCTACTTAAAAAATAATGTAGCTTTCTCCCAATATTTTTAAATTTTTTATTAATGTTGATATAGCGGTTCTCAGTTGAATGATGTACAAAAACTCCACCCCCAACCCCCTCAGAGCAAGCGAGGAGGGGGCTACAATGTACCTCACTAGACTGGAAAACATTATATGACACATCTGAATAATTAGAAACTCCAAATTTTAATCTAGAGAAGGTTGATATATTCCTTTTTTTGGTGATAAAAATTGTTTTCTAGTAGCTGTAACTACTAAAAATAGATATGACATAATAATATTTATTGTTAAAAATGGCCACCGTTTTAAAGCACCTAAGAAAATTATCCAGTCACTTTTTGTGATGATATTTTGCAAAATCATTTGCCAACAAAATGTTTTAGAGTAGCCAATTTCTAGAAGTTTTACATAAATTTCTGGAATATAAACATATCGCATCATTATTGACCATTTTGGATCTTGCTCTAAATAACTAGCGTGCATTGTACATTCCAAATAATTATCTTTAGTGACGATTACACTACCATAAGTAGCACAAAAACTTGTCCAATATGCTTGAGATGCTAAGTTATTGCAAGAAGATGGCCACTTTTGTAAAGCACATTGTACTAATTCTGTTTTATATACTGTTGCTGTCATAAAAAGTACGCCACCAAAACTTTCTTTAAGATAGCGTTGTAATGCAGCTTTGCCATCAGTAATTGGCTTATCATTATCACTATTAAACCAGCGTTGTACGGTAATTTTATTACTTAGTTTATGGCGTCCATAACAGTTAAGAAATATTAGTGTTACTTCAGGATTTTGTTTGATTTTAGTTAATAAATAACTAAGAGCGTTTTCTTGTATAGGATCATCATCGCCAACTGTCCAAACATATTGACTAGTAGCAGCTTGTATACAGAAAGCGATATTAGGCATTAAACCTATATTTTCTTTATTTCTATTATATTTAAATGTTGTGTTAATAAAGATAGATTGCCATTTTTTGATGATTTCTTGAGTGTTATCTTTTGAACAATTATCAGAAATGATAATTTCACATTCAGACTCAAAGCCTTTGATAGATTGGTGTAACCAGGATAGCTGTTGTTCTAGAAGTGAAGCGCGATTGAAAGTAGGAATAGCAATGGTTAGTAATTTATTCATTTTTTTAAATACACGTAGTAATCCCTGTCAATCAGTTTGTAGTCAGGACTTTAGTCCTGGATTTTTAAACACTAAGTTGCTGACTACAATCCATTAACACTAATGACTTTAATTTACTTTTTATTCCAAAAGAAATCTTTGTCAATTTGCTCTGTACGAATCAGATACTCTAGCTGCTTTAAGCGAGTGAATCCTCTAAACAGAAAAGTATCTTCAGTCATATCAATTTGACTGAATAAATCAAATAGTTGTTTAGCACCGCGTTGAGCATCCCAATCACATTTGAATCCAGGTAAAATGCTGTTAATTTTAGCGAATGATACGCGATAGCTGCGGTTATCTGCACCATTCTGTCCAAAGGTTAATTTACAACCAGGGAAAGTACCAGCAATGATTTCGGCAATTTCTTTAACCCGATAGTTGTTACCAGTATCACCAACATTAAAGATTTGATTGTGTACGATGTCACGCGGTGCTTCTAAGGTACAAACAATGGCTTTACAAATATCTAGTGCGTGGACTAATGGCCGCCAAGGTGTACCATCGCTAGTCATTTTAATTTCTTTGCTCGTCCAAGCTAACCCTGCGAGGTTATTCAACACGATATCAAACCGCATTCTAGGGGAAGCACCAAAAGCTGTGGCGTTCCGCATAAAGGTAGGTGAAAAATCGTCATCAGCTAAAGGTTGGACATCTCGTTCTACGAGAGTTTTACATTCCGCATAGGCGGTTTGGGGGTTAATAGGGGATTCTTCTGTAATATCGCCTTCGGTAGCAACACCGTAAACGCTACAAGAAGACATATAGATAAAGCGACGCACACCTATTGTTTTCGCCAAATTAGCGAGGCGAACAGAACCTAAATGATTGATTTCATAGGTGATATTGGGTGCTAATTGTCCGGTGGGATCGTTGGAAAGTTCCGCCATGTGAACTATTGCTTCAACACCTTTTAAATCTTCTGGGGTGATATGGCGGATATCTTTGTTGAGAGTTTTGGCTGTAATTTCTGTACCATTGTATAACCAACCAACTTTATAAAAGCCTGTATCAACACCAATAACTTCATGTCCACGTTCAATTAACAGAGGCGGTAATAAAGAACCTAGATAGCCTTCTGTTCCAGTTACTAATATTTTCATTATGTTCAAAACCTTTGGATTTTGTTGATTTCTATTGCATTTAAGAGCTAGGTAAGAAGAGATATGCCAAGGTTTTTTTCAGAGTTTAGAGGTATTTATGAAGGTCATTTTCATAAATTTTTGACCTAGGCGTCTCCAGAAACTATCTCGCCCTCCTGAGCAATCTGTCATGTCAAGATAGTAGAAAAATAAATCTTTTTGAGGATGTTTACATTCTACTCACAATCCTAAATAGCAGGGTTTAGGAGAATTAGTAAAGTGAATAATGTCAGGCTGATGCAGTAGCTGGTTATAGATATCTTCAACAAAGGGACTGTCTTTCCAGGATGAATAATCATAAATTCTCGACATTTGATTCCATCTTGGATAAAGTTCTCTCCATTTCCCAGCTAGAACCACATTTACTCCATTCTATCTAATATAATCCAATAAACTTGAGTTAAGCATTTTCTTCTTCTCTCTGTGTCCTCAGCGCCTCTGCGGTTAGTAAAAAAAGAATATAAAAAATATTGCCAGTGCTTGTAAATGCAATATAACGCTGGCAAATAGCAGCAATTTTTAGGTAATTAAACTACAGTAAATGCCATGCTTTTCTTCCTTGCTCTCATTCATGTAAGTAAGTCGGTGAGAAAAAACAAAACTACATTAAGTAATGTTTAATTTAATTTAATTGGCTTGTAGTAAGCGGCTCTAGCCCTTAAGAGAGGACTAAAGTCCCTACTACAAACCTTGAATTATTCACGCCGTTCTACTTACTCTATTGATCTAAAAATTGCTATCAGTTATCTACACTTAATAAACAGACGCTGCTAGATGTGATTGTTCGGGAATTTTTGACACAATTGCTTTGCCAATTTCTAAAGAAGAAGTAGCAGCCGGTGAGGGAGCATTGCAAACATGAACAGAATTTTGACCTTGAACAATCAAAAAATCATCTACTAGTTTGCCATCATTCATCAAAGCTTGAGCGCGTACTCCCGCATGGGTAGGAACTAAATCTTCTGCTTGGACTTCTGGAATTAGTTTTTGTAAACTGCTGACGAAGGCTGCTTTACTAAAAGAACGAATAATTTCTTGAATACCTTCATCAGCGTGTTTGGCTGCTAATTTCCAGAAACCTGGGTAAGTCATGACTTCAGCAAAATCGCGCCAGTCAAAATCAGTTTTTTTATAACCTTCGCGTTTGAGGCTCAAAACCGCATTGGGACCAGCGTGAACACTGCTATCAATCATCCGGGTAAAGTGGACACCCAGAAAGGGAAAATCTGGATTGGGAACAGGGTAAATCAGAGTTTTCACCAGATAGCGTTTTTCTGGGGTGAGTTCGTAGTATTCTCCCCGGAATGGTATAATTTTAGTCTTGGGGTCAACTTGACCTAATTTAGCAACGCGATCGCTATGCAATCCAGCACAATTGATGACAAACTGGGTTTCAAAACTACCCTTATTGGTTTCCAATACGTGATTTTTACCACTAGAGAGAATTTTCTCAACCTTTGTATTGAGGCGTAAATCTCCCCCCTGCTTTTGAATTAATTCAGCGTATTTTTCACAAACTTGCTTGTAATTAACAATACTTGTGGAAAATACTCTAACTCCGCCTACACAAGTGACATGAGGTTCAATTTCTCGAACTTCTTCAGGACTAATCCTTTGGACGGCGATACCATTTTCTACCCCTCGCTGATAAAGACTTTCCAGGCGCGGTAACTCTTCTTTATCAGTAGCAATAATTACCTTACCACACACGTCATGATCGATGTCATGTTCTTGGCAAAATTCTACCATTGAGCGAGAACCTTCACGGCAGAACTTGGCTTTGAAACTCCCTGGTTTGTAATATATCCCCGAATGAATTACACCGCTATTATTACCAGTTTGATGAAATGCCCAGTTGCTCTCTTTTTCTAAAACTAGAATACGTGCATGAGGATAGCGTTTTCCTAAAGCCATTGCCGTAGAGAGTCCAACTATTCCTCCACCGATAATTGTAAAATTGTACATTAGTATTATTGCATCTCCAATGACAAAATAGTTAAAAATTAGGATTTGAGAGTTTGGGGTTGGAAGTTAAATTTAATTCCTAACTCATAACTCCTAATTCTTGTTCTACCATACTTTCCAAGGTGCTTTATCGCTTTTCCATAGCTCATCGAGATAGTTTTTATCTCGTAATGTGTCCATTGGTTGCCAAAAACCATTATGTTTGAAAGCTGAGAGTTTTTCGATATCGGCGAGCTTTTCTAATGGTTCTTTCTCCCAAATAGTGGTGTCATCAGCAATTAAATTAATCACTTCCGGTTCTAGAACAAAATAACCGCCATTAATCCAAGCACCATCACCTTCAGGCTTTTCCCTAAAGTTGGTGATTCTAGTTTGTTCATGTCCCAAAGAAATAGCGCCAAATCGCCCTGCTGGTTGAACTGCAGTTAGTGTAGCTAAGGTGTTTTGTTGTTTATGAAAGTTAATTAGCTCTGTAATATTGACATTACTGACACCATCGCCATAGGTGAAGCAAAAAGTTTCATTACCAACATGCTCGACGACTCGCTTTAAGCGTCCACCTGTCATTGTGTTATCACCCGTATTGACTAAGGTGACACGCCAGGGTTCAGCATAACCTGAATGCACGTTCATCTGGTTAAATCGCATATCAAAAGTCACATCAGACATATGTAAGAAGTAATTGGCAAAATACTCCTTAATTACATAACCTTTATAACCGCAACAGATGATGAAATCATTAATACCATGAGCAGAGTAAATCTTCATTATATGCCACAAAATTGGTTTACCACCAATCTCTACCATCGGCTTGGGCTTGATACTAGTTTCTTCACTGATGCGTGTACCAAGTCCTCCAGCCAAAATCACTGCTTTCATGCAACTACCTCAAAGATTTGCAGCTAGATTAATATTTATTTCACTTGAGCGGGATGAAGCGATTGCAGATGCAATTGAGAAAAATTTATTTCTCATATATTTTTTCTACGTCAATAATCTAACGAGATTTTGACTGTTATTTATAAAGGAAATATAAATATAAATCCTTTATATGTAAAAAATTTATGAATCTTTATCCAAAGTTTAAATACTCATTTATTTAATTAAATATAAATATTACCAACAAAAAACTATGGTTCACGTTCGCTAACCCTTATCATTCGGTTTTTCTGCTATGAAAATCAACAATATCCTAGTCAGAAAATAGTGATATAAATAACTTCGTTTTCAGAGCGCATCACGAAAATATAGCGGTTATTAGTTAAATTTAATACACTAAACCTCGTCCATTTTGAAACCCGGAGTAGTGCGGGCATCTTGCCCGCTACTACCCCCAGGGAGCAAGATGCTGCCACTACTTTTAAAACTATGGTTTTCAACCTAGACGGGGTTTAAATATTTTCTTGTGTAATAGGCATCTTGCCCTTCTTAAGGGAGCAGGATACCTATCCCACAAAAGTATATTTCATGCTAATGACAATCCCGATAAAGTTAGGTGAATTAAGTTTGTAGTTAGGACTTTAGTCCGATATTTTGAAGCACGCTTCGTGCTTTAATGAGCGATTTATCGCTCATTACGTAACTATCAAAATTAATAGGACAAACCACTAGTGATCTGTCCCATTAATTTAGAACTGTTGCAGTAAATTCGACACAACTAATAAAAAACTCCATCCCCTTATGAATGGAGTTTTTTATAAATTAATGGTGTATGATGGCTAATTACTTATTTCCCACGTATTCCCACATATTGGAGCTTTGGAATAAAGCATCACATTTGTTTTCTACAACAACACACATACTGCTGAGTGCTTGTTGGTAACTATCCATATCTTCTTGTTGAAGGGACAGTTTAGCCGCCGTCTGCAAATCATCAATTCCTTGCTGACGAATTGCGCTTGATTCTTTCCCCCCATATTGGGAAATTTCATAGCGAACCATACCACGTTTGAGATAAACTTTTGTGAGTTTAGAATTTATCTGTAGTGCTTGGTTAAAATCGGCGATCGCTTGTTGGTATTCTTGAGTGTAATCGCTGCTATATTGAGCCATTTGATAACGAACAATACCCCGCTGATAATAAGCTTCTGCGTAAGGCTTCAGATTAATCGCCTGAGTAAAATCCTGCATAGCTTGCTTATATTCTGATTGAGCATCGCTGCTATATTTAGCAACTTGCGAACGAACAATACCCCGCCGAATATAAGCTTCAACTTCTTTATTGTTAATCTGAATGGCATTATTAAAGTCCGCGATCGCTAACTTATATTCTCGATCCGGATCGTTACTATATTCGGCGAGGATATAGCGGACGTTGCCTCGATTGACAAAAGCTTTAACTTCATGAGGATTGATTTGTAAAGCTTCGTTATAATCTATCAGCGCTCCTTCATAGTCTTTCATATTATAGCGAGCATTGCCCCGATTAATATGAGCTTTAGCGTGATTCGGTTCTTGTTCGATGGCTTGGTTGAAAGTTTCAACTGCTCGCTCATAGTCTCGCACTTTGTAAGCAGCATGTGCCTGCTGATTCAAGTCGGTAAAATTGGGATTTTTATTCCTATCGGAATTGCGAGACATCAACGTTTGTTGACTATAGGCATTTTGGGAAACAAAGGGACGAGTAAATTTCACCATTAAGTCCAAATATCCCAAAACACCAAAACCTAGGAAGCACAAAATAATCGCGTAAAGCTTCTTGCTTTTTTTGGGGGATCTATATTGAGTGTTGAGGGTAAATACTGGCTGCCAATTATTAACGGGTTGTAAAGGTGTAACTGATTGTATAAAGTGTGAAGTCTCGGCGTAGCGCCTTTTGGTGGGGATGCGCTGTTTAAGATGTTCTTTAGCTGCTATTGCTTGAGCTGATGGAAACGGATCACGTCCACCTAAACGCAAGCTACGTTCACACCAAGGACATGTATCCAGATGACTATTGTAACGATGCTGAGGATTAACACTGCAAGTAATTAAGTTATCTTCGGCTTCGGCGATTGCCATTAGCCAGGCTTGGGCACTCGGACGCAGTTTTGGGTTGTTGTGACCATCTTCAAAACAACGCAGTAACAATTCTTGTAAACTGGGATGGAGAATTTCCCAACCTGGTGCAATGGGAGTAGGAAGATAAGGTACTTGCCGATATTTACTGTAAGTAAAATGTCCAGCAGCGATACGTGCTTCATAAGATGGTGGTTCCTCAGCATCTTGATAAATACCAGAAAATGGGTGGGTACCTTCCATTAATAGTTGAAATATCAGTACCCCTAACCCAAATAAATCATGGTGAATTTCGCGATCGTACTGGGAAAATATTTTGTTCTGTAGTTCTGGTGGGGTAAACTCTGGTTTACCTACTGGACAACGGTAAACAACATTACTATCTGGTTCACTTACCTGAAAGGAATCTGTGTCTACCAATGTCACTAGTGCGGTGTCACTGACGAGGATATTTGACTCATTAACATCGCCAATGCAATATCCACTAGTGTGCAAAGCCGCAAATGCTGCCGCCAAATTACGAGCTGTGCGGAGTAGGTACTGATAATTGAATAAAGGACAGTGTTCGCGGCGGGTTTTTGGGTTGTAAAAGTCAATAATGGGACGCATCTCGCAAATGCGCGGCATTAAAAAGCCAATGATACGTTCGCTGCCATCTGCCGTCAGCAATAGATCCTGCTGGCCAAGCAATCGAGATATGTCCCAAATTAGCTGTTGGGTTTTCTGGCGGGTTGGCAAGCATTGCCTGGAGTTTGTGAGCATGGGCAATAGTTGGTTTATGATAAACTTTTGCCACTAAATTGCCATCAGATGGCACCGCATAGATACAAGCTTCACCACCACGCCCTAAACTGACGCTGAGGTTGAGAATTTCTTGCTTGGGAAGACAACGTAGTACCTGCATGATAGAATCGCGATTAACGGGAGTTGTTTAGAACACTGAATTGGCGGAATTATTGCTCATGGTTTACTGAATGCCGCGATAATAAGTGTCAAGTCATCATCTGTACGTTGTGTAATCCGCTCAGATCCTAAAAACCTCACTAACTGTTCTTTCGCGACTGTCTTATCTTCAGTATTCGCTACAAAGTCGAACAGAGGCAAAAAGAATGGTTTGTGAGGTTCACCAACGACCATATTCAACGCCAGCATTTGTAATCCATCCGTGAGTATACCAATATTGAGTATCGATTCGCGCCATAATCTCATTTGTGCTGTTTCTAAAGCACCAGGAGAAATTAAGAAAGTGGTTTGGTTGATGTATTCGCCGCTATCAGGCTTAGTTAGTGCTATGAGGTTGCCCATACGATCCTTCGCTACTGCCAAACCATCACCGATTTGTGCCACCGCCACAACATCTGGTGTGGCGATCAGAAGAATTAAGGTACTTGCTAAATCTTGAGGCTGTTTGTGACAAGCAGCTGCTTCTTCCTCCACTGCTGTTTTGGCGGCGATCATCGCCTCTGTCAACAGTGATTGCACCTGATCATCATCAGCCAAGGTGTCTTGGCTGATTTCTTTCATTGATATGGTTTCGATGGCGGTTTCTACAGCTACCATCGCTCCCACTTTACCTTGGCTAGCAGAACCTGCACCATCTGCTACCGCTGCCACTAATAGATTATCTGACAATAGCTGCCAATGGTGAGCGTCCTGACACAACTGCTGAACTCTCACGTGGCTTGTACCACATACAGATGCAGCTATGACTCGCCATTGAGGGATCTTGTTTGACGTGTTCATACTTTTTTTTTCCAACAGCTAGCTATGTCTATTACAAGCTGCTCTTTTGATTCACAGTTATCAGTTTTAACCTTGGATGAAACTACACACCACAGGTACTGATAACTGTTTATTGTTCACTCCTTTAAACAGAACCCCAACCAATCGGGGGTAGAGCTACCTGTTCATCTACCTTGGAATGAGAAATCATAGACATACTAGCTGAGAGCCAGACAAACATTTCGATAAAGTTTAATCCTTTGAGTTTCAGCGGTGTACGCACAGCTATTTGATTTAAGCGCGTCATATTAGCGCTATCTACACCTACTGTAAAAAACGCTACTCGTTTATTCGCTTCATCTCCTTGTAGGCGCTGTGTTGCTTGGTCTACTATATGCTGTAGCTCACCTTGCGGTTCCCCATCAGTAATCATAAATACCCAAGGGCGATAGTACGCAATGCCATTGTCACGATATTGAGTTTTGCGCTCTTGAATCATGTCCAACGCTTTATGAATTCCTGCGCCCATAGTGGTTAGTCCCTGTGCTGTCAGGATTGGCGGGTTGAACATATCCGCAGTCACAAAGTCTTGTACTACATTTACATTAGTATCAAATGTAACAATAGCTACTTCTACACGTCTGGCTGCCAAGGAATTTTTTACTAATTCATCCTTCAAACTCAGCAAGCCCTGATTCAAAGCTTCAATGGGTTCTCCTTGCATAGAGCCAGACGTGTCTAGCAACAGCACGCAGGGACAGCGCGGTTCTGGGTTCTCAGCAAACTCTACTACTTCATCAAGTCTTAATGTATCAGGCATAACTTTTTGTGTTATGTTGAGGTTCAAAGCTTTTTTTCCTTTTTTTCACAGTATATAGTTAGTTTCTAACGCCGACACAACTACTTGTAGAGTCTTTGATAACACTTTGTTTAATCTTCATTAAACAGATTGCATTCACCAAATTCTCTACATATTTCACACAATCTTCATCTAAGTCTGGTTGAGTAAAAGGGAATTTCGCCGGGTTTTGTCTGATCTGTCTTTAGTACATTTACCAAAACTTATATAAATCAACCCTATAATACAATAAATACGTAGATTTGCCTACATAATTTTTTTAAGGATTTTATGTAGAAAAATCGTTTTTTCTATAAAGAGAATGAATCAACATTGCCCAAAACAGTATCATTTCTCTACCCCTGTAAATATGTGAGCTACCCATGAAAATGACCAAGAAAATATACTGAAGCAGTATATCGTAGAAAATGTAACAAAATAACTAGCCTGTAAGTTTTAGAGCTTGTAATATATATACATATCTTCTCATAAAATAATTGGTTTTTAGAGAAATATTAAAACTTAGAGACTCGCTTTTGTAAATTTTTTTCATCATATTTAGCAAAATTCAGTTTAATTTCCCGGAAGAATCCCAAAAACATGAATATTTCTGGAACTTTCACAAAAATACGCCCTCAGAGTTTGTTAAGACAATTATCTACTAGTTCTGACAGTACTTGTTTACAAGTTTTTAGCAACTCAGTTTCTTGGTGGATTTACTTGGATCAAGGTAAAATAACATATGCCACCCATTCCATAGAACCCTTTGATCGACTGGAGCGTCATTTGCGTCGCCTCAGCCATCAAATTCCACTGGTTACAAGTGAAATTCGTGTCCAATTACGTCTGATGTTTGAAGGTGACTCATCAAATCAGGTCTCAGAGCAGCCAATAAATTTGATTACTCAGCCGCCTGATTATCAAGCGATTTACTGGCTTGTGAGTCAACGCCATTTGCATTCTACACAAGCAGCAGTATTGATTCAAGAATTGGTGAAAGAAGTTATCGAATCATTTTTATTAATCAAGACTGGTATTTATGAATTAAGCGATTCACTTAATAAACTACCAAGAATTTGCAGGCTAGACGTAGAAAAACTCTTAGAACGTTGCCAATCACGGTTGCAAACTTGGCAGTCTTTTGCTCCACAAATTTGCTCTCCCTATCAGCGTCCATACCTGTTGATTAATAGCCAACAACAAAACAAAAATTTACCAGATCTCGAACCAAATTTAACTAAATGGATGAAGGGTTTTAGCCTGCGTCATCTTGCCATGATTACAAATCAAGATGAAATTCAACTGGCTCGAAATTTATACCCTTACATCACCAATGGACGGGTTATAGTGCATGAAGCTGACCCACCATTTGATAAATTACCAAAGATTTTTTCCCAACTATCAACCTCTCCTCAATATATAACAGAATTAGTTAAACAGGAATTAATTGATGAGTTAGAACAACCAAGCAGCAATAATGCCAACGCTTATCAACATATTCCCCAAGAAAATATAACTCCGGTTCAGCGCTTGCCACAAATTTATATTGCTCCCAGAGAGAAAAATCGTGAATTAACAATACCAAATACCACAAACCCAGAGCCGGAAAGAGTAACTGCTGCTACTGCTACTGCCAAAAAAATCTATAAAATCGTTTCTGTAGATGATAGTCCCACGATTCTCAAAGAAATTAGCCGTTTCTTAGAAGATGAAAATTTTTCTGTAGTTACCATTAACGATCCACTCAAAGCTGTAATGTCAATTATTAGACACAAACCAGACTTAATATTACTGGATCTCAACATGGCAGGCATTGATGGCTATGAATTGTGTCGAATTATACGTAACAACTCTGTTTTCAAAAATACACCTATTATCTTCGTCACAGGGAATAAAGGATTCGTAGACAAAGTTAAAGCTAGATTTGTCGGGGCTTCTGGTTATCTGACAAAACCTTTCACACGTGCCGACTTACTAAAAATTGTCTTCATGCATTTAGCTTAATTCACGAACAATCACATTATTTTGCGATAGTAAAGGGAAATTAAAATGGCTACAATTTTGGTTGTGGAAGATACTCCTTCTCAGTTAGAATTAATCAATAGTTTTTTGCGAGAAAGTGGTCATACCGTACTCAAGGCTTATGATGCCAAAGATGGTCTTAATCAAGCAGTCAATTACCAGCCTGATGCTATTATTACTGATGTCGTGATGCCAGGACTGAGCGGCTTTGAATTTTGTCGCCAACTGAAAAGAAATCCAGCGACAGAGAAAGTCCCCATTATTATTTGTAGTTCTAAAAATAAAGAAATTGACCGGATTTGGGGCATGAGACAAGGCGCGGATGTTTACTTAACCAAGCCTTTTACTAAGCAAGAATTATTGCGTGCTTTGCAATCTGTTGTCGATTAAGCCAAGAGGTCAAGCCAATAATATTCTGCTTGACAAAATAAAATATGTATGATAATAGCAGGCTATTTGTCCTGCTATTGCTATTGAGCTATTTCCGCCAGCAGCCCCACGCCGTCCCCAACGCGAGTGCATCTCGTAGAGAAGGGCGGCGCTGGGAGTATATCACGGCGATCGCATTTCGTTCTGCTAGTTGAACGTAGTAGGATTGTGGAAGTAAAAGGGTGAATCGCCATCGCTCGCGGATAGACGCCCTAAAATTAGAGCAAAAGACGAGTCCTAAAACAAACACACTCCATGCGTATTTCTCTCAATTGGCTGCGCGAACTAGTAGAAATTAAATTAAACCCAGAAGAACTAGCCGAAACCCTTACAATGGCTGGGTTTGAAGTAGAAGATATTGAAGACCGCCGCACTTGGGCAAATGGCGTGGTCGTGGGGAAAGTGCTGGAGCGTCAACCCCACCCCAATGCTGATAAATTGAGTGTTTGCCAAGTTGATATCGGTGGGGAGCAAACTTTAAATATCGTCTGTGGTGCGGCTAACGTCCGAGCAGATATTTATGTGCCTGTAGCTACTACAGGTACTTATCTACCGAACATTGACTTAAAGATTAAACCCGCCAAACTACGTGGCGTCCCATCTCAGGGAATGATTTGTTCCTTAAAAGAACTCGGTTTACCCACCGATCTAGATGGAATTCATATTTTTCCCCAAGAAAATCTACCATTGGGTAGTGATGTGCGCCCCCTGTTGGGTCTAGATGATGTAATTTTAGACGTGACTGCTACCGCCAATCGCGCTGATGCGTTGAGTATGGTAGGTATAGCGCGGGAAGTCGCAGCCTTGACAAATGCTAAGTTGAGCATTCCCGCACCAGCAGAGGTAGCGATTCCCAAAGCTACAGGAAATTTAACTTTAAAAATCTCCGATACCCAAGCTTGTCCTACTTATATTGGCACGGTGATTGAAAAAGTAAAAATTGCTCCATCACCCCATTGGTTACAACAGCGGTTGCGCTCTGCAGGAGTGCGTCCCATAAATAATGTCGTGGATATTACTAACTACGTATTGTTGGAATGGGGACAACCACTACACGCCTTTGACCGCGATCGCTTACAATCCGTTGCTGGTAGTCAAAATTTAGCCATCGGCGTCCGTTTCGCCAATGCTGGGGAAACCTTCAAAACCCTGGATGGGCAAACTCGCACCCTATCATCGCCAAATTTGTTAATCACCGCTAACGATAAACCTGTGGCACTGGCGGGAGTCATGGGCGGCGAAGAAACTGAAGTCCATGAAGGGACTCAAAGCCTAGTTTTAGAAGCAGCCTTATTTGATTCCGTGGCTATTCGCCGTTCTTCCCGGAGTGCAGGGTTAAGAAGTGAGTCTTCTGGGAGATACGAACGAGGCGTCAACCGGGCTGAATTAGAAATCGCCGCCCGTCGCGCCTTGTCCCTGATGAGCGAATTGGCGAATGGAGTGATTATCCAGCAAGAAATAGGCGACACCCGCCCCGATCCTGCTACCTGGAGTCGTTCCATTGCTCTACGCCTAGACAGAGTGAATCAAGTCCTCGGACCTATTGAGTTGGGAGAGGAAGCCGGAGAACTTGAAGCAAGAGACGTTGAGCGCATTTTGACGGCATTAGGATGTCAGCTAACTGCGACAGGGGTTGGCACATGGATAGTTTCCGTCCCTCCCTATCGTTACCGCGACTTAGAACGAGAAATTGACCTAATTGAAGAAATAGCCCGTCTGTATGGTTACAATAATTTTTGTGAAACCTTACCACAAAAAGCCGAAGCTGGCTATCTGCCTTTAGACCAGGAATTTATTCGCAAATTGCGTGCTTCCCTGCGAGCGGAAGGATTAACAGAATTAATCAACTATTCCTTAGTTAAACCAGGAGAAGACAGACAAATAGTCCTGTCAAATCCCTTATTTGTCGAATATTCTGCCCTGCGAACCGATTTAATATCTGGCTTGATCGACGCTTTTCAATATAATTTAGAACAGGGAAACGGTGCGCTCAACGGCTTTGAAATTGGGCGGATATTTTGGCAAGAAGAAGGATTACAAGAAACAGAAGCGATCGCCGGGATTATCGGTGGCGATCGCACCGTGAATAAATGGTCTAGAAGCGGACGCGAACAACCCCTGACTTGGTTTGAAGCCAAAGGCATTTTAGACAGTGTATTTCAGCAATTTAAATTGCAGGTAGAATATCAACCCGATCTCCGTGACGAACGCTTACATCCCGGACGTACCGCCTCTTTGTGGATACGAGGTAATAGACTAGGTATATTTGGACAACTCCATCCCCAACTACGGCGAGACAGAGGTTTACCAGAATCAGTGTACCTGTTCCAATTGGATGCCAATGTACTTTTAGATGCTCTAGATCAAGATGAAATTATTATACCCGTATTCCATCCCTATTCCAGCTATCCAGCCGCTGATCGCGATATCGCCTTTTTCGCACCTGTAAAAGTCTCAGTCGTCGAAATTGAAAAAGCAATTACCAAAGCAGGCAAAGGTCTGTTGGAATCAGTAGAATTGTTTGATGAATATTGCGGTGAAAATGTCCCCAGTGGACAACGTAGTTTAGCATTTCGCTTAGTCTATCGAGTGAGCGATCGCACCCTCACTGATGTAGAAATAGAACCAATACACAATAAAATCCGCGAAGCTTTGGTGGAAAAATTCGGCGTCAGTTTGAGGAGTTAACCACCAAGACACTAAGACACAAAAAAAGTAGTAAACATTGATGGAAAAGACTTAATTATGACCAAATATATTCTCTGGGGAAGTTACTGCGAAGACGTTTTAGTAAAACGTGAACCTTTCCGTCAAGCCCATTTAGACGGATTAGCAAAACAGCAGGAATCTGGTGTTTTGATTATGATTGATGCCAACAAAGGATGTGACGAAGGTTTTTGGTATTTACGAAGCTGAAGATGAAGCCACTGTCCGTCAGTTGATTGAAGCTGATCCATACTGGAAAAATGGGATTTGGACTGAATATTTTGTGAAAGAGTGGATTCAGGCTTTTTAACAAAAGTTAAGTAGGGTGCGTTACGGCTTGGCTCCTAACGCACCATATTGTATAACGGTGCTTTATGGGCTATATATAAATCATCGTTTTTCTTTGACATCTCAAAGAAATCTGGTATCTAATTTTTCACGAATGATTTAGAACTGCTATAGCGTTTCTCGCCCTAGTAAGGTACACCCGTAGGGCACGGCATTGCCGTGCCCCTACACCGCGTGATACAATTTTGTACCTCATCTGAATGTGTTGTGCTATACATACAAAAATTAAAGGCGCTACCCCAAGCCCTAGAATAGGTTTTGCCAGGTAGAGCGCTGGTGTTGATTGGATTTTTGGATAAATTGTGTAAGTAGTCTATTCTTAAAAATACCCTGAGCAGCTAAAAGACACTTTCACAATTTACCGACTTGAATGAATGGAAACTTAATGCTAATTACTGACCTTTCAACGCCTTTTGAAAGTTGCGGCGATAGGATTTATTAGTAATAAACAAAGCAGGCCACAACAAAGATAAACCAATACGATAAGGCAACGTTTGACTAAAATTAGTTCTGTTAAATCCATTCCAAAACTTCCAAGCACCGTACCCGTAACCTACGATTAAGGCAAAAATAATGAAATTAACCATTCCTATCTACTCCGTTAGTAACTGACAGAATTTGTGTTAATGATTCCTACACCATTTAGGCATGTCATCAGCAAAACCGAGAAGCTGCAACTAAACTCTTAAGACTTCAGCATCTGAGTTACTGGGTGATACATTCTCTAATTCCAGTGTAGATTAGGCTCTGGCATAGTCGCTAGTCAGCAGTTAACCAAAAATATAGCAAAAACAAATAACTAGGGGCTAGGGGCTAGTATTTTTACTTAGTTATTCCCCTCAAGCACGCACAAGAAGTATCACCAGTCCCCATTTTGGCGACTGAAAGTATATTACATGCTGAAATTATTTTGAATTTGTGAATGTAACTGTTAAGCTCTCGCACTTCCCACACTATCTTGTAAGAAGAAGACAAAGTATCATACGGATCTTGACGCAACAAATGTTGCAAATAGTTAAGGAGGATTTATGCGAGCAGTGCTGATGGCTGGCGGTTCGGGAACGCGGCTTCGCCCGTTAACTTGCGATTTACCCAAACCTATGGTACCAATTCTCAATCGCCCAATTGCTGAACATATCATTAATCTCCTCAAACGACATCAAGTCACAGAAGTGATTGCGACATTGCATTATTTACCTGATGTCCTGCGAGACTACTTTCAAGATGGGAGCGATTTTGGTGTACAGATGACCTATGCTGTAGAGGAAGATCAACCACTGGGTACGGCGGGCTGTGTAAAAAATATTGCCGAACTTTTAGATGAAACCTTTTTAGTCATTAGCGGGGATAGTATCACAGATTTTGACCTGACCGCAGCAATTGAATTTCACAAACAAAAACAGTCTAAAGCTACTTTAATTTTAACCAGAGTCCCCAACCCTATCGAATTTGGAGTGGTGATTACCGATGAAAAAGGACGAATTCGGCGATTTTTAGAAAAACCCTCTACTAGTGAAATATTTTCGGATACTGTCAATACTGGGACTTATATTTTGGAACCGGAAGTTTTGAAATATTTACCAGAACACACAGAATGCGACTTTTCTAAGGACTTATTCCCCTTATTATTGGAAAAAGATGAGCCAATGTATGGCTATATTGCCCAAGGTTACTGGTGTGATGTGGGTCACTTAGATGCATATCGTGAGGCTCAGTATGATGCCTTGTATCGTCAGGTAAACCTGGATGTTGCCTATAAAGAAGTTTCTCCTGGTGTGTGGCGGGGACAAAACACCTATATTGATCCAACAGCGGTAATTGAAACCCCAGCAGTGATTGGCGATAATTGCCGGATTGGGGCTAGAGTCCAAATTGAGGCAGGAACGGTAATTGGGGATAATGTTACCATTGGCGCTGACGCGAATCTCAAGCGCCCGATTGTTTGGAATGGGGCAATTATTGGTGAGGAAGCGCAACTTTCTGCCTGTGTAATTTCCCGTGGCACACGTGTAGACCGTCGCGCTCATGTATTAGAAGCGTCTGTAGTTGGTTCGCTTTCCACGGTGGGTGAAGAAGCCAAAAT
>CAVYXS010000154.1:0-25180 GCA_963772205.1 uncultured cyanobacterium
TAGTTGTTTATAGTTGCTAACCAATGATATCCCGAACCCGCCGCGCTATTTGGACATATTTTAGCAGTTTTTTTGGATTCATTGGAACAACCATTATTGGTTTTTTAACTACCCCTATTATTCTACATTATTTAGGACAAGAAGCCTTTGGTGCGTTCAAAGCTGCCAGCGATTGGGCTGCTTATTTAACTTTATTGGAATTTGGTTTAAGCGGTGCTTTGATGCCAATATTAGCAAGGGCAATAGCAAAAAATGATACTGAAGAAATTAGCCTGACAATGGCAGTCGCGATTCGCACCTACATTGCTCTATCCATATTCATGTTATTATCTGGTTTATGTTTAGTATTTTTTATTCCAACTTTAGTCCAAGTAAGTCCATCTCTGAAAACTAACTTACAGTGGGGAGTTGCTATTAGCCTGATTGGGTTGCTGTTATTTCCACTATCAACTTATCAAGTATTATCCCAAGTTAGTCAACGAGGCTATATATCTAATGGACTGCTGTTAGTTCAGTCTTTGTCTATTACTAGCTTATCAGTATTGTTTACTTGGATGGGGTTAAGCATTGCTGGTCAGTTTCTGGCAAACCTACTCGGTAGTTTACCTTACTACTTAGGACTTGTAAAATTTTTTATACGTCTATATCCTAGTATTTTTCGTTTAGTTTTCACTCAGGCTGCTGGATTAAGATCAAGTATTGGGCGGGAGCTTTGGAACCTCAACTTGCCAATTTTTATTATTAGTGTTTGTGGTCGTCTTAGTCTGATGACAGACAACATTATTGTTGCCGGTGTACTTGGACCCAGTTTAGTAGTATCGTTTTTCTTAACACAACGTTTACCAAGCCTTCTTTTGAGCCAAGTTCAAACTATATCAGCTTCAAGTTGGCTGATTTAGTCGATCTTTATCACCAGGGGCAAATAGAAACATTCTCGCTGCGTCTAGTAGAATTGACAAAATTAACTGTGATACTGGGCGTTGCAGTGTTAGTACCAAGCACCATCTACAACTCTCATTTTGTAGCCTTATGGGTAGGTCTACCAAATTTTGCAGGTGAACTGGTAACAGTTATTTCTGCTTTTAATAATTTAATGCTTGCCATTTTTTCACTCTGGACTACTGTCTTGATAGGAATTGGCAATGTCTCTCTCTTAACACCTATTGTACTTTGTTCAGCTATTATCAATTTTTTATTAAGTTTATTTTTTGCTGTAAAAATTGGTATATCTGGACCATTAATCGGAACATTTATTGCATTTTTGTTTACCTATTTATGGTGGATTCCTTGGATATTTCAGAATAAATTTGGTATATCTGCTTGGAGTTTGTTTAAATCAATTGGACAACCATTCTTAGTTGGTATACCATTGGGCATTGGACTTTGGTATTTAACTAGAAACTACTATTTTCTAGGATGGTTTGGGTTAGCTATTAAAATGAGTTTTGCCATGTTGCTATATCTGGCTTTATCATGGTTACTACTGTTGAATAAATCTGAAAAGTATCAATGGAAGAATCGGTTACGTATATTACTACCAAATAGAATTAATTTTTAACTTTTATACTTAAACTCTTATTGCCTTAGGGACTACCACAAAATAAATTACCCAATATTTGATCTCGTAGGGTGCGTCAGAAAATAATATAAGTGCTGTAGCCTAAATATCTAGGACTGACGCACTCTACAAATTGGGTATTTTTGAAAAATGATTTAATCGTAGACGCAGAGCGGCTTGCCGCAGGCTACCACATACAGCACTTCCGGCAGCTATGAGGTACATTCTCAAAGCTGAAAGCTATGCTAGGAGAGGGGCAAGAAGAAAAACTGTATTGCATAATAGCGGGAAGCGCTGTAGACACAGGGAACGCGGAGAAATAATAAATAGAGATTTTTACATACAAATGATTTAGAACTGCTATAGAGAATTTAAGCTAGTTTTCTCACCCAATTACACAAGAGATAAACTGTCTGATAAAAAGTCCATCGAATGGGTTTGAGAATAAAATGGAAGATGAGATTATGCATTATCTGTCCACTTGTTCTATGACAATAATATACAATCATTAATACAGGTAAAAATATTGCATAAGCAATAAATGTGGGCATTAATGAAAAATTTTTCGCAATCTTCCGAGCTTGGATTTCGCCTTGGGAAAGATTTGTAGTGTCTATTTCATCAATACTCTCCATGTAACAAGCTTGTAACAGCATAATGTTTATCTCAGGAATATAACACTACTATCTACGTTTCAAAATTCACACTATCATAACTTTGTTTTTATAAGAGTTCAGTATTTTACAAAATATTGAGAATTGCATATTCATCTGTAATTTTTTTAAGAACAATAAAAAATTGCTAAATATTACGAAATTATTTCACCCTTAAAAAAAATATGCTATTTGCGTAAATATTATGATTTTTCCGGATTTAATCCCACTGTAAATATACTTGAAAATGGCTGAATTTCAGTCTCAGCGAATCTAACCTTCAGGTGGGGCATTTTATTTTGATTTTTTGAGAGTGATTAAACAGAGTTAATTGTCTATTCTAGAAGTTAGAGAATCTTCCCCAGCGTTAAATAGGAAAATGTCATGCAAACGAACTGGAAAATCGGGTCTTTATTTGGAATTCCCCTGTTGTTAGATCCTTTGTGGTTTATAGTTTTAGGCTTAGTAACCCTGAACTTTGGAGTCGCTTACCAAGAATGGGGAAAAGCGATCGCGCCGATTGCGGGTATGGTGATGGCACTGTTGCTATTTGCTTCCGTATTATTACACGAATTGGGTCATAGCTTGGTAGCGCGATCGCAAGGTATTAAAGTTAATTCGATTACTCTGTTTTTATTTGGCGGCGTTGCTGCTATAGAAGAAGAATCCAAAACTCCAGGTCAAGCATTTCAGGTGGCGATCGCGGATCCCGTGGTGAGTATCGCCTTATTTTTTCTGCTAAATATCGGACAAAATGTATTACCTGACACTAGTTATATCAGGGAAATGGTCGGAGATTTGGCAAGAATTAACTTGGTTTTAGCCCTATTTAACCTGATTCCTGGACTACCTTTAGATGGGGGACAGGTATTAAAAGCAGCATTATGGCAAGTAACCGGCAACCGCTTTCAAGCTGTACACTGGGCAGCAAAGGCAGGGCAAATTTTAGGGTACACTGCGATCGCCTTGGGATTTGCCATTGATTTTTTTACCAGAGAATTGGCTTTGGGTTTGTGGATTGTGCTGTTGGGTTGGTTTGGTATCCGCAACGCCAACAGCTATGATCAGGTCACGACATTGCAGGAAGCTTTATTGAAGGTATCCGCTGCTGAGGCGATGACTCGCGATTTTCGTGTAGTTGATGCTAACCAGACATTACGTGCTTTTGCTGATTTATACCTATTAAATACCGCCGCCTCAGATGTTTATTTTGCAACTGCGGATGGACGTTATCGCGGTATGGTTTCTGTTGACGACTTGCGCTTAGTCGAAAGAAGTGAATGGGAAACCAAAACTCTGCAAAGCATTGTCCATCCCTTGACAGAAATACCTACTGTTGCTGAGTCAACTTCTCTGGCTGAGGTAGTTAACAAGTTGGAAAATGAGCAGTTACAGCGGATGACGGTGCTTTCTCCAGCTGGTGCTGTAGCTGGTATGATTGACCGGGGCGACATTGTGAAGACATTGGCGCAAAAGTTAAATTTGCGGATTAGCGATGCGGAAATTAAGCAAATCAAGGAAGATGGTAGCTATCCATCAGGTTTACAGTTGGGGGTAATTGCGAAGTCAACTATCAGTTAGGCTTTTAACGGCGTAGCGGTTACAGCGATTTTCAGCTAAATGAACCACATTTTTATATCTCACGCAAAGGCGCAAAGGAAGAAAGAAATACAGATATCAGCGAGTGGTCTAAATACATGAAAACTGCTGTAATATAGCGTTTCCTGATCTAGTGACTCACATCATAGCCCCCTCCTCGCTTGCGGGGAGGGGGTTGGGGGTGGGGTTCTTGTATCTCACTCAACGGATAACCGCTATGTATTTAAAATTTCTTCCCATTCTGAGGGTGAGAGGGGTTGTATTTCTACTTGGATACTAAAACAATCACTAGCTGCAGTGATTAAGGCTGTTATAATCATTTCCACACTCAAGTTTTGGGGTAGTTGCACCAGCTGTAAACGATTCTGCACCAAATACTTCAGCAAATAATTTCGCATCGGGTTGCAAACGGATTGAACCATGTTGCAAAATTGTCTTACCTCGTCTCAGTTGGGCGCTACCAATGAGTTTACTACCATCGGTTAACACTAAATCGGCACTAGTGGCTGTACCAAAACAGTTAGGGTTGTGGATGTAGCCGCGCCCTGCTGTACCATATTGCAATTCCACGCCTAGCGATCGCCATCCTTGAATCAAAAATTCACAAATTTTTTGGTAAGCTTCCAGGCGATTACCTGTTAGTGCAGATGTTACAACTGCATAAGTTAAATCACCTTGATGTAACACCGCTCTTCCACCGCTTGGACGACGCACTAAATCTAATTTTTTACCTTGCCAAGTCAAATTTTGCCAATATTCTGGGTATTGATGTTGATGATAGCCTAAGGAAATAGCCGCTGGCGACCAAGTATAAAATCGCAGTGTTGGGGGATGTTTTCCCGACTGGTGTTGTTCTAGTAACCAGCTATCAATGGCCATTTGTACTGTCCCCGCAGCTTCAAGCAAGGGAATTAGACGCCAGACTTTTGTGTTCAAGAGTTGACAGTTGAGGTTTGGAACTTGAAAGTTAACAATATTTTTTGAACTCATCATTCCTAATATCAAGTTCGGATAATTAGTTATGATTTCCGCAATCATTGCACCCCTCCTCGCTTGCTCTGAGGGGAGACAAAGCATAGCTTTGGCGGGGTGGGGTTTTTCGGGTTTTATAAGTTTTTAACCGAACCTGATATAACTCCTAACTTTTTACTTCTATCTAGCCCGACGCGATAAGTTAAGCCGCACCAAACTCAGATTGTAAAGCTTCATCGTTGTTATCGGCAATTGTTGCCACAATGGTAATCAGTCGCGAAACTTCCCCAGGAGACAACTCCGCCAGGGTACGTGTTGAGATCACAACCACTTGGTTATCAATAATACCAAAACGGGCTTCTAAGGTGCTAGAACAGTTCAATTCCAATAAATACCGGAATAATCTAGGTTCATCCTTAGCAGGTAACTTGAGTACCACAGACCAAACCGTTATGGTATCTTCATCAGTGGTGCCAGTAAGTTGGACGAATACTTCCACACTACCGTACTTAAATTTCCAAAGATAACCACCCTCTGGAGTATGGCTAACCATTGCACTATCGTCTTGTTCTAGACTGTCAATGACATTTTCAATCACTTCCACATGACTGACAGTGCTTGTCCCTTCGATTAATTCGTTGACTAACTGCTCATCAGATAGGGTTGCTTGGTAGTTTGTCATACAGATTTTTTACTCACAATGTTTACTGTTTTATATACACATACTTTATAGCTTCTGGGCAAGGTAATTTTTAGCCCCCTAAGGTGATATTCTGTCAATTGTCATTTCTCAAGAGGCAAGAGAAGAGTCAAGAGTGCTGAGTTGTCAGTTCTCCCCATCCCCCCTATTCTTGACTATTGTTACACTACAAATGCCGAAAAGGATAAACATACCTATGTCTTCTCTTTCCCCATCTGTGCAAAGTCGTGATATCCGTTCTTTGGGTATTAACCCCAATCACTGGTATGTGGTAGTGCGTAGTATTGAGGTAACAAATAAGCCTGTGAGTGTGGTACTTTGGCAGCAGGCGATCGCACTTTATCGAGATAGTACAGGAAAAATCCACGCTTTAGAAGACCGTTGTCCCCACCGCCAAGTTAAACTCAGTCACGGACAAGTTATTGGTAATGAATTAGAATGTGCTTATCACGGTTGGCGCTTCAATTCAGTTGGTGAATGTGCAGCAGTTCCCTACTTAGCAGAAAATCAGAAATTACCAAGTTGTAAAATTCACAGTTATCCAGTTAAAGAACAAGACGGTTTTATTTGGTTATTTCCTGGAAATGGTGAACCATCTGTAGAACCTATGGGTTTACCAGAGTGGGAACATTTGAATTACATTGCCACAGTTTCTGTGATTAACTGTAACGCCCATTATTCCTATTTAATTGAGAACTTGATGGATATGTATCACGGGCATTTACATCACGATTTACAAGCTTGGGCAGAAGCTTCCCTACAAGATATTCACGAAGATGATAATCGTGTTGATGCTCATTATACCGCACAAAGTTATTATAAAATAGATCAGATTTGGTCAATCTCCCAGTTATTTTTTCCCGCATTGCGGCAATTACATCCTGAACCTTTAGATGTAAGTTATGTTTATCCCCATTGGGCTTCAAAATTGGGGAATGATTTTAAGATTTATTGTTTATTGTGTCCTGTCAGTGAAACACAAACAAAAGCTTATTTAATTCATTTCACTTCATTAAATGCCTTTTGGCGATTGCACAAATTGCCGATATGGTTTCGGCGATTTGTCAAAGATAGTTTATTTGGTGCAGCGCAAAAATTACTTGATGGTTTGGTGGTGCAAGATGTGCAAATGATTGAGGAAGAACAGCAGGCGTATTTGCAGAATCCCCAAATCCGGAATTATGAGTTAAATCGGGCGTTGGTGAGTGTGCAAAAGTTGATGCGGAGTCAATTTGAGAGGTGGGAGTGATTTCCGGCTATGAAGAAAGTAGGGTGGGCAATGCCCACCAAAACCATGATCCGGTGGGCATTGCCCACTACGTGTATTTCTAAAATTAAACAAGCATATAATGACACCAGCAATAAAGTAGCGACAGAATGCTAGAATTGCTTTAGCACAGATGCTTTCACAAGAGGCGGCGTGGAAAAAATAGAACTGCAACTCGACGAAAAAACCCTAGAGAAAGCACTCGTTTTGGCTAAGTCTCGCCACTGCGACTTGTCAGACTTGATTGCATACGCAATTGCTCAACTAGCTATAACAGAACCACCAAAAGACCACTTGTTAGGACTATTTGCTGATGATCCTGAGTCAGTAGATGAGATGCTAGAAGAGGTAATGAAAGATCGGGCAGCACACCCATTAAATCAACGCTTTGGACAAAGTATTACTTGACACCGATATTTTTTCTGAACTTCTCAAAGGCATCAATCAGCGTGTTGCCACGAAGGCTTTTAGCTATCATGCTACGTTGGGTTACTATACTATCTGCACCATTACAGTCTTAGAGATTGTCAAAGGCTGGCACAAGCGCCAACGGGAAAATAAGATTCAGCAGTTTTTTGCCGAAATTACTGAGGCTGAAGTATTAACACTGCAACTCAGTGATGCTGAGTTAGCAGGACGCATTTATGCAGAATTTAGAACGCACAGGGCAACCGATAGGACTTGCTGATTCTATCATTGCGGCTATTGCAATCCAACATGATTTGACTTTAGTTACTGGTAATTTAGCGCACTATGAGCGAATTCAAGGACTGGGTTACAGTCTGAAGCTGGATAATTGGCGAATCTAAAGACTCTTCTGGCTAGTACAAGGCACAATAAAGACATATAAGAGCGATTCGATGCGCCACCCTGAAAATGAGCTACTGTCTTAATCCCCGCTGTTCTAAGCCTGAAAATCCTGATAATGTCAAGTTTTGTCAAAGTTGTGGTTCTAAGTTACTGCTGAAAGAACGCTACCGCGCTATCAAACCGATAGGACAAGGTGGTTTTGGCAGAACTTTTTTAGCTGTGGATGAGGATAAACCCTCAAAACCGCGCTGCGTGATTAAGCAATTTTACCCCCAAGCCCAAGGCACTGATACTGTGCAAAAAGCGGCGGAGTTATTTACCCAAGAAGCGGTACAGTTGGATGAATTGGGACAACATCCCCAAATTCCCGAATTACTGGCATATTTTACCCAAGATGATAGGCAATATCTCGTACAAGAATTTATCGACGGCTACAATTTAGCCCAGGAATTGACACAAAAAGGCGCTTTTAACGAAACGCAAATTCGCCAGCTATTAACGGATTTATTAAATATACTGCAATTTTGTCACGCGAGACAAGTTATTCACCGGGATATTAAGCCAGAAAATATTATTTTACGTAGTAGTGATAAGAAACTAGTATTAGTAGATTTTGGTGCTTCTAAAGCTTTCAATAGCAATGCTGTTAATCAAACTGGTACAAGTATTGGTAGTCCTGAATATGTCGCCCCAGAACAAATGAGAGGAAGGGCAATTTTTGCCAGTGATATATATAGTTTGGGTGCCACTTGTATTCGGTTATTAACCGAGCGATCGCCATTTGATTCTTATGATATTCATAATGATACTTGGATGTGGCAACAATATATCAAAACTCCTGTGAGTAATCAATTGAGCCGCATTCTCAATAAAATGTTAGAAACTATCCCCATGCGGCGTTATCAAACAGCCGATGAAGTTATCAAAGACTTAAATCAAAATTCACCAGTAGCCACTACCCCAGCAGCACCAGCCCAGCCTGTTACCCAATTACCGCCTATTTCTCCACCTGCAACTAGTACAAAATCTGCTAGCCAAATTGATAGAGAATTAGAAGAAATGAGAACGCAATTTCTCGGCGGTAATAAACCTCAAAAAAACATCCAAACTCCATCGCCAACACCATCACCAATTCCCAAATCTCAGCCGACTAGCAAAAGCCAAATCGATAGCGAATTAGAAGAATTAAAAGCCAAATATTTGGGAAATAATTCATGATAGGGAGATGGGGACAAAAGTCAACCTTCAACTGACAAATAAGAAAGTGACTCTGAATTTCAGAGTCACTCTCAAATCTTCAGCCTAAAACACTCAAAGCTTTTACAAGAGGCCAATCATGTAGAGGCGTGAAAGTTTATTTTTTAGATTCAGTAATGGGTACCCATTCGGTGTGGAAGCTACCTGGCTTGTCGGTACGCAGATAGGTATGTGCGCCGAAGTAGTCGCGTTGTGCTTGAGTCAGGTTTTGAGGTAAACGAGCAGTGCGATAGCTGTCGAAATAATCCAAAGATGCACTAAAAGCTGGTACGGGAATTCCCAGTTTTGCTGCAGTGATGATTACTTCGCGCCAAGCTGTTTGTCTGTCAAGAATTGTCTGCTTAAATTCGGGAGCTAAGAGCAAATTAGGTAATGCTGCATTTTCGTCAAAAGCCTTCTTAATTTTATTCAAGAAGCCAGCACGAATAATACAACCACCTTTCCAAATCCGCGCCAATTCACCCAAAGTCAAGTTCCAATTATAGGTCTTGGAAGCTGTAGATAACAGCGCCATGCCTTGAGCGTAAGAACAGATTTTGGAACAGTAAAGAGCATCGCGGACTTTGTTAACAAAATCCTTCACTGACCCATCATACTTGCCGCTGGGGCCTGTGAGGACTTTGGATGCTGCAATCCGCTCATCTCTAATAGAAGACATAATCCGAGCATTCACCGCTGCTGTAATTGTGGGAATAGCAACACCCAATTCCAACGCGGTTTGTACTGTCCAGCGTCCAGTTCCCTTTTGACCGGCGGCGTCAACTATCAAATCTACCAAAGGTAGCTTGGTGTCTGGGTCAATGTAGGGGAAAATATTCGCTGTAATCTCAATCAAAAATGAATTGAGTTCGTCGGTTTTGTTCCATTCAGTAAATACGTCATGCAGCTGATTATGGTCAAGACCACCGGCATTTTTCAGCAAATCGTAGGCTTCTGCAATCAACTGCATATCGCCATACTCAATACCGTTGTGTACCATTTTGACGTAGTGATCCAGAACCACCAGGGCCAATATAGGTTACACAAGGGCCATCATCAACTTGGGCAGCAATTTTGTTGAAAATTGGTGATAAATACTCGTAAGAGCTTTTTGTACCACCAGGCATCAGTGAGGGGCCATTGAGGGCACCTTCTTCACCGCCACTGACACCCATACCAATGTAGCGCAATCCAGCGGGTTCTAATTCTTGAGTGCGTCGTTCTGTATCTTCAAACCAAGAGTTACCACCATCGATAATGATATCGCCTTCATCCAGCAAAGGTTTTAGCTGGGCAATGACTGCATCCACTGGCTTACCTGCTTGCACCATCACTAAGATTTTGCGGGGACGTTCTAGTAAGGCGACAAACTCTTCCAGGGTAAAGGCAGCTTTAACGTTGCGTCCGGGGGCACGCTGCGCCATGAAGGCATCGGTTTTTTCTCTGGAGCGGTTGTAAACTGCAATTGGGAAGCCATTACGCTCAACGTTTAGAGCGATATTCTCGCCCATAACGGCTAATCCAATCACACCAAAGCTTTGTAGTGTCATAAACTATGTTTTGGCTAACTCTTGCAGATCCTTTTATCTTTTAGGGTAATCCGAGAATTTCGGTTCACTTCTAAAGAAGACATTAAGAGTTGACAGGATCAGGAAAAAACTACAACTACCACAGATAATCAGTTTTAATTTGTATCTAAATCGACAATTCAGTTGCAAAATTGAAATATAGGATTACTATTTGATTTTTGAACAAAATTAGGTATCGTAGGGTGCGTTAGGATGAAATCCGTAACGCACCATCATCAAGGATTTGGTGCGTTACGCTGTCGCTAACGCACCCTACGTATCTACGTATCTTTTCAAAAATTAAGCCAGATTCCTATATCTAGTCAAAGGGACTAGGGATTAGGGACTAGGGACTAGTAACTTCAGTACATTAATTTTGATGGGCACGTAGTAGGCACGTTTCGTGCTTGTTTGAGCGATAAATCGCTCACTACAAAAGAGCAAATAGCTCCTAGCCCCTAGTCCCTAATCCCTAACCCCTAATTCCTAGTTAAAGGAGTAACCAAATAATGCTGGCATATATCTTAGCTTTCGCAGTGGGTATTGGTAGTTTAGCTATCTACCTAGCAGCTTTCTTTTTTCCAGAAATCCATCGCAAGAATGATTTTATCTTGAGTGGTATTGGGCTTTTTTACGCCTTGATATTATGGGTATTTTCACCACGCATTACTGGTGGTCTTTTGCTCGGTCATGTGGCTAGTGTGGCACTTTTGTGGTGGTTTGGTTGGCAAACTCTTTCGTTACGCCGACAACTAACGCCACAGATACAACAAACACCAGTACCGAGTTCGGAGACGGTGAAAACATCGATTCAGCAACAGGTAACTAAGTTCTCTGTTCAAGAACGCCTAGCTCAGTTGCAACAGGGTATTGGTGGTGTCTTCAGTGGTGTGAAAAATCGAGTGCAACAAACTACGAGTAAAAAAGCACCTGCAGCGAAACCGGCTGTTGAGATTATTGATAACACAAATGCTGTAACAGAACAACTAGCAGAGGAAGTAGTTGCGAGTGTTGATACTGAATTGACAATTTCAGCACCAGAAGATCCAGCCCAGGAAACAGTTGTGATTGTTGATACTGAATCTAAAACCGATACCGTACCGGAAGTAATTCCACCAAATCCCCCATCTCCCGAATTGGTGGCAGCAGCGTCAGTGGAAACAGAGGAAAAACCACCAATACCTATGGAGGAAGTTGCAGCAGATGCAATACTAGCGCCTCCAGCGGAAGCAGCGCCGGAACAAAAGCAGTCAAATAATCAGGCTAGTTGAATTGAGTGAAAAATTAAATCCCCGAATTCTTCAAGAATTCGGGGATCTGGACACCGCGATTTAGACACAAAGGGGACTGACTATTGCCAACACAAGCTTCATTCCCATCTACTTTGGTAAATTAGCTACAGTCAATTCCAGAAATCTCCTGTTTTTCCGCTAACTTTTCTTATTAAAAAATGGCTTTTCACAAATCAAGAAAAATAGATATGCAATTGGAATAATAATAACGAGCATTAAACAGAAAGTATGGATGTAGACATAAAAGATGTTAGATTCAAAGGTTTTATGATGTATTGGTGAAGTAATTGTTCTAATGGTAAATTGATTAAATAGATACTATAAGAAAAAGTTCCGATTAAAACAAGTGGCTTGCAAACAAGTATTTGATAAAACCAACTTTTTTGACTTGATGCAATACTGATTAATAAGCAAAGAAAACATATTCCTGCTGTTAAATCACACAGCGGAAATAATATAGTATTAAATTTTAAGTTATAAGCAATAATTGCCACTCCAGCAAATATGACTGTCATTAATTTCCAAGGCATATTTCTGCGTGCGTATGTATATACGTATTGTTGGGAAAATATAATTTCCACTCCTAACATACCCAGAGCAAACAAGCCAAAATAATGTGGACAAATCCCCCAAGGTGATGTGTTTAGATGCAGAAGTTTCAGGGGAAAATATAGTAAATTTGATAAAAAAATGGTGACAGCAGTTGTAGTCAAACCGCCAAATTTCTTCCAAGATATGAGAATTAAAGGAAATAATAAATAAATTCCCCATTCCACAGAAATCGACCAGAATACACCATTTATTTTAAGATTAGTATCATTAAAAAAATCTTGAATTAATATCAAATGAGTAATAATATCTTTTGGCGTTACTGGAAAAGTTATATCCCATATAGTGCCAGTTTTATAGCCAATTACAGTAGCAATTAATACGAGTGATAAACCCATTGATATATAGTATGGTGGTAAAATTCGCCGCGCACGTTTTTTGAAAAAAACGATAATTCCCCCAGGTAATTTACCATCATTCCGAATAACAGGTAACATTAAACAAAAACCAGAAAGTATAATAAATAAGTCAACAGCATAGTGTCCACCAACAAATATTTGGTTAAAATTCGTAATAGCTAAAGGTAAATTCCAGATATCTGGACGAAATATCTTATTGGCGTGTTCCATCGCCACATATAATGCAGCTAAACCTCTTAATGAATCCAGATAAAGCAAATGATTGACTTTTTTCTCAACATTTTGTAGCGGCTGAGTTATGGTCATAATAAAATATCTACTTTTTATCTACTTTTAATTCGGTCATTAATTTATGACTATATAGTTAAGCTATATCGATTTATCAGTGTTTATACCAAAATCACCAAAACTTCATAAAAAATCACCAAAACTTCATAAATAAACAGTAAACCAAAAAGTTTTTTATAACCGTGTTTATACTAAAATTATCAAAACTTCATAAAAAATCATTAAAGCTTCATCAATAAAACACCACGCACAGAAACAATAGGATTTGGATACAACACTGCTCGCTGATAACGGTTCTCAGTTGAGTGAGATACAAGAACCCCACCCCCAACCCCCTCCCCGCAAGCGAGGAGGGGGCTATCGAGAAACGCTATAAGCCTAAAAAATCACTCTGGGAGGCTGTATCAGATGACAGATAATGACGAAATATTAGATCTTGTAGACGAATATGATATTGTTATCGGACAGAAAAAACGTTCACAAGTGTATCAAGAAGGCACTGTGAATTTTCGGGTAGTCAATGCCTTTTTGATCAATTCACTGGGAGAAATATGGCTTCCTCGTCGCACGGCTCATAAAAGAATATTTCCGCTATGTCTTGATATGAGTATGGGTGGACACCTGGAAATGGGTGAAACCTACGAAGATGCTCTCAAACGTGAATTAAAAGAAGAACTAAATATTGAACTTAATCAGGTTAATTATCGCCTTTTAGGTTATTTAACACCCTATAAACATCATGTATCTGCTTTTATGAAGGTATATGAAATATCTAGTGATACAACACCAACATATAATCGCGATGATTTTATTGAGTCGTTCTGGCTTACACCTCAAGCAGCATTCGATAAAATAGATAATGGTGAGTTAGCAAAAAGCGATCTACCAAAACTGATCAGTTGTTTCTACCTCTGAGGCAACAAATTCATCGGGTACTGACAATTAAAAAAATATCCGGCTTTTTTGGGTGCGTCACAGCAGTTGTAATGAGTTACTCATATACTCAGAGCAACTCAAGGCGCGATCGCCCTAAAGATAATTTAAACTCAAGGTGATACCGATTATTTCCTGCTGCTGTTATGTCTTCTTCTCTAAATTCCTTACCACCAGCCCTGGCTAAAATCGTTCAACGCTTCCAACGAGCTGCTGATCCTAAACGACGCTACGAACAGCTAATCTGGTATGCTCAGAAACTCAAGGAGTTCCCAGAATCTGATAAATTACCAGAAAACAAAGTTCCTGGTTGTGTTTCTCAGGTTTATGTCACAGCAGCGCTGGAGGATGGTAAGGTTTCCTATCAGGGCGATTCTGATTCGCAGTTAACCAAAGGATTAGTCGGGTTGTTGGTGGAAGGGCTATATGGACTAACACCTACTGAAATTATACAACTGACTCCAGATTTTATTCAAGAAACTGGTTTAAATGTTAGTCTCACGCCTTCCCGTGCTAATGGATTTTACAACATTTTTAAAACCATGCAAAAAAAGGCGCTGGAATGTAAGTTAGATATAGTTAACTAATTTTGCTCTTTGTGTCTTGGTGGTAAAAAATCGATTTTACCCCCCTTAATCCCCCCTTATAAAGGGGGGAAACAAGAAATTCGGTTCCCTCCCCTTTATAAGGGGAGGGTTAGGGTGGGGTAAAAGAATATTTGATACATCAATCATTACTTTTCAAACATCCTCTAAGACAACCAATCTTTTGTAACTTTTTATAACTACCAAAATTTAGTGTCATGTCTACCAGTTTATTATCGAATGCTCCTGCTGTCGGCTTTGGTGGCGTAGTTCACGAATATCTTTGGAATTGGAATAATCAGCAATTACGGATTGTTTATGAAACCATCGGACAAGGTGAACCGCTGTTATTACTCCCAGCTTTCAGCAGTGTTTCTACACGTTTAGAAATGGGTGAATTGGCTAGGTTACTCGCTGCGAATTTTCAAGTTTTTGCAGTTGATTGGCCTGGTTTTGGCGAGTCTTCCCGACCGAGTTTAGATTACTGTCCAGCAGTATATCAGCAATTTCTGGCAGATTTTGTTAAATCTGTGTTTGATAGTCCAATTATTGTGATTGCTGCTGGTCATGCGGCTGGTTACGTATTGCAACTAGCTCGGCGAGAACCTGGTATTTTTGCCAAGATTGTGTTATTGGCTCCAACTTGGCGTGGCCCTTTACCAACAATGGGCGCAAGTCAGCAGATATCAAACTTTGTGCGAGGATTAGTGCGATCGCCTATTCTGGCCCTGCACTTTATCAGCTTAACACTACGCCGTCTTTCTTAAGTTTTATGTACCGTCGCCATGTGTTTGCTGATGAGGCGCATATCACACCCAGTTTCATTGAGCAGAAGTGGCAAACCACTCAGCAACCAGGGGCGCGATTTGGTTCTGCAGCTTTTGTCACTGGCAATCTCGATACTATCCGTAACCAATCTGAGTTTCTGGAACTTGTGCAGTCTTTGTCAATACCTCTGATGGTAGTAATTGGGGAATCTTCTCCCCCCAAATCACGCCTAGAAATGGATGCTTTGGCTGCGTTACCAGGTATCAGAAGTGTCGTGCTTCCTGGTTCTTTAGCATTGCATGAGGAATACCCCGCAGACTGTTTTAGCAGCGGTGCTGCCTTTTTTAAATATCACGGCTAATGGTTGATTGCATGAATTTGCAAGGATTTGTAGTCAGCAGGAAGCGTGCTGTCGAATGAGATCAATCACTTATGACAAATTCTATCTAGAGAATGATGGGGGAGTGGTTCGCCACTTCAAATCGCGAACCATTCCTCCTTTTCTACATCCCATGAAAAGTCAGGTTATAATAGACGCATTCTTAATTATCTTAAACTCTTATTAAAAATCGTGTTACAGCCCAATAAATCCTTAGACAAAACCAGTTCTCAGGCTGTAGAGTTACTAGCAATAGAAGCACTCGAAGTAGCGGAATCTCAGAGAATTGTTGCTATCACCGTTGAAAAAATCCGTCAATCTCTTGACTTAGAATATATTTTCCAGACAACCACTCAAGAAATTAGGCAATTGTTCAACGCTGATCGGGTAATTTTATATCGTTTCAATCCAGATTGGAGTGGAACATTTGTCTCTGAATCCTTATCACAAGGTTGGTTGCCTCTAATTCAGCAGCAAGTCCATCAGCCAGAATTAGTAGAAAATGTCAGTGAATGTAGCTTGAAAAATTTATCTATGCCTCCAATTGTGGATACTTATTTACAAGATACACAGGGAGGACGCTTTTCTCAAAATGAAACTTATCGTGTTTGTCACGATGTTTATAGTGCTGACTTTAGTGAATGCTACCTGAAAATTTTAGAGCAATGCCAGGCAAGAGCTTACGTGATTACCGCTATTTATCAAAGTCAACAACTTTGGGGACTGCTAGCAGTTTACCAAAACGATGCACCTCGAAAATGGCAAACATATGAAGTATATATACTTAGCCAAATTGCTTCTCAGCTAGGTGTAGCATTACAGCAAGCAGAATTACTCAAACAAACTCAAAGTCAGAAAGAAGAACTTGCTGCAACTCTCAAAGACTTACAGCAGGCTCAAACTCAGTTAATTCAAAATGAGAAAATGGTCAGTTTGGGGCAATTAGTCGCTGGAATTGCCCATGAAATTAACAACCCAGTTAGCTTTATTTACGGCAATCTGAAATCGGCTGATGAAAACACCCAAAATTTATTTTCACTATTAGATATCTACCAAAGACATTATCCCCAATCAAACAAGGCAATTGAGGAGTTTGCAAATCTCATTGAACTAGATTTTTTAAGGTCAGATTTTCCCAAGTTATTCAAATCGATGATGATGGGAGCAGAGCGGATTCGAGATATTGTTCTTTCCCTGCGGACTTTCTCACGCTTAGACGAAGCTGAAATGAAAGCAGTTGATATTCATCAGGGAATTGATAGTACGATAATGCTCATCCAAAACCGCCTTAATCCTGCTAATCAGCGCCTGCAAATTGACGTGATTAAAGAATACGGTAGCCTCCCCTTAGTTGAATGTTATCCTGGGCAGTTAAACCAAGTATTTCTGAATATTTTAATGAATTCGCTCGATGCTTTAGAAGATTCAGCGGTAAAAGGTCGGTGGGCAACAAAAAAATACAATAAAATCGATAATCCCCGAATTTATATTCGCACCAAATTACTAGAACCAGATCAAGTTACAATTAGTATTGCCGACAATGGAATAGGAATACCAGAAGATACTTTAAAGCAAATATTTAATCCCTTTTTTACAACCAAGCCTGTTGGACAAGGTACAGGGATGGGACTGGCTATTAGTTACCAAATTATCACACAAAAACATCGCGGTTCTTTAGAATGCATTTCGCAACCAGGAGTTGGTACTGAGTTTATTATTCGTATTCCCCGCTTGCTTGCCGTAGGCTAACCCAACATTTGGGGGGCAATGTTTAGTTACCCTGCGGAAAGGCTGCGCCTACGCAGAGCCTCAACTCAACCTACGATTTTCCAAAACCTATGCAGTATTGGGTAAACTACCACAAGCGCTATCATAGACGGATAATGATTATCATCAACGTGTCTTGAGATTATGATCTCTGCTGAAACATCAAATTTCGTGCCTGTAACCGTTTTAACTGGCTATCTGGGCGCAGGTAAAACCACCCTACTCAATCACATCCTCACCCACGAACACGGCAAAAAAGTGGCTGTGATCGTTAATGAATTTGGCGAAGTGGGCATTGATAATCAATTGGTTATCGATGCTGATGAAGAAATATTTGAAATGAATAATGGCTGTATCTGTTGTACAGTGCGCGGTGACTTAATTCGCATCATCGGTAATTTGATGAAGCGGCGTGATAAGTTTGACCATTTGGTCATTGAAACTACGGGATTAGCAGATCCCGCGCCGGTGATTCAGACATTCTTCGTTGATGAAGATATGCAAAGCCAACTGTCTTTAGATGCAGTGGTAACGGTTGTCGATGCCAAGCATATCTGGCAGCATTGGGATGCAGACGAAGCTCAAGAGCAAATTGCCTTTGCTGATGTCATTTTATTAAATAAAACAGATTTGGTCACTCCAGATGTATTAGAAGAATTAGAAAAACGGATTCGGGGGATGAATGCGATCGCGAAAATATACCGCACCCAAAATTCTGAACTACAAATGGATGCTTTATTGGGTGTAGGCGCCTTTGACTTAGATTCGGGCTTTAGAAATTGACGCCAATTTTTTAGGCGAAGATACCCACGTACATGATCAAAGCGTCTATTCTGTGGCTTTTGTTGAAGCAGGGGCAATCGATGGAGAAAAATTAAACAATTGGCTATCGGAATTATTACGTACTCAAGGAACAGATATCTTCCGGATGAAAGGCATTTTAAATATTGTCGGAGAAGAGAATAGATTTGTGTTCCAAGGAGTACACATGATATTTGATGGTAAACCAGATCGCCCTTGGAAAGCAACTGAAACCCGCAAAAACGAACTTGTCTTCATCGGGCGCAATCTTGATGAAGCTCAACTTAAACAAGATTTTCTCGCCTGTCTAGTTTAGATAAAGCCTTGGGGGAGATGGGGAGATGGGGAGGTGGGGAGATGGGGGAAAGTTATCAATGCCCAATGCCCCATGCCCAATGCCCCATTCCCAATGCCCCATGCCCCATCCACAAAAATATGAACTCAACAACCAACAAATCCCAGGAATTTGCAGAACACTATTTGGCAACGCTATCAGATTATGTAACTGCGATCGCTTGGTCTCCTGATGGTACAACTTTAGCTGCCACTTCTGCGGCTGGGGAAGTTGTATTATGGCAAAATGGCGATTTAGTAACTTTGCAAACTGGTCATGGTCAATCAGTAGATGGCGTTGCTTTTTCTCCAGATGGGAGATTTTTAGCCATTGGGGGACAGAATGGACAGGTAAAAATTTGGCGAGAGACTGAATTAATTAGCACCTTGGAAAACGCGCCCGCTTGGGTAGACAAGTTAGCTTGGAGTCGCACCAGTAACCAACTGGCTTTTAGTTTGGGGCGTTATGTTCAAATATGGGATGCTGATAGCCGTGAAGTTTTCGTCACCCTCAATTTTGAAAACTCTTCAGTATTGGGGATTGATTGGCGCCCAGATGGAGAGTATTTGGCGATTAGTGGTTATCAGGGAGTCAAGGTTTGGAATACTCAAGATTGGGATGAAGAACCATATATTTTATCGATGCCTACAGTCAGTGTAGCAATGGCTTGGTCGCCCGATGGCCAATTTTTGGCTTCTGGCAATATGGATCGCAGTATCACCGTTTTACAATGGGATAATCCCGACCCTTGGGTAATGCGTGGCTTCCCTGGCAAAATTCGCCACCTAGCATGGTCACAAGCTACCACGGAATTAGGTGCGCCTATCTTAGCATCCTCCAGCGTTGAAGGCATTGTGGTTTGGGAAAAACTAGAAGATGATTCCCAGGGATGGGAAGCACGAGTGTTAACTAATCATGTGGATGTGATTTCGGCGATCGCTTTTGCACCCCAAAGCTTTCTTCTCGCTTCTACCGCTGCTGATGGCTGGCTGTGTTTGTGGAAAGAATCACAGGAGGTATCCCAAATTCTCACAGGTGCTTCAGCAGGGTTTTCTTCCCTAGCTTGGCATCCCCAAGGTAAACTACTAGCTGCAGGCGGTGAACAAGGCGAATTACTCATTTGGTCAAATATATCACAGAGTTAATTTGGGCACTTTTACCCCAACAACTTAGTAGTCTGGCAATGCTTGGTTCGTAGTTAGGACTTTAGTCCTAAAAAAGCGATAATAGGACTTTAGTCCTAAAAAAGCGATAAATCGCTCATTAAAGCACTAAAGTGCTTACTACATACCCCTCAAAATTAATCAGACAGACTACTAGTACAGCTTGGCGGAAATAAGCAGGCCATTAAAAGCCACGAAAATTTGATTGCTCGCAAGGCTTAAAAATGGTATGTGTATTTACGCCTTGCGGTACTAGTACCGCAAGGCGTAATTCGTAATTCGTAATTACTGTACCGTAAGCGTTTCATTGATTTGGAATGGGTGGTTTATTTATGCCGCACTGTACTAGTACAGCATGGCGGAAATAAACCCACCATTATGAACCTTGAAACAATCATCATTTGCAGTCTTGAGAAATGGTAGGCGTATTTACGCCGCACGGTACTAGGTTGAATCTAGCGAATAAATTGGCTATGCTATATCACCAGAAGTATCTAAGTGTGAATTATGAATTTAGCGAAACTAATTTTGCTTGCTTGTCCTGTATTTCTAGCATCTATGCTCTGGCTAGTTAATCCTGTCCAGGCTTCCAGTCTCAAATCTACAGCGGCTACACACATCATCACTGTAGCATCCGTAGAATCAATTCCCCAATTGATAATGCCAAATTTGAATCAAGCATCTGACTCGCTCATAGATCATCTTGGCTGCAATTGCGGTAATTGTGTTAAGTCTAAGTTTGAGATGCTGCAAGGAAAGTTACCATCTGCTGAATTTTAATTCAATTCCAGTTACGAGTTATAAAGACACAGCAATGCTGTGTCTTGATTAATTTTAAATTTTCGTGCATCTTATCAGAAAAAATTTCTAACTTCTAATTCCTCACTCCTAATTTGTTCAAGGCGCACACTTCACAAAATCGCCTAAATTGGATATTCCCACATATTGCCAAACCACAGCTACAATTGCCTTAGATTCACAACTCGGTTGGCAACAAAATTCCGTATGAGCAATATGCGCCATCATTACCACACTTCACATAGAGGTAATGACTGATGTCGAAAAAAACACATGCAAATATTTTTTTTAGTGCTGCCATTCTCGCCCTATCGATTGGATTTGTTGGGTGTGGAAATCAAGCTGCAAAAACATCATTTATTCAGACTCAAAGGTTAAATGTTAATCTTCCCCAAGTCGTAGCAACTACAAGCGTACTGTGTGACTTAACTAAACAAATAGCCGGGAAAACAATTAACCTTACTTGCTTAATTTCTCCTGGTACAGATCCGCATCTTTATCAACCCACACCGTCAGATCGCCAAGCCATTGAGCGAGCTAATTTAATTCTCTATAATGGTTACAATTTTGAACCACGTTTAATTGAAATAATTAGAGAAACTAAAAATTCTGCGCCCAAAATAGCTGTTGCTCAACTTGCTCTTACTCAGCCACAACAGTTTCAGCAAGGTGGGAAAAGAGTCACCGATCCTCATATTTGGCACGATGCTAAAAATGCTATCAAGATGGTGGAAGTCATTAACCGCAATTTAGAAAAATTAGCACCCAGTAATGTTAAATCTTATAACGGTAAGACGAAAAAAATCAAAAATGAACTCACGAAATTGGATAATTGGATCAAGCTAAGAGTTAATAGTATACCCACCAATCAACGCAAGTTAGTTACCACCCATGATGGATTGGGTTATTATGCCAATGCTTATGGTTTGTCATTAGCAGGGTCTTTGCAAGGTATTAATACAGAACAACAGCCTACAGATAGACGAATCAAAAATTTGGTAACAAATATTCAAGAGGCTAAAGTGCAAACAATTTTTGCAGAAACGACGATTAATCCCAAGTTGATTCAGTCTGTAGCAAGAGAAGCAAATGTCAAAGTTTCAAAAAGAGAACTTTATGTTGATGAACTTGGCGAACCCAAAAGTGAAGCGGGAACATATCAGAAAATGATGGTTGCCAATACTCGTACAATTGTAGAAGGACTGGGAGGAACTTACCTCATATTTGCACCGAAACAGAGGTAAGATATAGGATTACTATTTAATTTTTGAAATCCACTTATAGCGGTGTAAGGGCACGGCAATGCCGTGCCCCTACGGGTATACCTCACGCTTGGCGAGAAACGCTATAGGCTAGGCTGTGCCTTACAAAACCCGAATGTGTAAGACTGATATTTTTTTCAGAAATTAAATATAATTCTTATATTGCCTACTGAGTATTTGTTACCGCACCTCCTTAAGACTATCAACTTGCTTAGTAAATAACTCAGTAAATAAACTAATTACTGTCCGTTCTTCGCGGATTTTAATATTAGCTGTGAGTGACATACCTGACTGCAAAACTACCTTTTTGTCATTAATCATTAGATATTGTTTATGTAACCGAATACGTGCCGCAAATCGATAAAATTGATGTGTTTGATCTGGTGGTAAAGCATCTGATCCAATGTCGATGACTTCTCCTTTAATATCGCCAAATTCACTGTAAGGAAAAGAGTCAATTCTGACATCAACTTTCATATTTTTGCGAACAAAACCAATATCTTTGTTAGTAATAAACACTTCAGCTATGAAGTTTTCACTGGGCACAATTTGCAAAAGTTTTTGGGTGGAGTTAGCTACAAATCCAGGGTGTTTGGCTTGTAAATCGAAAATTGTCCCCCCTACAGGGGCGCGGAGTTCTTGGTATTTGATATTTAATTGGGTTTGAGAAATTTTGCTATTGGTATCTGCTAAACGTTGTTCATTATCCAGCACAATTTTCATGAATTGGCTATCGATTTCAGCAATTCGCTGTTTATTCTCAGATATTTTTTCGGAAATACCTTTATCGGAAACAGCTACTGTATTGGTTAACTGTTGTCCCGCTTTTTGAATATCAAACTTTAGGCGTTTTTCTTCTTCCAATGATTGAGCAATTTCCGCCCCGACATTTTGTACTTTTTCTTGCTGACTGAGAAATTGAATTTGAGAAATACCACCTTCTTCTGCTAATGGTTTGAGTTTATTTAAAATGTTTGCTTGAATAACTAAACTTGCTTGACTATCCTTTCGTTTTATTTCAGTTTGAGTCAGCTGCTTTTTGATTTTTTCAATTTCTAGTTGTGCTGAAGATGCACGAGAATCTAATTCTCTTTTGGCAATTTTTAGACGTTCTTGTTCATCCTTTTCTAGTGCATTATCTGTACCAAATTTTTGCAATTGAGTCCGTAATATTTCATTGTCTGCAACTAATCTTGCTCGACTTTTTAGCAAAAATACAGCTTCTTGTGGTAAGTTACCGCGCAAATATTCTCGTTCCGCCGCTAGACCAGAACTAGCTCCCATCAACCGACGATAAATTTCATTTTCTCGAATTAATGCAGCACGAATTTTATTTAAAGAATTTAATTCTGCAATTGTGGCTACGGAATTAAAAGTTAACAGCAAATCTCCGGCTTTTACCGTTTGTCCATCTTTAACATAAAGGGCTTTCACCACTCCATTCACAGGAGCTTGAACTTCCTTTACCGTTCCTTCTGGCTTTAATTGACCAGTTGCTGGTACTACTTGCTCGATTTTAGCCATACAAGCCCAAGCCACTCCAAAAATGGCTAAGAACATCAGTGTCACCATAATGGTGCGTGACCAAACTGGAGATTGACGCAGGACAATAGCTTGCTCAAAGTTATCATCTTTTAAGTTAAGTAACTTCCCTTGAGAAGATGTACGCCCAAGTGCAACTAATTGTGAATCTACCTTAGCTTTATTATTTTGCTTGCCGTTGCCATTGTTGTTATTGAAGGTATTCCCATTTAGTTGAGTCATAGCAATTTTATGTTTTAGGTTGACGATTGATAATTGGTAATCAGTGAACAGTTATCAACCTATGTATTGATAACTGTTGACAGTCTGGCTGGAAAAACTTTTTGATGATGACAACTATTTATAAATTAACTTCTTGTTGGTTATAAAGGTAGTAATAATGACCTTTAGCTGCCATTAATTCTTGATGGCTTCCTTGTTCTATAATCCTCCCATTGTCCATAACGACGATGAGATCTGCATGACTGACGGTGTTGAGACGGTGAGTAATGAAAAATACTGTGCTTCCCTGGAAATCCTGGGCTAAGTTCAGGCAGACTTGACGCTCTGTGGGATAATCTAAAGCGCTAGTTGCTTCGTCTAAAACTAATAATTTTGGTCGTTGTAAAATCGAACGAGCGATCGCAATTCTTTGGCGTTGTCCACCCGAAAGTCCTGCACCCCTTTCACCGACTCGCGTATTATAACCGTTGGGCAAGTTCATGATAAAATCGTGGGCAACTGCAATCCGAGCGGCGATGATAATTTCCTCTGTTGTCGCATCAGGGTTTGTCAGGGCGATATTTTCCTGTACAGTCCCATCAAATAACAGTGGATCTTGGGGTACTACGCCAATTTGTCGTCTTAGGGAATATAGTTCTACTTTAGAAATATCGTAACCATCAATTAAAATCCTGCCCGACTCTGTATCATAAAGTCTGAGCAGCAGTTTCATCATCGTACTTTTACCAGATCCACTTTGTCCCACAATGCCGACAAATTTCCCCGATGGGACTTCGAGATTGACACTGGAAAGTTGTAGGGGTCCACTGTTGGCAAATCGGAAGGAAACATTTTCATATTTGACTGCGCCGAGAATTGCAGGTAGAGGAATGTTATCGCGATCTGTTTCTCCTTCTTGTGGTGTATCGACAATATCACTTAAACGCTCTAGAGATAAGGCTGTTTCTTGGAAGTTTTGCCAGATTTTAGCCAAGCGCAATATAGGCCCTGTAACGTAACCGGAAATAATCCTAAAAGCAATTAATTCCCCTAATGTTAATTCTTGTTGAAGTACCAGATAAGCTCCTACCCACAACACCAGCAAGCTACTAAGTTTGTTGAGAAAATCGCTGGTAGAATTGGCAAGGGTAGAAGTGACAACTGTTTTAAACCCTGCTGCTACATAACGCGCATAACGCTCTTGCCAAGAAAAGCGCGATCGCAATTCAATACTTTGCGCTTTCACTGTTTGTATTCCCGACATCACCTCAACTAAATAAGATTGAGTTTCGGCGTTGCGTTCGGATTTGGCACGTAATTGTCTACTCACAGTAGGAGAGGCAATTAAAGTAATAATAATAAAGATGGGAATTGTTCCTAAACCTACCAAGGTAAGTTGCCAACTGTAAAACAGCATCACGATGATATAAACCACCGAAAATACTGCATCTAAACCCACTGTTAAAGCAGTACCTGTGAGAAATTGGCGGATATTTTCTAATTCGTTGATGCGTGTGGACAGTTCACCTACAGGACGGCGTTCAAAATATCGTAGTGGTAGACGGAATAAATGGTCAATTATTTGTGAACCCAAACCCATATCAATCCGGTTGGTGGTGTCAACAAATAAGTAAGTCCGCAGTGTTGTCAGAATTACTTCAAATATTCCTACTGCTAATAGCAATACACCCAATACATTCAGGGTATTAATGCTATTTTGCACGATGACTTTATCGA
>CAVYXS010000155.1:0-15597 GCA_963772205.1 uncultured cyanobacterium
CCATCTTCGACGACGAAGAAACAACAATCGATAATTCCCTCACTGTCAACCTCAATAAATTAGCTTTGAATCTCAAAGGACTGTATCAAGGTGGCGCTAGCGGTAATTTGCAGATTACGGGTTCAGCCCTACAGCCAGTAATTAGCGGTAAAGTACAGTTATTTAATGGTAAAGTATTGCTATCAGAGTCTGCCAACACCAATAATGCATCAACTACCAATCTCAACCTTACCAGCATCGCAGCTAATAAAGAGGATAAAACTGATGTTGGCGATTCCATGACTAAATTTAGTAACTTAGAGTTGGAGTTAGGAAAAAATGTCGAAATTACCCGTCCACCAATTCTTAATTTTAAAGCCAAAGGGAGCCTGATAGTCAACGGACCCTTAACTCAGCCAGTACCCGCCGGTACTATTCAGCTAGAAAGCGGTGGAGTGAATTTATTTACAACCCAATTTAAGCTTGTCTCTGGCTATAAACACACTGCAACTTTTAACGAAAATCAACCCCGTGATCCGAATTTAGATATTCGGCTATTTGCTAAGGTACTCGACGGAATTCAGACTAATGACATCAATAAACTAAATTCCACAGGCGGATTATCAGCCTTAGAAACCATTCGCGTCGAAGCCGCTATCAAAGGCCCCGCCAGCAAACTAAATGACAATCTAGAATTGACAAGCAGTCCCGCACGCAGCCAAACACAAATTGTAGCACTTTTAGGCGGTGGATTTATTGATACTGAAGGACGCGGTGACAGTACCTTGGGATTAATTAATATCGCCGGCTCGGCTGTATTTAACAACTTTCAAGGAGCTTTTAACCAGATTGGTAATGCCTTTGGCTTAAGTGAACTGCGACTATTTCCTACCATTCTTTCTGATAAGCCGCAAGCAAGCAGGAGCAATTCTAGTGTAGAATTAGCTCTAGAAGCTGGGGTTGATATTTCTAACAAATTTTCGCTTTCTAGTATCAAAATTCTCACAACAAATGACCCCTTTCAATGGGGTATTAATTATCGAATTAACGACGGAGTGCGTGTGCGTGCTTCCACAAATTTCTTTGATGATAGTCGTGCAGTTGTTGAGTATGAAAGACGGTTTTAATTACAGGCAATAGTATTCGGAAGATGGGGAGATAGGGGAGAGATAGTCACCATGCCCTATGCCCTAGGAATTTTAGATTGTCGAATCCAAAATTGCAAATCTAAAACTTGTACTGAGCTTGTCGTAAAGCCTGCGGCATAGCGGAGCTTAAGGCGCAGCCTAAGAAGAGAAGTATCCAAAATTGAATTGCCCCATGCCCGTTCATCTTTCTAGTAACTGACGGGCAAATGCGATTGCCTCACATGCTGTAGAAACTTTCCCCTCAGCTTGGGCGATGCCAATTTCGCTCAACAATTTGCCCACTACTGGCGAAGCCGGAATATTTAATGCTATAATTAGATCTCTCCCACTCAATAATTGAGCGGGATGAGCGACCAGATCATCAGGGTTAAGGTAGCGGCAGATCAAGGGTAAGTAGCTTTCTAACAGCTTATCGCCAGACATCTCCCCTACCAGATTATCACGAGCCAAGGCCAATGCTGCTGTCGCAGCAAATACAATCCCGATTTCTTGGAAGAAAAAATACTGTTCCCGGATAGAAAGATGGGATTTTTTAAACTGCGGCAACAGTTTGAGGGCAGTGGTTACACCGCGAATTTCCGCCCGGCTGTAGGTTAATTCTTGCAGCTCTATTTCCGCTAATTCTGGATTTGGGTGGACAAGACAAGCAAGTTTGGCAATAGCTAACCAAGTGGTTTTGATAGTATCGCGCAGAGATGTTTGCAGTTCCACCCCGATTTCTGGCCAGGTGTTTGCAAGTAAGCAAGCTGCTGCATCAACTGCTGCGAGTTTTTTGTAGCTTTCGGCTGTGGCATTTTTGAATAACGGCGCAAGTAAACCATCTTCCCCAGCAGTTTTGAGCCAAGGAGTACCTTGGGGACTGGCTAAGAGATAGCCAATTTCTACACGCACTCTTTCGGCTGCAACTTGGGTGATATGTGCAGCCAAATCACGAATAGTTGCCTGGGTAGCTGGGTCAATAGTAAAATCGAGTTGCGCGGCTTGACGATATGCCCGCATTAATCGTAAAGGATCGTCTTTGAGATTGGCAGGTGATACCATTCTCAAAACTCGCCCTTGCAAGTCCGCATAGCCTTGGAGAGGATCGATAAATTCTTGGGTATGGGGATTATAGGCGATCGCATTGACTGTAAAATCACGTCTATGCAAGTCAGTTTCTAGACTAGCGCCTTCTTGCTGGGCAATGTCAACAGTAGCGTGAGGAAATACCACACGGGCTATTTGTCGTTCGCGATCGAGTAAAACAAAACCAGCTTGATAATGATGTGCGATCGCTCTGGCTATCTTCACCGCATTTGATGGTATCACAAAATCCAGATCCAGATATTCCCGACTTCTGCCAAGAATCGCATCTCGCACAGCACCACCTACCATGTATGCTGGTTGTGGTAATAATTCCAGGCTAAAAGGCCAAGTTTCGGGCGCTAGATGAGAAACAGCAGAAAGATCCATCGTAATAAAAATCAACCCAGCAACTAATGAATATAAGGTTAGCTTAAGCTACATTAACAATAAAGGCCTCTGGAGTTGGTTCTATTATGTGTATTTGTGTGAACTGCCACTATGTAGACAGACTGTGTAACCTATCATGCCGTAGAAACGCAGCACCAACAGCCTCACTTGACCGAAGCACCAGATTTTGATCCCAATGAACCTTCGATTAACGTTAACATTCGCACACTCGATGATATAATTGAGATGGAATGGGATGTTGTCGGTTGTCTGAGCTTTAAGCAAGAAACCGGTAAGTGGTCGAAGTTGCGTCCAGGTGAATTAGTACCCACATGAAACTTGCTGAAATCTAAGCATCCAGGCTTTTCTATAGTAGTAGTCCAACAAAGCAACAATGATTCGTAGTCAGGACTTTAGTCCTAAAAAAGCGATTTATCGCTCACCCTAAAAGTGGGCAAAATTTTGCCCACTCTACGATTCACCTAATGATGATGGTGATGATGTTGATTAGCTAACTGGGGATTAACAGTGGTGGCTTCTTCTGAGAGCAACTCAGCAATATGAGCATTCGCCCATTCAGCAGCCATTGCTAAAAATTCGGGATTGTCGTTGACACAAGCCATTTGCACATAGTCCACTTGGGGATGCTTTTTCTCTAAAGCATGGATGATATGGTGGACATCTAATAGAGTTTCGTGGTTTTCTGTGGCAAAGCCAATAGGCATAAAAATTACCACTTTTGCACCCAATTGAATCAAGTTATTAGCAGCTTGCTCGGCATTAGGCAGAGTCCATTCAATTAGGGGTGTATCATGATTGAGCCAACCTACAGAAATTAAAGGATAGCGGTTAATCAACTTATCACGTACCAAGTCGTACAGCGCTTGACTTTCGGTAATCCCAGAGGTAAAGCCTTTAGCTTTATGGGGACATCCGTGGTTCATCAGCACAATGCCGATTTGAGAAGGTAGGTAAGCTGCTGCTATATCGCCGTTAATTTTCTCTTCTACTAGACGAGCCATTAAATTGATGTAGGCTGGCTCGTTGAAGAAAGAAGGAATATATCGCAGTCCTTTTACCCAATGTTCATTACCATCAGCTAATTCGGCAAAAGCATTGTTAACTTGCTCAACCGCAATTCCACTGGTAAAGATAGAATCAACCACCAGTAAAGGATAAATCAGAATTTTTTCAAAGCCTTGGTTTTTAATTTCCGCCAAGACTTGGTTAGGTAAGAAGGGGGCGCAGAAGTTGAAAGCTTTGAAGACTTTGACGCCTTCCCCCCACTTGTGTTGCAAATCATGCTCAATCCCAGCACGTTGTTGCTCAAAAATCGCGTTGTGTGGGGAGATAAAATCGTGGTGTGTGTGTCCCCACTCATGGCGATCAAACAACGCCAAAAGCTTGGCTAGGGGCGGATAAATCCAAGTAGGGACTGGTGCAAATTTTGCTGTGAGTAGATTTAAAGCCTGTTCGTTATAGTTAGCAAAATCTTCATAGCTTTCGACTTCGCCGTAGCCCATAAGCAATACGGCTACACGATCTTTAGCTGATAGATGCTCGTGGGTGTGTTGTGTTTTTTCCGGCGTGGCAACCACAATGAGTTCCTCAATATAACCAGAATGGAGAGATGCAGTAACTAGGAAAGATATCTATACTTTCCCTGAATATATATTATCCCATCCGGGGGGATAGGATATGTACAATAATCATAACCAGACTTTGAGCAATCTCAAGCCATCATTACCTATCGAGAAAACAGAATACGGATGATCTCAGTCCGGAGATCGAGAACAGAAGAGTCAACCTGCTATTAGTCGCTTCTGTTACATTCTGCAACAAGAGTAAATTCACATCATAATCTTGCACTAAGCAAAATATAGCGGTTCTCAGTTGGATGCAATACAAAATTATCTCGTCGGGTGTAGGGGCACGGCAGTGCCGTGCCCTTGCGAGTGTATTGGACTCAACCGATAATCGCTATAGCATATTGCGTTCTCATTTTGCCTGATTGCTGACTCATTTCGGTAGATCACGCACTCATTTTGGTAAATCGAGTAAGCGATGGCGCATATTACCTACTCATTTCGGTAGATCACGCACTCATTTTGGTAAATCAAGTAAGCGATCGCTACGCCAGCCGTTGGCTACGTGCATATTGAGTTCTCAAAATGTTTGATCGCCTATTCCGGCGGTAGATCGTGCAACTAATCTAAAGTCCCGACTTGAAAAATCTCTTTTGCAGTTAAATTCAATTCTCTAAATGTTGGTGATATAATCAGATCATTGCCTTGAAACTGAGTCACCTGATATTCATCATCAACCAATGAGTAAATAGAAACAGTTGGTAGTTTGGGGTTGCCTATATAACGTCTACCGCCCAAAGCCAAATAGTCTACTATCCAATATTCAAGAATGCCAATCTCCTCTCTTCGAGACGCTACGCGAACATATTCCCTCACCTTGGTTAAATAATCATCTCGCCAATTGCTACTCACCACCTCAATCACCAGTGGAATTGATGCGCTTTGAGTAACAGTAGATGCGGCTTTCCACAGTGGTTCATTGATCAAATTAGGACGATTAAATACCAAAACGTCTGGAGAATAACCCGATTCACTAGATGGCGGTTTAACCAAAACTGTTTTCGGTATCCGGTATGGTAAGTTTAAGCGAAGATACTCTGCTGTGATGTTCTCAGCGAGAAAACTCGTAATATCTTCGTGATCGCCAGACGGTTGTGCCATTTCCACAATTACCCCATTATGTAGTTCATAGCGCCCTTCATTAGGTTTCCAGTCGGCAAATTCTACAAAAGTTAAGATTTTGGGTGTGATTTGATACATACTCTCCGCAAAGGCCTTAATTGATTTGGTTTGATGCTTTTAACCCAATAAAGAATTGCTTAAATAATGGTAAATTGATAAAACACAGAGTTGGGAAACTCCGGTGAAATTCCGGGACTGTGCCGCAGCTGTAATGGGATTGCCCAAGTCAGAATGCCAACTCTCAGGTTTAGTAACCATCTAGTACCTGCGTCGCACAGGGAAGGAGTTCTGTTTTTGCTGTCTAGTTTTAGTGCCTGTCCAGGCTTGTTTTACGCCACACCTGCCCAAGATGGTATCTTGTCTCGCATCAGAATACCAGGAGGGATGATTAATAGTAAACAGTGCCATGCGATCGCCAACTTTGCAGATGAGTTTGGCGGTGGTTATGTTAATATAACTAATCGCGCTAACCTCCAACTGCGGGAAATTCGCACGCTCATAAATGCTGAAATCTTAAAGCGTCTACAGGAATTGGGTTTAGGTTCTGGCAATACTACTGTAGACCACATCCGCAATATTATGACCAGTCCCACCGCTGGTATTGATCGTCAGGAATTGATTGACACCCGTCCCTTTGTCCAAAGCTGGGATAATTATATCGTCGCACATCCTGAGTTATCAGGACTATCGGCAAAATTTAGTGTTTGCTTTGATGGTGGTGGAATAGTTTCAGTGGGCGATCGCCTAAATGATATCGCCTTTGTCGCCGTCTTAGTTGACGGTAGTGTTTTCTTTCGCCTGTATTTGAGTGTCGGTGCGAAAGGAAAACCACCAACCGATATGGGAATTTTGTTGAGCGCCAGAGGAATGCTTACCAGTTTTAGCAGCTTTGGCTACTGTCTATCTCCAGCATAACGACCCCAGCAGAAAACGCAAACTGCGGTTGCAAGAGTTATTGCATAATATAGGTTGTGAAAATTATCTCCAAGCAGTTCAGCAACATCTACCCTTCCCCCTGTGTTCTCGTCATCAATATAAAGATGTTGCAGTAAGTTGTAGGGGCACGGCAATGCCGTGCCCAAAAGAGTGTACCGCACTAGGTCGGGAAACGCTATATCAGCATATCGGCATTCATCGCCAACGTCAGCTAGGTTTATATTATATCGGCGTAGTTTTACCCCTTGGTCGTTTAGAAACTTACCAAATTCGGGGTTTAGCTGATGTGGCAGAAAAATATGGACGTGGTAATCTCAGACTCACGCCTTGGCAGAATTTGCTCCTCACCGATATTCCCCAGGAATGGCTTATCGATGTGCAAAACGAAATCGCTGTTTTAGGATTAGATTGTGCAGTCAGCAATATTCACACCGCATTAGTTGCCTGTTCTGGGAATAGAGGATGTGCAGCTTCTGCAACTGACACCAAAAATCACGCATTAGCATTAGCAGAGTATATTCAAACTCATATTACCTTAGAGTGTCCAGTTAATATACACTTCAGCGGCTGTGCTAAATCCTGCGCCCAGCATAGCAAAAGTGATATTGCTTTGCTCGGTGTCAGCGTTGAGGAAAAATACCTCTCTCCAAACCTCTCCCCTGCGAGGGGAGAGGCTTTGAAACCCCAATTCCCTACAAGGGAAGGGGGAGTAGGGGGGTTAGATCTCAACAATACAACGGAGGAAAGCTATAACGTTTATGTTGGTGATGGTGACAAAGAGCAAAAATTCGGACGCCTACTCTACCAGTCAGTGATTTTTGCAGAAGTACCAGCATTGATAGAGCGGATGTTAAAAGTTTATCAAAATAAACGTATGGTAGCTGAAGAATCCTTTGGGGAATTTGCCAATCGATATGCGATCGCAGACTTAAAGCGTTTGTTTGACCATTCACAGAAAATAGAGAAACGTCAGTGTAAATAATTCCGTAGTAAGCACTTTAGTGCTGCTTTCAGGACTAAAGTCCTGACTACGAAGCCTTAACCCTTGACCCTCAACTCATACCATGCCCGACTACATTCGAGATGCCAATGAAATATATCGTAATTCTTTCGCCATCATCCGCGCCGAGGCGAACTTGGAAGTATTGCCACAAGATGTAGCAAAAGTAGTAGTCAGGCTCATTCATTCCTGTGGAATGACGGATATTGTCACTGATATAGGATATTCACCAACAGCGGTGCAATCTGGAAGGACAGCCCTAGCCGCGGGAGCTAGCATTCTGTGCGATTGTCGCATGGTTGCAGAAGGAATTACCAGAAAACGTTTACCCGCAAATAACCAAGTAATCTGCACCCTCAACGAACCGACAGTACCAGAATTCGCCCAGAAATTGGGTACTACTAGATCAGCAGCCGCTTTAGAATTATGGCGATCGCACTTACCAGGAGCAGTAGTAGCCATTGGAAACGCCCCCACAGCCCTATTCCGCCTGCTGGAAATGCTCGATCAAGGGGCGCCCAAACCAGCGGTTATCTTAGGGTTTCCCGTTGGTTTCGTCGGTGCGGCGGAGTCCAAAGCTGCATTGGCACAAGATAGCCGAGATGTACCATTTTTAACATTACATGGACGGCGCGGCGGGAGTGCGATCGCCGCTGCTGCAGTCAACGCCCTAGCAACGGAGGTAGAATGAGTAACAAAAGCGGCGGTCGTCTTTATGGAATTGGCGTCGGGCCTGGTGATCCAGAACTATTGACCTTAAAGGCGCTACGGCTATTGCAAGCTGCCCCTGTAATTGCCTATCAATCGGCGACAGACCGCGATAGTATTGCTAGGGGAATCATCGCCCAGTATCTACCAGGTAATCAAATAGAGGTACAGTATCACCTCCCCCGCGCCCTAGAACCAGAAAAAGCCAAGTCGATTTACGACAAAGAAATTGAACCCATCGCCCAGCACCTCGCCGCCGGGAGAGATGTAGTGGTAGTGTGTGAAGGAGACCCGTTTTTCTACGGCTCCTTCATGTACTTATTCACACGCTTATCTGACAAATACGAAACCGAAGTTGTCCCCGGAATTTCCTCACTCATGGCTTGTCCCGTAGCCTTAGGCGTACCATTCACCTACTACAACGATGTGCTGAAAGTCCTCCCAGCCCCATTACCAGCAGAAGAATTGACAACACAACTATTGACCGCCAACGCCGCCGCAATTATCAAACTCGGTCGTCATTTTACCAAAGTGCGGGATATCTTGCATCAGCTAGGACTGGCATCACGTGCTAAATATATAGAACGGGCGACGACCGCAAGACAACGTATAATATCCCTTGATGAAGTTGATCCAGCCGAAGTACCTTATTTCGCCATGATTATCATCCCGACTAAACAGCAATTATGAGTAAATAGACCACGCGGTAGGGGTACAGCACTGCTCAGTGGTGTCAACTTAACGCGAAACCCTTGTTAAAACGTGATTTTGAATTTACTCTCCTACTCACAAGATCCGCGTTACCCCACCCCGCCTTTGACTTACGTCAAAGTCTCCCCTCCCCGCAAGCGGGGAGGGGATTAAGGGGTGGGGTACAATGTATGTCGGGTAAGCGTTTGAACTTAAGTTGACACGTATGAGCACTGCTGTGCCCCTACGAGGATCTGTGGTTCAATTAACTGAAAATTGCTGTAAAAAGTTCAATTATCTAAAAATCGCTATAATATTAACTCATGAAGCCTGCACCCGCCATTGTCGTATTAGGTCAGAATAGTCTATCAGTAGCACGCCAAATCACCAGCGTCCTACCAGGGGCTACCCTATACGGTTTAGCGAGTCGCACCACCGAAGTAGATATTAGTTTCACGAATTTCGGCGACACCTTGCGGGAATTGTTCGCCCAAGGAACGCCCCTAATTGGGATTTGTGCTGCAGGTATTCTCATCAGAACCCTAGCGCCCTTAATCTCTGATAAACGCCAGGAACCGCCTGTTATCGCTGTGGCTGAAGATGGTAGCGCTGTTGTCCCGCTTTTGGGTGGATTGAATGGGGTGAACGATTTAGCACGGCGCATTGCTGAGGCGCTAAATGTCCAAGCAGCCATTACGACTACCGGCGACTTGCGTTTTCGCACCGCCCTGTTGTCTCCTCCCCCTGGTTATTATTTAGCTAATCCAGATGATGCGAAGACATTTATCTCTGATTTGCTAGCTGGCGCAAAAGTGAAGTTAGAGGGAACAGCGCCGTGGTTGAGTGATAGTCAACTACCTATAGACGCTGATGGGGAATTGACCATCAAAATTACTGAACGCTTGGTGACTCCCACTCCCAATTGTTTAGTTTATCACCCAGCAACTGTGGCAATTGGCATGAGTGGCACTGAGGGGAATGAAGCGATAAATTTAGTCAGACAACTACTCGCAGATGCAGAAATAGCCCCTCCATCAGTGGCTGGGATATTTGCACCCATCACCGCCGCCGCAAATCCAGCCATCCACGCGGTTGCTAGCGCCTTGAATGTGCCTGCAAGGTTCTTTACCCCAAATCAGCTAGAAAGCCTCAAAGAACAAGGTTACACCCCACCTTCCCATCTCCCCACCTCCCCATCTCCCCACCTCTCCATCTCCCCTCACCCCATCGACCCCAACACCATCGGTCAGCCACGGGGGCGATTAGCAGTCATTGGTACCGGTCCTGGTGGATCGCGGTGGATGTCTCCAGAAGTGAAGGAAATTCTCAAGGATGCAACAGATTTAGTGGGGTACAAAACCTACCTGGATTTAGTCGGTTCTCTGGGTGATGGGAAGCAACGCCATGAGTCTGATAACCGGGAAGAATTAGCACGGGCGGCGATCGCACTGGATTTAGCAGCCGAGGGGCGATATGTAGCTGTTGTTTCTTCAGGAGACCCCGGTATTTACGCAATGGCTGCAGCGATTTTTGAGGTGGTTGATTGCCATAACAAGCCTGAATGGGACAGCATCGACATTCATGTTGCACCGGGAATCTCCGCTATGCAAGCCGCTGCAGCTACCATTGGTGCGCCTCTTGGTCATGACTTTTGTGTCATTTCTCTCTCTGATATTTTGAAGCCTTGGTCAATTATCGCACAACGAATTACCGCAGCGGCGGAAGCTGATTTTGTCATGGCTTTCTACAATCCGGTTTCTAAGGAGCGTACTTGGCAACTAGCAGAAGCGAGAGATATTTTACTAAGATATAGAAGCCCTGAGACTCCGGTTGTGTTAGGACGGAATATTGGTAGAGTAGGACAGACAGTCAAGGTGATTACTCTGGAAGAGTTAGCGCCAGATGTCGCTGATATGCGGACAGTTATTCTGGTTGGTTCCAGCAAAACGAGGACAATTAGGCGCAGCGATGGAAGTATTTCGGTTTATACGCCACGCCAATATTAAGAAATGTTGTTAATGGTTGACTGTTGACCATAAACGATAAAAAATTATAGCCCTTATGTGTAGGGGCGCAAGGCCTTGGTTGATTATTCGCAGCAAAACTTAGAAATAAAGCTCCAGGAATGGAAATTCGTGAGGTTGAAATACCTGACCACCTTTTTATTTTTAATTTAGATGTATGGCGGAAAGTGCAGGTATTAAAAAACTGCCATATCTGGAAAAAGTGAATATGCGATTGCTAAACCTTACTTAGTCATTTTTACAAATGCTACCATATGAAAGGTGTGTAAATTTTTGCCATTCAAGCTAGAGTAGTCCTGAATAAGATACAGGCAAGATTACCCGTATGGAAAGTAATGAGTTAAAGTTCCTCTTAAAGCTGTTGGGATTTCCCAATTATCGCTCCAGCTTGAGTGCAAGCGCTTTCGATGTTTTTAAAAGTGAGAAAAACAAAATTTGTCTAAGTTTGGGCAAACTCGAACTGGTAGACTATACCCGTGAGATTGCCACTGTCAAAATTTCTGGTTCAGATCGAAACTGTCCTGAAAGATCCCAGCCAAGTACCCATCACAGACAAAGAACTGAAGGTGCTGGAGAAGATCAGTAAAGCTGCTGGTAAAATCGCCCCCAGCAAAATCACCTCGCCCAAAGCTGCTGAACGCGACGCGATTTTGAAAACCCTCAGTGAAAAGGGGTTGATTGAAGCTGAAATAAAACTTAAAAGAAATAAAGCTGAAGTTTGGCTGACTGAAAGAGGAATTACGGAATTGCGGGATGATTATAGTCCCAACAAAGGCTCTAACCCAGTGATCAGCTTGGAACTGCTGGGTAATTACCTACGGTTCTTACGCAAGACTTTAGGGTTGAAGTCACAACTAGCATCTACCTTACCACTTCCAGAGGCGGTTGCCGACGCTGAAAGGATTATCAACATCACTGATGAAGAAATTTTACAAATTATCGAAAAATTAGACAAAGAATTGGGCACAGAGAATTATTTACCAATCTTTCATCTGCGGCAAAAGTTACAACCCCCCTTGTCACGGGATGAATTAGATCAGGCGTTGTATCGATTGCAGAAGAATGACCAAATTGACTTGAGTTCTTTGCAAGAAGTAAGCGCCTATACTCCTGAACAAATTGATGCTGGTATTCCTCAAAATATCGGCGGTTCTCTGTTTTTTATTGCAGTGAACAATTAATCCTTCTGGTAATTTTTGCTCCCACATCAGTTCCTCCTCCCACTCAAGTTGAATTATGACGGAAATTAAAGAAATTATTAAACGCGAAGTCAACCCTTTTGACCAGATGAAATTGAAACCCATGAATTTCTGGAGTGATACACAAGATGGTACACTCACAGTTGATTCAATTCATCAAGATGCAATAACTGAGATTGAAAAATTACTTAACTTAGTAGCTACAGATAATATTAGCCGCACAGTTTTACTTGCAGGTGACTCTGGATCAGGCAAAAGTCATTTACTAGGTCGTCTTAAGCGCACCCTCAACTCTAAAGCTTTTTTTGCCTATATACTCTGCAACTGGGCTGATAGTAATAATATCTGGCGTCATATTTTACGTTCTACGGTTGATAGCTTAATTCAAGTGCCAGATGGTGAGCAAAATTCGCAGTTAATGCTATGGCTCAAAAGTTTATCTGCATTTACAAAACGCAACATAAAACAGCGTTTTTTTGATGATTCTATTTGGCAAATATTGCAAAGTGATCGGAAAAGGTTTATAAAACATCTCAAGGATACTTATAAAAAAGTCGGTATTTATAACCCTGACGTTTTTTTTGGAGTGTTGCATGATCTTACCAATCCAGAATTATATGACTTAGCTTGTGAATGGTTGCGTGGAGATGACTTAAGTGAAGAATCAATGCAAGAATTAAAAATTAAACATTGCATTGATACAGAAGATGCAGCTAAAAATATTTTGGCAAACTTTGGCAGGATTTCTATACAAACCCAACCAATAGTTTTATGCTTTGACAATTTAGATACTATGCCTCTGCTGCCAGATGGTTTCCTCGATATACAACCTTTTTTTAATGTAAATACAACTATTCATGGTGATGGTCTAAAAAATTTATTAGTCATTATTAGTGTTATTACTAGTACCTGGAGGCGGAATATTGACCGAATTCAACCAGCCGATAAAGCTGGAATTCATAAAACAATTCAGTTAAGGCATATTACTCTAGAACAAGCAGAGGCTCTCTGGGCTTATCAGTTGCAACCACTTCATAAACAAGCTAATCCACAGCCTAATTCTCCAATTTTTCCATTAACTCGAAAACTATTAGAGCAACATTACCCTGGTGGTAGAACTATGCCCAGGAACACATTAATTCTGGGTCGTAATGAATATCAAAAATATAAACTTTTACAAGTTCCATCAGTAAATAATGATATTGTAAACACAGTTATTACAATAAAAAAAACAGCAAATGGTACTATAAAACTCAGTTCAATACAGAGTAAAGAAGATGAGGATTCTGATAAAAATCAAGATAAAAAACAAGCAGAATTTCAATTGCTATGGCAGAAAGAATATAAAAAAAACCAGGAAAAATTCACCAAAATTTCTCTAATATCATCGCCTGACTTAATACAGATGTTGCAAGCAGCACTTGTTGCATTACAAATCAACGAAATTAAACCTAAACTCTTAGCTGGAAAGTTTGCTAGCTATTCCTTGAGTTATCAAAAATCTGGTAAGCGCGAACGGATAGCAATAGTTTGGACGGAAGATGCAAGCATGATGAGCTTTTTCAACATTATGAATGCTTGTCAAACAGTTATTCAGAAAAATATCTTTCAAACCCTTTACTTGATTCGGATTGGAGGAATAGGAACACCAAAACTTGCAGGAAATCAAATCTATCAACAGATTTTCACACATACCAATCATCATCATATAAAACCTAGTCTGCCTTCTGTTCATTATTTGGCAACATATCAAAGCTTAGTGAATTCTGCACTGGCTCAGGAATTGGTGCTAGCAGGTAAAACTATTGATTTACAGAAACTGCAATCTTTAATCCGCGAATCCAATATTTTGCAAAAGTGTATTTTATTGCAAGATTTAGGGATTGTTCCTAAAACAGAACATGATAATGGTAATGGACATACTGAACCAGATTTAAAGCCAGTTAGAGAGTTCTTGTTTAATTTAATTACAACCCAAGGCTTTATGGGAGTTGCAGCTTTAATTAGAGAAGCTGAACATCAATTTTCTACTGTACAAAATTCACAAATCAAACAGTTGATTCAAGAATTATGTGACGAAAATAAGGTTAAACTTATTGACCCCAAAGCTAAGTTACAAGACCAATTAATTCGTTTAGTTACTTAATGATTGACATTTTAGCCAATGCAATACCTGACAGAAGCGGCAAAAATTCGAGAATTAATATCCAAGTTAGCAACGGCTCAAACCCTATGGCTTGATACAGAAATTGCTAATTGGAGTACTTATTATCCTAAATTATCGCTGATTCAGGTGTTGACTTATCCTCCAGACTGCAAAAGTGCATGTGTTTATATTCTAGATGTTTTAGATAAAAATGATTTGGCTGCATATTTTATTAACCAAATTATGGTTAATCCCCATATTGTAAAGATTTTTCATAATGCTAGCTTTGACGTAAAGTATTTAGGAGGACAGCTAGCTCAAAATGTAACTTGCACTTTACAACTAGCTCGAAAAATTACCCGTCAACGCCTGCAGGTTTCCAATTTAAAACTCAAAACTTTAGCCGCCGAACTCTGTGATTTTTCTGATGTAGACACAGAAGAACAGGGAAGCGATTGGGGAAAGCGTCCCCTTAGCGATAAGCAGATACAATATGCGGCGATGGATACAGTTTATTTAGCTGCTGTCCATCGTCGCTTACTAGAAATATCTCAGCCTGAAACTATAAGTACTATTTTTACTATGGTGAATAAAAGCTCAAAGCAGCCAACAGATAAATCCGAAAATTCCTCTTTAACTGTGACAAAAGTTAGAGTTGCTTTTGAGTGTCCCCGTTTGTTTTATCTTAATCATAAATTTGGGGATAAAGCAATCTTTCAACCCAAAAATACTATTAATGGCATTGGTAATCCCTTTCATAAATTAGCAGATGATTTAGTTAAGCTAGCGCTTATTGAACCAGAAATTAAAGATTTATTCAAGCCAGCCACAACACAGCTAAAGGTAGAGGAAGTTGCATCTAAAATACAGCAAATATTTTATAAAATAGAATTTGCTCCTTATCTACAAGAAGTAACTAAAAAAGATGTCAACAAAGCACCTGCACTTCTACTAGTTTGGCAGGGATTGCAAGGACTAATTAAACGCTTTGCGGAATTACTGGTAATCAATAGGCGCTATTGCAATGCTGAAACAGTTATTAGTAACACTTTTGTATCTCAAGAACGTAGCATTGAGCATTATTTTAATCTTGCTAATGGTACACAGCAACGAGTAGCAGGAGAATTTGATTGCTTAGTCTATAATTTTGAAATAAAGCGATTGTGCGTAATTGAATTTAAAACCTATCAGTCTGTAGATCCAGCGGCGCAATTAGCCCAGGTTTCTCTTTATAGTTATATGCTGCATCAACAGAAAAAAGTTCCAGTAGATTCAGCAGTTTATTGTGTTTTACCTGAGTTTAAAGAATATAAATATTCTTGGGAACAGCTAGAAAATACAGTCCATCAGTTGATTCCCTACAAATTATTACAGATGCAAGAATGGCTGTCTTGGGAATCTCCAAATCCCAACCCACCACCACCGACAACCCAGTCTCATTTGTGCGAAATTTGTCCCCAGCAGCAAAAGTGTCAAACTTTTTTTGTTGATCCAAAAGTTGATATTTCCCATCCCTCCCAGAAAGAATCTCCCAAAAACCCTGAACC